>DASVZX010000262.1:0-41730 GCA_036391435.1 Anaeromyxobacter sp. | reverse complement strand
GGCGAGGACGCCGGCGGCGCGGCGCCTGGCGGCACCGCGCTCGGCGCCGGGAAGAGCCCGGGCGGAGGCACCCAGCCCGGCTTCAGCAGCCGGCACGCGCCGGCGTCGCCGTACGCGCACCGGCCCGCGAGCGAGGTCCTGCGCTTGCACTGATGCGTCCCCACGAACCCGTAGATCGCGGACGATCCGAACAGCGCGCCCGCGCCCACGAGCGCGAGCGCTGGAGCGACGTCGACGTGCGTGCTGCAGCTGCCGGTCTGGCCGCTGCACGTGTTCACGCGGTCGACCATCGAGACGACGAGCGCGACGTAAGCGCCGACGAGCGCCGCTCCGGCGAGGACCGTGTCGGCGATCGGAGCCTGCACCGACGTCGTGCACGGATCCGCGACGCGAGGGTCCTCGACCGTCCGCGGAGGCCGCTGCACGCTCGTGAACGAGCAGCCGGAGAGCACGATCCCGAGCGCCGCCGCGAGTCCCCGGCGGCGCTTCCCGAAGCGAGCACGCGTGGTCGTCATCGGACCCCCCGGGACGGCATCGTACCAGCCGGGCGAGCGTCCGTCCGCGGCAAGTCCGGGCGTCGCGGCGTGTTCACGCCGCGGCTGGATCCGCCGGCCCGCCGGGCTGGTCGCCCCGCGATCACGACCGCGTGCGCCCGCCGCCGCGATGGCCACCCTTCCGACGGGGCGAGGAGGGGCCTATGGCGCGCGTCCGGGAGCTCGCGGGACCGGTGGCGGTGGCGTTCGTCGCAGCCCTGGCCATCGCGGGGGTGTCGTCGTGCGGTCCGGGGAAGAGCACGGGTCCGAGCGGCCCGACGAGCCCCACCGGCACGAGCGGGCCGAGCGGCCCGGCGACGGGCGGTGGCTCCACGGGCGGTGGCTCGGGGAGCGGAGGCTCCGGCGGCGGGTCGGGCGGCGGCACCTCCGGCGGCTCGGGATCCGGAGGCGGCGGGAGCACGACGTCCGGCGGCGGGACGAGCTCCGGCGACGGCACGGCGTCGGGCGGCGGCGCGACCCCGGCCGGCGACGGCTCGGGAACCAGCCCGGGCGCACCGGACGCGTGCAGCGGCCTCTTGCCGACCGCGGACGCGGGTCACGCGCTCCGGTTCGACACCGGCACCCACGCGAACTGCTGGCGCGCGACGAGCAGCGCGAACGGCCAGCTCGCGCTCGGGATCCTGACCGGCGCGTCGGGCGCGAGGTTCCTGCTCTACCCGCCGGACGGATCGGCGCAGCAGGGGGAGATCGCGCTGCTGTACCCGAGCGGCCGGACCGACCTCGATCCGTGGTTCCACCCGACGAGCGCCGGGTGGGCCGGGATGGTGCACGATCCGCCGCCGGCGGTCGCGCTCCGCGCGTTCGACACCACGGGATCCCCCATCGGCACGAGCCAGGACCTCGTCGTGAACAGCGCGCCAGACGGGCACGGCGGGACGGTCGCCATCGCGGCGTCGTCCGCGCCGGCGACGCCGGACGCCCCCGCGCTGGAGTGGTTCGACGCGTCGGGGACGCTCCTGCGGACGGCGCCGCTCGACGACCACCCGACGATGCTCCTCGTCGCCTTCGGGACGGACCACGTGCTCGCGATCACGACCGTCCCCGGGGACGTCCGCGCCCGCTGGTACGACGGCAGCGGCACGCCGATCACGGCGTGGTTCGATGCGGGCCCGACGGCCGACGCCACCCCGGCGTCGCTGCACCTCCTGCTCGACGGCACCATCGCGCTCTCCGACGGGAGCGCCTGGCGAGGGATCTTCCGCGACGGCGTCGCCGCGATGGATCCGGCGCCGGGCTGGCTCGCGTCCCGGCCGGCGACCCGGCTCGCCACGATCCGCGGCGGCCGCGCGTACGCCGTGCTGCCCATGCCGTCCGCGCCGCAGCCCGGCGCGGCCGCGGCCGACCAGACGAGGTTCGAGATCGTCGCGGCGTCGGGGGCGTCCTGCGGGACCGTGACGCTCCCCGCCCCGGCCGGCGAGCCCGGCGTGACGCGCACGCCGACCGCCCTCGACGTCGGCCAGGACGGCACCGTGCTCCAGACGGAGTCGCTCACCGGCGACCGCCTCGGGAGCGGCATCCACGGCGAGTTCCGCTGGTGGCCCGGCCTGCTCCGGTAGGGGCGCTGGCCTCTCGATCCGGTCCCCGGGCCCAGGCCCGAGCCCGGGCCCGATCGCGCCGAGGTTCTCCGGGCGCGACGTCGCCGCTCAGCGCGAGGGGGTGCCGCGCCCTTCCCTCGCCGCGTCGAGCGGGAAGGTGGTGCTCCGCGTCCCCACGAACGTCCTCCGCAGGCCGAGCCGCGGCATGTCGACGATCTCGATGGTTCCGCGCGACCAGGCGTCGCCGCCCTGCAGGTACACGAGGTCCTCGCCCTGCGCGGCGCGGAGGTTGTGGGGCACGCCGCCGGTGGGGTAGCCGAGGAAGTCGCCGGGGCCGATCTCCTCCTCGCGCTCGCCGAGCTCGGCGGTGCCGCGCCCGGAGAGCACGTACAGCCACTCCTCGTCGTGCTGGTGCACGTGGTGCACGAACGACTCCTTCCCCGCCGGCACGCGCGTGTGCACGACGGCGAGGCGCGAGAGGCCAGCCGGGCGCGAGAGGGCGGTCAGGTGGACCTCCGAGCTGGGGTTCTCGGGGTGGCGGTACTCGCGCGCGGGGGCCCGCTCGGCCGCGCCGACGAGCACGCGCGGCGGGTTCGCCTTCGCGCGGGCGCCGAAGAGGACGGCCGGCAGCTCGCCGCCGCCCGGGAGGAACGGGATCTCGGCGTCGAGCGGGTAGACGGAGACGCGGGCCCCGACGCGGACGAGCCGCCGCCGCAGCCTCGGGAAGTCCGCCACCTCGACGTCGGGGATCACCTCGCCGCCCTCGAGGACGAGCAGGTCCGAGGTCCCGGTGTTCCGCAGGTGATGCGCCGTGCCGGGGGGATAGCCGAGGAAGTCGCCCGGGCCGACGGCGTGCTCGGCGTCGTCCACCTCCGCGACGCCCCTCCCCTCGAGCACGTAGACCCACTCCTCCTCGCGGTGGTGGACATGGAAGATCGCCGACTCCTTGCCCGGCGGGATCCACGCGAGGTTCACGGCGACGCGCGCGAGCCCCGCGGCGCGCGACAGGAGCCAGCCGTGCAGCTCCGCGCGCGGGTTGTACGGATGTCCGCTCGGGAACGCGGGGCCGCGGTCGGCGGCGCGCACGAGCACGCGCGCCGCGGGGGTGGGATCGCTCATGCGCCACCTCTACCGGAGCCCCGGCGCGGTGACCAGCGGTCCGGCGGGGGCGGCCGGAGCCCGCGGCCGCGACGCTAGCGCTGCGCCGCCCGCGACTCGTCGCGGTCGCCCTCGGCACGGACCGCCGCGCCGCCGTCGAGGCGGATGTCGGGCGTCCACGTGGCGGGGAGCTCGACCCCGAGCATCTGGACGCCCGCCGCGGTCCGGAGCGCGACCGCGCCGGAGAGGTCGAAGACGAGATCGAGCGCGAGGTGCCGGTCGCGCAGCCGGCCGTGCCCCTGGCGCAGGCGCCCCTCGACGTGCCCGCGCGCGTCCGGATCGCGCAGGTCGAACACGCACCGCTGCCCGGCGGCGAAGGCGAGCGCGCCGTCGTCCCCGCGCGACGCCGAGAGCTCGCAGGCCTGTCCCATCGAGGCGAGCCGGATCCGGACCGCGCCGGGCCCGGCGACGCGCACGACCGCGTCGCCGCGGGAGTCGAGGTTCCGGGCGAGCGGCGCGGCGGCGTCGATCCGCGCCGTGCCCTGCATCCGGTACGTGCCGCCGGGGTCGTCGCCCGGCGGGGCTGCGCGCGCGGGCGCCGCGAGCGCGGCGGCGAGCGCGGCGAGCGCGGCGACTCTCCGCCCGCGCCGCCCGGCCCCGTCGCGCGTCGAGCCGATCGTCCGTCCCATGACGCCAGGATAACCCCTCGTCACCGGAACGCGCCCGCGCGCAGGATCCATGCGGGATCACCCTCTCGGAGGGCGCCCGTGGACCGGCTCGGCCAGCGCCTGGCGGATCGCGTCCGAGACCGTCCGCTGCGCCGCGCAGTCCACGATCCAGTCGTTCGCGTCGGGCGCGCCCTGGAGCGCGCAGCCGTCGGTCTTCGCGAGCAGGTCGTGCCGGAGCTTCTCCCTCGCGCCGACGGACGCCCCGACCTCCAGGATGCGACGGACCACCGCGAGCTTCGAGAGGAGCACCGCTCGCAGGCCGGGCCGCGCGAACGCGCCGGGGTCGAGCGCGCGCACCGCCGCGATCACGGCGTCGATGCCGCCCGCCGACCCGCCGCCGCAGGCGGTCCCGCAGTCCTCCGCGAAGGCGAGCGTGGACACGTAGACGTCCGGCGTGCCGAGGCGCGCGTCGACCCAGGCGACCAGCCCGCCGAGCAGGTCGATCGAGCGCTGGTCCCAGGGATCGGACGTGACCTGGAACGTGTCGCCCGCCGAGATCCGGTACACGAAGACGTCGGCGCTCGCGCCGGCGCGGGACTCGTAGGCCACGAGGTCGCCGCTCACCGACGGGGCGCCGTCGCTGGCGCCGCCGTCGGGGACGACGCGGCGCTCGCGCGTGTCGAGGTTCACGAGCTCGACGTGCGTGGCGGCGCCGCCCGTGGGGCGGGCCTCGAACGCGACCCACGGACCGTCCGTCGACGGGAGCCGCTCGTCCACGTCGGCGAGCGCCGAGACGGTGAGGTGGGTCCTCACGCCGAGGTCGTAGGCCCGGACGTCGCGCTGCGCGCCGGACAGCTCGGTCCAGACGAGGAACCGGTCCCCGATCTCGATCTGGTCCGGCGACGGCGAGGGCCCCGCGATCCGCGCGGGCCCCGCGCCGGAGCTCAGATCGAGGAGCATGAGCGACGCCTCGCCGGGATAGCCCTGCAGCCAGGCGACCTTCGTCCCGGCGATCCGCGCCTCCTGCACGACGCTCGCGGACGCGATCGCGACGGAGCTCGCCGTCGCCACGTCGTACACGACGATCCGGCCGGAGAGGCTGCCCGGCGAGTCCCAGGACGTGTAGACGACGTACCGGCCGCTCACGTCGTCGAGCTCGTCGTCGGTCCCGCCGGCGCTCACGCGCACGGGCGCCCCGTCCGGCGCGCCGTCGCGCAGCCGCTGGTACCAGATCGAGCCGGGGCCCCACCCGCCGCCCGGCAGCATGGGGCGGGACGCGTAGACGACGAGCGGGCCCCGCCCGTCCTGCCCGAGCCGGGGGGTGGCCTCCGCGTCCGGCGTCGTCGCGACGGGGTGCACCGAGACCTGCAGCGTCGTGAGGGCGGCGCGATCGGCCGCCGCGCCCCGCGGGGAAGGACCTGCGCCGCACGCGACGGCGAGCGTCGCGGCGGCGGCGAGCACGGCTCGGGCGGCGTGGGTCATGATCCCTCCTGGAGCGAGCGGACGGACGGCGATGCGCGAGCGCGGGACGAGGCTCGACGCTACCACCGACCCGCCGCGCGCCGCGCGAGGACGGGAGGGCACTCACGCGAGGGACGGGGCCGGCGTGAGCCCGGGTGCGGCCGTGTGCGCGCCGGGCCACGGTGTCGGGACTGCGGATCCGTTCACTTTCCGTAACCGTAAGAGCCGGTGTGGACGCGCGTCACCCTGCCGTCCTCGATCCGGACGAACCGCACGAAGACGTTCGGCCCGAAGTCGTACGTCCAGATCGCGATCGTCCGGTACACGGCGTCGGTGCGGGCCGGCGCGCCGTCGACCCGCCGGACGGCGGCGACCTCCTCCTCCCACTCGTCCCTCACGGTCGGCTCGCCGCACAGCGTGAGGATCTCGAGCGCGAGCTTCCCTTCCGCGAGCGCCGCCGGATCGCAGGTGGACTTCCGGGGCCGGCCGCGCCACGGCGCCTCGTCCGCGTAGCCCTAGCCGCCGCGCTCGATGCTCGCCACCCTGCCGCGGACGAGCCGGACGAGCTGCATGAACCGGTTCTCCCGAAGTCGTAGGTCCACACGTCCACGGAGTCGACGACGCGGCGCGCGACGCCGTTGCGCGCGTCGAAGCTGCTCCCGGTGGACGCCCGGGCGGCCCTTCGCGCTCACGCCAGTCTACCCGCGGGTCTGCGGAAAGGTTACCGCGGCCTCACGCCGCGCCCGCCCCGCGCGGCGGGGCCGCGGCTCGCCCTCACCCGCGCCAGGGCTCGCTCGACCGCAGCGCCGCGAGGATCGCGCGCGTCGAGGTGGAGCGGTTCAGCGTGTAGAAGTGGACGCCCGGGGCGCCCCGGCGCAGGAGGTCCGCGCACTGCAGGCTCGCGTAGGCGACGCCGAGCTCGCGGGCCGACTCCGGATCGGCGCGCCGGACCTCCATCGCGGCCCGGAGCAGCGGCGGGATGGAGGCGCCGCACATCGCCGTGAAGCGCTCCACCTGCTCGACGTTCGTGAACGGCATGATCCCCGGCACGATCGGCAGCGCGATCCCCGCCGCCCGCGCGCGATCGACGAACCCGAAGTACTTCGCGTTGTCGAAGAACAGCTGCGTCACGAGGAAGTCCGCGCCCGCGTCGACCTTCGCCTTGAGGTTCCGCAGGTCCTGCCCGAGGTCGCGCGTCTCCACGTGCCCCTCGGGATAGGCCGCGGCGCCGACGCAGAAGCGCCAGCGCTCGGGGCGCGAGCGGATGAAGGCGACGAGCTCGCTCGCGTGGGCGAAGCCCTCCGGGTGAGGCACGAAGGTCGTCTCGCCGCGCGGGGGGTCGCCCCGGAGCGCGAGGACGTTCTGGATCCCGGCGTCGGAGATCTCGTCGAGGAGCCCCGCGAGCTCGTCCCGAGAGGCGCCCACGCAGGTGACGTGCGCCATCGCCTCGACCTCGCTCTCCCGCTTCAGGCGCTTCACGAGCTCGAGCGTGCGCTGGCGCGTGGACCCCCCGGCCCCGTACGTCACCGAGACGTAGGACGGGCCGAGCGGCCGCAGCGCCTCGACCGTCTCGAAGAGCGCGCGCACCCCGTCGTCCGTCTTGGGCGGGAAGAACTCGAACGAGAAGATCGGCTCGCCGCGCTCGCGGGCGAACCGCAGGAGATCGCTGATCCGCACGGTCCGGCGGAGATTAGCCCGCCCGGCCGGCCCCGCGCCACCTCCGGGAGCGCGTCACCGCCCCTGCCAGGAGACGTCGTACGTGCCGGAGGGCGGGGGGCTCCCCGGGACGAGCTTCACCTCGACCCCCTTGACGTTCGCCCGCTCCAGGCCGCGCTGGATGATCCCGCGGTACCAGCCGGGGATCTCGCCGACGTCGTTCATCCGGATCTCCACGCGGCACGGTCCGAGGGCGCGGGTCCGGGACTCGGTGAAGTTGTTCCCGAGCCGGATGAACGTCGCGGTGTACTCCAGGATCGTCCGCGGCTCGATCTGCCGCGCGAGGCCGGCCATCATCTTGCCCGGGTAGGACAGCACGAACGCGTCGATGTGATCGAGGCCGGCCCGGTACTGCGCCTCGTCGGGCGCGAGGTCCGGGTAGACCGCCTCCGCCGCGATCGCGACCGCGCGGTGGAACACCTCCGCCGGGTACACGGACAGGAGCGGCTCGTCCACCGAGATGCCCGCGTCGCGGAGCCTCGCCTTGGCGGCCGCGTCCAGGCGGCCCGCGAGCGCTCGCTGGAAGAACGCCTCGACCGCGACGGCGTAGATGTACCTGTCGGCCATGGAGCGAGATCCCGTCCCGGAGTAGAGCCCACCCGCTCGGGCCGGGGCAAGCACCGGGCGTCCCACGTTGACAGGACGCCGCGGGCTCGCCATTCACTCGGGCGGCCGCCATGCCGACGCCGCGCCGCTACATCACGCCCGAGGGGTTCCGCCGGATCGCCGAGGAGCACGAGCGGATCTGGAGCGTCCTCCGGCCCCGCATCGTCGCGGAGGTCGAGGCGGCGGCCGCGCTCGGCGACCGGAGCGAGAACGCGGAGTACATCTACGGCAAGCGCAAGCTGCGCGAGCTCGACGGCCGCCTCCGGTTCCTGTCCGAGCGGATGGACGGGCTCACGGTGGTCGAGCCGGCGCCGCGTCGGGACGGGCGCGCCTGGTTCGGCGCCTGGGTGAGGGTCGAGCACGAGGACGGCGGAGAGCGCACCTACCGCCTGGTCGGACCCGACGAGTCCGACGCGGGGCGCGGGCTCGTGAGCGTCGACGCGCCGCTCGGGCGCGCGCTGCTCGGCAAGCGCGAGGGCGACACGGCGATCGTCCAGCGCCCGGCGGGCTCGGCGGAGCTCGTGATCGTGGAGATCCGCTGGGCGCCTCCGGAGGAGTGACCGGGTCCCGCCCTTCGCCCGACGGACCGCGCCGCGCCCGGCTCCCGGCGGCAGCCGGGCCGGCGCAGCGCCCTAGGTTCTAGGGCGTGACCCGCCGTCCCATCACCCCCGAGGCGCGCGTGCGGGCCCGCGCCCTCCGCGGAAGGCTCCGTGCGAGCCGGCTCGCGGACGCCGCGCGGCTCGCCATGCAGGGGCTCCTGAGGCCGCTCGCGCGCCGGGGGCGGCCCGGCCCGGTCCCGACCGCGGCCGGGCGGCGCCTCGTCCTCGTCCAGCTCGACGGGGTGTCGCGCCACCGGCTCGAGGGGGCCCTCCGGGACGGCTACATGCCCTTCCTCGCCTCGCGGCTCGCGTCGGGAGGCCACGCCCTGTCGTCGTCGCGCTCCGGCGCGCCCGCGTCGACGCCGGCCTTCCAGGCGGGGCTGTTCTACGGGGTCTCACCGAGCGTCCCCGGGTACGTGTGGTTCGATCGGCGGACGTGCCGCGAGGTCAGGATGGACCGGGCGGACGACGCCTCGGCCGTCGAGGCGCGGCTCGCGCGCGCCGCGCCGGGCCTGCTCCGCGGCGGCACGTCCTACTTCTCGATCTTCTCCGGCGGCGCGTCGTTCCCGCACTTCTGCCTCACCGGGCTCGCGGGGGACTACGACACGGGGCTCGGCTGGCTCGGGGAGCTCGGCCCGTGGGACGCCCTCGCGTCGACGCTCGTCCACTCGGTCACCGCGGCGCGCGGCGCGATGCGCGTGGCGCACGAGGCGGGCGCGGGCCTCGTCGACGGGCTCCGCTGGTCGGTCGCGCTCGGCCGGCTCAAGCACGAGCCGCGGTTCCTCGCGCACCGCGTGCTCATCGGCGGGATGCTCCGCGAGCTGCTCGTGCAGGGGATCCTGGTCGACGTGTCGCGGGGCGTCCCCGTCGTGTACACGGACCTCATCGGCTACGACGAGGCGGCCCACCGGCGCGGTCCGGCCTCGCGCCTCGCGCTGCGGAACCTCGCCGCCGCCGACGCCGCCCTCGCCGCGATCTTCGCCGCCGTCGAGGCCGTGCCGGAGCTCGGGTACGACGTCTACGTCCTCTCCGACCACGGCCACGTCGCGACGCGCCCGTTCGAGGCGCTCGCCGGCATGACGCTGCCCGAGTTCGTCGAGCGCGCCGACCGGGGCGGCGCGCTCCCGCGCCCCGCCGGCGTGGGCCCGAACCGCGGCATCGCGGGCGGGCGAACGCTGGGCGCGAGCCGCTCGGCCACGGTCGCGGCCGCGGAGGCCGGCGATCTCGCCCACGTCTACTTCCTCGACGAGCGGGGGCCGCTCCCCCTCGACGCGCTGCGCGCGCGCCACGCGCGCGTGCTGTCCGCGCTCGCCGCGCATCCCGCCGTCGGCGTCCTCGGCGCCCGCGGCGGGCGCGCGGGGTTCGCGCTCGTCGGCGGCGCCGCCCTCGACCTCGCCGACCCGGGGGACGTCGCGCGGCTCCCCCACCCCGCGCCTGCGCTCGCCGCCACCTACCTCTCCGACCTGCTCTCGCTCCGCGAGTCCGGCGACCTCGTCGTCCTCGGCTGGCGCGGCGAGGGGCGCGACGTCGTGGCGTACGCCTGGGAGTTCGGCTCCCACGGCGGGATCGCGCCCGAGGAGCTCGAGGCCTTCGTGGTGCATCCCCGCGGCGTCGCCTTCGACTTCGAGGCGGTGGTCCGGCCGTCGGAGCTGTTTCGCTACTTCGAGGAGACGTACCGCGCGCCGCCGGCGGGGCGGGAGCGCCCGGCGGTCGCGCGCGCGACCGCGACCGACCGGGCGCCCGGGGCCCGCCCGGCCCCGTGAGCGCGGAGCCCCGCATGCGCGTCATGAGCTGGAACCTCCACGGGCTCAGGGGCACCGACGGCCGGCGCGATCCGGATCGGATCGCCCGCGTCATCGCCGACCTCCGCCCGGACGTCGCCGGCCTCCAGGAGGTGGGCCTCCCGCCGCCGCCGGGCGCGCCGGACGACCCCGCGCTGCTGCTCGCCGGGCTGACCGGCATGCGGGGCGCGTTCGGCCCCACGATGAGCCACGGCCTCGGCTTCGCGTACGGGAACGCGGTGCTGTCGCGCCACCCGATCGTCGCGCTCCGCAACTACGACCTGTCCGTCCCGGGCCGCGAGCCGCGCGGCTGCGTCCGCGCCGACGTCGAGCTCGGCGGCGCGCGCCTGCACTTCTTCGCGGCGCACCTGGGCCTCCACTGGCGCGAGCGGCGCCGGCAGGCCGCCCAGCTCCTGTCCGCCGACATCCTGCGCGACGCCGCGCTCGCCTACCCCCTCGTGCTCGTCGGCGACTTCAACTCGATCTCGAGCCGCTCGGCCGTCCCGCGCTGGCTCCGGCGCCAGCTCGTGGACGCCGCGATCGCGGCGCGGAACGAGGCCCCCACGTTCCCGTCGCCCTTCCCGCTGCTCCGGCTCGACCACTGCTACGTGGGCGCGGCCGTGCGCGTCCTGGGCGTGGACGTGGTGCGGACCGCGCAGGCGCGCCGCGCGTCCGACCACCTCCCGCTCGTCGTGGAGCTGGAGGTCCGCCCGGAGGCGCGGCGCCCGCCCGCCCCGCGCCTCCTCGAGACGCCGGGCGTCGTCACCCGCGGCGACGGTCGCCCGGTGGGGTGATCCTGGCCGCCCCCTCCCGTGCGCACCCTGTATCCCGGGCCCGGACGGGCGGAGGGAGACGCGATGGACATGACGTGGAAGGCGGTCCGCAACGCGATGGATCGTGAGGCGCTCTTGAAGCGCATGGGGCTCGAGGAGCGCACGCCGGCCGGCGACTTCTTCACCGGCCTGGGGCTGTTCGCCGTGGGCGTGCTCGTGGGCGCGGGGCTCGGCCTCATGTTCGCGCCGAAGCGCGGCGAGGAGATGCGCGCCACGCTCGAGGAGGCCTGGAGGAACCGCGGGCGCGGCGAGCCCGACTACCAGCGCGACCTCGGCGCCGAGACGTCCGTCTCGCCGGCCGGGCACTAGGCGCCGCCGCGACGGGACCCCGGGGGATGAACGCGCCCGCGGCCCGGGCGCGTCACGGCTCGCCGTCCGCCACCGCCGCGATCCGCAGCCACAGCGCGTCCGAGCCGGTGCCCTCCACCGCGGAGAACGGCACCGCCTCGCCGCGCGCGAGCCCGAGGGCCTGCTCCACCGCGCGCAGCGCCGCGCCGCGACGGGTCTTCGAGAGCTTGTCCGTCTTCGTCGCCGCGACGATCACGCTCCGGCCGGTCGCGCGCAGGAACCCGAGCGCGTCGTGATCGCTCTCCGCCGGAGCGTGGCGCGCGTCCACGATGAGGACGACCGCGCGCAGCACGTCGCGCCCGCGGAGGTAGTCCTCGATCATCGCCGCCCAGCGATCGCGCTCCGCCTTCGAGACCTTCGCGTACCCGTAGCCGGGGAGATCGCAGAACCGGACCGCCCTCGGGCGCGCCGCCGGCGTGGGGCGGTAGGAGACCTCGAAGAACTGGAGGGCGCGGGTCCGGCCGGGCGTGTTGGACACGCGCGCGAGCCCCTTGCGCCGCGCCAGCGCGTTCAGCATCGACGACTTGCCGACGTTCGAGCGCCCCACGAACGCGACCTCGGGCGCGGGGCCGCGCGGCCACTCGCCCGGGCGCGTGGCGGTCTTCGCGAACTCGGCGGTGACGACCTGGAGCGCCACGGCTCAGGGCCCCTTCCTCGGCGCCGCGGGCTTGCGCGCCGGCGCGGCGGGCGGGGGCGGCGGCGGCTCCTTGCCGTGCCGGATGAGCGCGAGCTTCCGCTCGTACTCGAACTTCACGAGGCTCGGCGTCGACTCGGTGTGGCAGGCGAGGCAGGACTTCTCGCCCGGGTCCTGCAGGCCGAGCGCGCGGGCGAGCTCCGCGTCGCGCATCACGTAGGGGGCGGCGTACAGCCGGCCCGCGCCGTGGCAGGACTCGCACGAGACGCCCGCGAGCCCGTCGTCCGCGTCCGGCGCGTGGCAGGAGAGGCAGCGCGCCTCGTTGCGGCTCCGCTCCGGCAGGCTCTCTCGCGCCCGGGCGTGCGGCGTGGCGAGCCACGCCTCGTACGCCGACGGGTGGCACGCCTTGCAGGCCTCGGGTCCCACCTTGTCGCCGGCGTGGGACAAGGAGGGCGCGAGGGCCGCGACGAGGAGGACGACGAGGGAGTGGCGCACGGGGCCCGGAGTATAATGCCCCATGCGCCTCGTTCGACTGGCTTCCTTGCTCCTCGCCCTCGCGCCCGGCCTGGCGTCGGCCCGGGCGTGGAAGGGCGTCAACCCCGGCACGAGCACCCAGCAGGAGGTGGTGGACCGCTTCGGCGAGCCGACCACCCGCACGAAGCGCTCCGGCCGCACCGTGCTCGCCTACTACGGCGAGCAGGCGCTGGAGGGGACGCGCCAGGCTCAGTTCCACGTCGACGACAAGAACACGGTCATCGAGATCACGATCTTCCTGACCGCCCACCTCGACCAGGAGTCGATCGAGGGCACCTACGGCAAGCCGCCGCAGCGGACGTTCGTCGAGGACACCTTCCAGAAGGTCTGGGTGTACCCGCAGCAGGGCGTGACCGTGTACTTCGGCAAGGAAGGCAACGTCGAGGCGCTCACCTTCGGCCCCGGCGCGAAGACCGCGCCGAGGGCGGCCGCCCAGCCGGACGGCCCCGCGCAGCAGGCCGCGGAGGGCGCCGCGCCGTCCAGGTAGCGCGTGCGCGTCGTCGGGCTCACCGGGGGCATCGCGAGCGGGAAGAGCACCTTCGCCGCGCTGCTGCGCGCGCGGGGGGTTCCCGTCGTCGACGCCGACGCGCTCGCGAAGGCGGCCGTCGCGCCGGGCACCGACGCGCTCGCCGAGATCGCGCGGACGTTCGGCCCGGGCGTGCTCGGCCCCGACGGCGCGCTCGACCGCAAGCGCATGGGCGCGCTCGCCTTCTCGGATCCGGAGGCGCGGCGGCGGCTCGAGGCGATCACGCACCCCGCCGTCCGGCTCGCCATGGCGGAGGAGACGCGCCGGCTCGCCGACGCCGGCCACGACCTCGCCTTCTACGACACCCCCCTGCTCTACGAGGTCGGCCTCGACCGCGTGCTGGACTCGGTGGTGGTCGTCTGGGCCCCCCCGCCCGTGCAGCGCGCGCGGATGGTCGCCCGCGACGGCCTCTCTCCCGCCGAGGCCGACGCCCGGCTCGCGGCGCAGCTCCCCATCGACGAGAAGGCCGCGCGCGCCGACTTCGTGGTCGAGAACGCCGGCGGCCGGGGCGCGCTCGAGGCGAAGGCGGACCGGCTGCTCGCGGACCTCCGGGGGGGCCTCGGGCGGAAGCTTCCCAACGCGGCGCCCGTGCGTTATTGACCGGCCGGATGGCCGACGCCGGACGCGTTCACCTCGTGACGGGGTTCCCCGGGTTCATCGGGAAGCGGCTCGTGCGCCGCCTCGTCGCGGCGGCACGCGGGAAGGAGGACCGGCTCGTGCTGCTGGTCCAGGCGAAGAACGCGCGCGCGGCGCGCGACGACCTCGCCGGGCTCGGCGCGGAGCGGGCCTCGATCGTCGAGGGCGACGTCGAGCACATGCACCTCGGCCTCTCGGGCGCCGAGTTCAAGGCCCTCGCCCGCGACGTCACCGACGTCTGGCACCTCGCCGCCCGCTCGCACCTCGGCGCGGGCCGGGCCGAGATGCGCCGGGTGAACGTCGAGGGGACGCGGAACGTCCTCGACCTCTGCCTCGCCGCCCGCCGGCTGCGCCGGTTGAACCACTTCTCGACGGCGTTCGTCTCCGGCGATCGCGTGGGCGTGATCCTCGAGGACGAGCTCTCGATGGGGCAGCGCTTCCACAACCCCTACGAGGAGTCGAAGCTCCAGGCGGAGCTGCTCGTCCGGCGCGCGCAGGCCGAGCTCCCGGCCACGATCTACCGGCCGAGCATCGTGGTGGGAGACTCGCGCACGGGAGAGATCGACCGGTTCGAGGGGCCGTACGCGCTCGCGATCCTGCTCGTCGCCTCGCCGGTCGCGGTCCCGCTGCCGCTCCCCGGGGACGCGGTCGCGCCGCTCAACGTCGTCCCGGTGGACTTCGTCGTGGACGCGGCGATCTCGATCTCGGAGAACCCCGCCGGCGCCGGGCGCACCGTCCACGTCGTGGATCCCTCGCCGCTCTCGGCCCGCCGCGTCTACGAGATGATCGCGGAGCGCGCCGGGAAGAAGCTGCCGCCGGTCTCCGTGCCGTCGCGCCTCTTCCAGGCGATCCTGCAGCTCCCGCTGCTCGAGCGCCTGTCGCGGACGCACCGGCCGGCGATCGAGTACGTGAACCACCTCGCCATCTACAACTGCCGGAACCTGCTCGAGCTGCTCGACGGGACGGGCATCCAGTGCCCGCCCATCACGAGCTACCTCGACCGGCTCATCGAGTTCGTGCAGGCGACCTACG
Organism: Anaeromyxobacter sp.; assembly: GCA_036391435.1. Lineage (GTDB taxonomy): Bacteria > Myxococcota > Myxococcia > Myxococcales > Anaeromyxobacteraceae > Anaeromyxobacter. Next base: position 27,169 of record DASVZX010000262.1, on the reverse strand, counting down.
CGCGCCGCCGCGAGCAGGAGCTCGACGCGGACGTCGAGGATCCGCTCGATCCGCCGCCGATCCCGTGAACGAGCCCGAGCCCGTGCCCGGCTTCTCCTCGGGCGCGGGCTCGTTCACGTTCGCGGGTGGGCTACTTCTCGTCCTTCTCGCCCTCGCCGAGCAGCGCGCCGAGCCCCGGCGCGCCCCGCGCCGCGCCGAGCTTCCGGACCGCGTCGAGGTGGTGCAGGAGCAGCTCGCGGTTGTCGGTCACCGAAAGGTTCTGCAGCTCGAGGGCGCCGATCCGGTCCTCCGGCGTGAAAGCCGGGTCCTCGACCTTCTCCATCGAGAGCTTGTGCGGCGCGTAGCTCATGTACTGCGCCTTCGTGTCGAGGACGGTCCAGTCGTCGCCGCGGCGCAGCTCGAGCGTGACCTTCCCCGTGACGGCCGGCGCGATCCAGCGCGTGAGCGCCTCGCGGAGCATCATGCCCTCCGGGTCGTACCACTTGCCCTCGTACAGCAGGCGGCCGAGGCGGCGGCCGAGCGAGAAGTACTGGTCGAGCGTGTTCTCGTTGTGGATCGCGGAGAGCAGCCGCTCGTAGGAGACGTGGAGGAGCGCCATCCCCGGCGCCTCGTAGACCCCGCGGCTCTTCGCGTCGATGACGCGGTTCTCGATCTGGTCGCTCATCCCGAGCCCGTGGCGGCCGCCGATCCGGTTCGCCTCGAGGAAGAGCTCGTAGGGCGAGCCGAACCGCCTGCCGTTCAGCTCGACCGGCATCCCCTGCTCCCAGGCGACCTGGACCTCCTCGGGGGCGATCTGGACCTCGGGCCGCCAGTGGGCGACGCCCATGATCGGGTTCACGATCCGCATCCCGGTGTCGAGCCGCTCGAGGTCCTTCGCCTCGTGCGTCGCGCCGAGCACGTTCGCGTCCGTCGAGTAGGCCTTCTCCGTCCCCATCTTGTAGGGGAGCTTCCGGCGCTCGAGGTACTCGCTCATCTCCTTGCGCCCGCCGAACGCGGAGACGAACGCCTCGTCGAGCCAGGGCTTGTAGATGCGGAGCTGGGGATCGACGAGGATCCCGTAGCGGTAGAAGCGCTGGATGTCGTTGCCCTTGTGCGTGGACCCGTCGCCGAAGACGTGGACGCCGTCCTCGCGCATGGCGCGGACGATGGCGGTCGAGGTGACCGCGCGCCCGAGCGGCGTCGTGTTGAAGTACTTCTTGCCGCCCGAGCTGATGTGGAACGCGCCGCACTGGACGGCGGCGATCCCCTCGCGGACCATCGCGTCGCGGCAGTCGATGAGGCGGGCCTTCGCCGCGCCGTGCTGGCGCGCGATCGGCGGGATGTCGGCGGGGTTCGCCTCGTCGGGCTGGGCGAGGTCGGCCGTGTACGCGTGGACGGACATGCCCTGCTCGGACATCCAGGCGACCGCGCAGCGGGTGTCGAGGCCGCCGCTGAAGGCGATGCCGATCGCGGTGCCCTTCGGCGGGAGCGACTTGTAGATCCGGCTCATGGGAAGCCGGACGTAGCAGAAAAGCCGGCGCCGTTCCAGCGACGTGGTGGCGCGCGGAGGACGGGGTCCGAGGTCGCGGCCGCGGTCGGGGTCGCGGGTGACGCCCTGCGTCGCCGGCCTTCCGGGGCCCGGATCTTGTGCTCCGCCCGGCTCTCCCTTACACGGGAGCCATGAAACGCCTCGAGGACTTCACCGTCGGCGACACGTTCCGGGCGGTGCGCGAGGTCGACGCGTACCGGCCGATCTACTACGCGGCGGCGTCCGGCGACTTCAACCCCATCCACATCGACCCGACCGTCGGCCGGGCCGCCGGCTACCAGGGCGTCATCCTGCAGGGGATGTGCACCTACGCGTGGCTCGCCGACGCGTGCGTCGAGTACCTCGGCGATCCGGCCCGGCTCGCGCGCGTCCACGCGCGGTTCACGCGGCCGGTGCAGGTCGGGGACGTGGTGACGTTCGAGGGGCGCTGCGCCGCCAAGGACGGCCGGACGCTCCGGCTGGAGGTGGTCGCGCGGAACCAGAACGGCGAGGAGGTCCTGAAGGGCGCCGTCGCCGACGGCCGCATCGAGGGGAGCTGACGTGCCGATCGATCACAGGCACCTGGGCCGCCGGTACGGGCCGTACGCCTTCGGCGTCGGGCTCCAGCAGGTGAAGGACTTCGCCGCCGCGACGGGCGGCGGCGTCCCCGGGCACGTCTTCTCGGCGCCTCCCGACCGCGCCCACCCGCTCACGTGGGACGACGACGCGGCGCGGGCCGGGCCGCACGGCGGCGTCGTCGCCTCGCCGGCGTTCGCGACGACCTTCGCGATCGAGCCGTTCGCGAGGGCCTGCGCCGACCCCGAGCTCGGCTTGAACGTGCTCCGCCTCGTCCACGGCGAGCAGGACCTCGAGCTCCTCGAGCCCATCCGGCCCGGCGACGCGCTCACGACGCACGGCGAGATCACCCGGATCCAGGAGCGCGGGAACCTCGACTTCCTCGAGGTCACCACCACCACGACGAACCAGCACGGGCGCGTCGTCGTGCGCGGCGTCTGGACCGCGATCGTCCGGAACTGACCCGCGCCGGTCAGGCCGGCGCGTCGGGCTGCTTCGCGTCCACGACCGGCCGGCGATCGTCCCCGCCGTCTGCGGCCTCGTGCGCGGCCCCGTGTGCGGCCCGAGCCTCGCCCGCCTCGTCCGCACCGTCCGCCTCGCCCGGCGAGCTCGCCGCGGCGGCCGCGAGCTCGCGCAGGGTGAGGTTCTCCGGCGAGCGACGGCGCCACTCCTCCCCGGCGTGGAGCGCGCGCCGGACGGCCGGGGAGAGTCGCCGCCGGACGCGGGCGCGGTACGCGTCGGCGCCGGGATCGTGCCGCAGCGCGTCCCGCACGTCCTCGGCCCGGGCCTGATCCACGTCGCGCGCCGGGAGGAACCCGGCCGCCGACCCCGACACGACCCGGGCGAGCACCCTCGCCCGGACGAGCGCGTCGAGCACCTCCTCGGCGAGCGCGGGCGGCACCTCGACGCGGCGGGCGAGCTCGTCTCCGGTCGCGGGGCGCGCGCCCGCCACGAGGTCCCGGGTGACCTCCGCCGCGAGGGCCACGGCGACGTCCTCCCGGAGCGCCGGGTCCGCCACCGCCTCGCGGAGCCGCCGCCGGCTCGAGGCGTCCTGGTGTCCCGCGGCGATGCGGGCGCCGACGAGGACGACGAGCCACGAGATGTACGTCCAGACGAGGAAGATCGGGATCGCGCCGAGCACCGAGTAGAGCGCGCTGTAGCGGGCGACGCCCATCTGCAGCTGGACGTGCAGCACGAGCGCGCCGTGCCAGAGGAGCGCCGCGATCCCGGCGCCGAGCAGCGCCGAGCCCACCCGGACCCGCACGTTCGGAAGGATCACGTACATCGCGAAGATCGCCGCGGCGACGGTCATCACGGATCCGAGCCCGAGGCCGAAGTCGATGACGGGGCCGAGCCGGAGCCGGTCGCGCAGGAACTCGACGAACCGGGAGCTCTGGGCGGCCGCCGAGAGCGTCGTCGCCGCGAGCAGGAGGAGCGGCGCGGTCACGAGGAGCGTCACGTAGTCCGTGACCTGCCGGACGATGGGCCGGCGCGCCTTCGCGCCGAAGATCGCGTTGAGCGCGACCTCCACGTTCGCGACGAGCGTCACCGCCGCGTACGCGAGCGCGACCACCCCGAGCGTCCCCAGCTTCGAGACGTCCGTCTGGTCGACGAACCGCAGGATGTGCTCGATCGCCTCGTAGAGCGCCTGGTTCGCCGCGAACGTCTCGTCGACGTACGGACGGATGGTGCCCTGCACGAACGTCTGGTAGACGCCGAACCCCTTCAGCACGGCGAACGCGAAGGCGAGGAAGGGGACGATCGAGAGGACGGTGAAGTACGTGAGGGCCGCCGCCCGGAAGCTCAGGCGGGTGTCGAGGAAGCCGCGGACCATCGTGTCCGCGATCCGCGCGAGCCAGTAGAGGACGGCCTTCCAGAGCGGGAGGTCCGCGAGCCGGGTGTCCCAGATCCGCGCCCCGAACAGGGCGCGGAGCCGATCGGCCACGCCGGGTGCCTTCGCGCTCACGCGCGACGCCTCCTCTCCGAGCGGGCCGCGCACGCAGGGAGGTTGGGCACCGCGCGGCCAGGGGGCCACGGGGGACGGGAGCGGACGGGCAGGCGAGGGTCGAGATGACCGGGTCGGAGGTGGGCTCGGGTCGGGGTCGAGGGTCGCGGCCGCTCCCGCCCCCTTCGCTCAGCTCGTGATCACACCCTCGGCGATGAGGTTCGCGAGGATCCGCGCCGTGTCCAGCCGGGGCAGCCCCGACAGCGCGAACAGCGTCTCGTAGTCCACCGTCCCGTCGATCTGGGCGAGGAGGAATCCCGCCCGGTGGTCGAGGTTGAGCCACATGACCTCCTCCGGCTTGATGGCGAGCCGGGGGGTCCGGGTCAGCGGCGCGATCTTCGACTCGTACATCGACACGAGCGTCGCCTCGTTGTGGCGGAGGTAGTCGCGCGCCTCACCGTGGTCCGGGTCCACCTGCAGGATCTTCTCGATGAGCTCGAGCGAGCCCGTGAAGTCGCCGAGCGCGAACAGCTCCTTCGCGGCGGAGAGCCAGACGTCGACGTCGCTCTTGGGACGCTCGGGCGCGGCCGGCGGGGGCGCGCCCTCCGGCACGAGCGGGCGCAGGTCCGACTTCTCCGCGACCGCCTGCAGGTCGAGGCCGCCCGTGGCCTCGAGCTGAATCTCCGCGCCGGCCGGGCCATCCTCCCACGGCGACGGCGCGAACTCGCCGTGCGCGTCCTCCTGGGCGGCGAGCTCGACCGCCGCGGCGAGCGCCGCGACGCCGGCGGGGTTGGGCCGGTCCGCGCCGCGGGACGCGGCGGTGGGCGGCGGCTGCATCGCCGCGGGCTGGATCGGCGGCAGCGCGGCGGAGGAGGGCCGCGCGGCGGCCGGCGCCGGCGGCAGCGTGCCCGGGAACGGCGTCACCGCGGGAACCGCGTCGCGGATGTGCAGGAGGTACGCGCGCGCCTTCTCGTTCGAGGGGTCGAGATCCACCGCGCGCTGGAACGCCTCCCGCGCCTCGCGGATCCGTCCCGCCGTGTAGAGCTTGACGCCCCGATCGATGAGCTCGGCGACTCCGGCCACGGCTCACCTCTCCCGGGGAGGCTTCGCCTGCGCGGCGAGCCCCTTGAAGAGCTGGAGGGTGCGGTCGAGGCTCTCCGCCTCGCGGTCGAGCGCGCCGACGTCCCGCGCGTCGAGGGCGGCGCGGACGCGCGAGACCACGCCCTCCGCCTTCTGGACCGCGTCCTTGCCGAACCGGGTCCGCTCGAGCGCCTCGTGCACGGCCGGGACGAGCGCCTCGATCTCCGCGAGCGCCGCCGTCGCGCGGGCTCGCCGCTCCTCCCACTCGCCCGCGGTCGCCTTCTTCTCGAGCAGATCGTCGAGCTGCTCGTCGAGGATCCGCCTGAGCTCGTCCTCGGTGAGGCCCGAGGTCGCGGTGACGGTGATCGACTGCTGCTGCCCCGTGTCGACGTCGCGCGCGGCGACGCCCACGATGCCGTCGGCGCTGATCTCGAAGGTGACCTCGATCGAGACCTCGCCGCGCCGCGCCGGGCGGATGCCGTCGAGGATGAACTCGCCGAGCAGCTCGTTCTCGACCGCCCGCTCGCTCTGCCCCTGCAGCACCGCGATCCGCACCGAGGTTTGGTTGTCCTGGACCGTCGTGAAGAGGTGGGTCTGGCTCGTCGGGACGGTGGTGTTCCTCGGGATGACGGTCTGGAAGTAGCCGCCCACCACGAGGATCCCGAGGTTCTGCGGGGTGACGTCGAGGAGGAGCACCTCCTGCCCCTTCGCCGCCGGCGCGGTGAGCGCGTGCGCCTGGATCGCGGCGCCGAGCGCGACGACCTCCTCCGGATGGACGCCGCGGTGCGGCTCCTTGCCGAAGAAGTCCTTCACCGCCTTCTGCACCCGGGGCATCCGGGACATGCCGCCGACCAGGATCACCTCGCCGACCTGGTTCGGCCGGACGCCCGCGTCCTTCAGCGTCTTCTCCGAGACCGCGATGGTGCGATCGACGAGGTCCTTCGTCAGCTCGTCGAGCTTCTCTCGCCCGAGCTGCTTCTCGAGGTGGAGCGCGCCCTTCCCCTGCCCCGCCGAGACGAGGAACGGGAGGTGGATGGAGGCGTTCGGACTGCCCGACAGCTCGCACTTCGCCTTCTCGGCCGCGTCGCGGAGCCGCTGGAGGGCCATCTTGTCCTGGCGGAGGTCCACCCCGCCGTTCTCCTTCGCGAACGCGAAGGTGAGCCAGTCCATGATGCGCCGGTCGAAGTCCTCGCCGCCGAGGTAGGTGTCGCCCCCGACCGCCACCACGTCGTAGACGCTCTTGCCGATGTCGAGGATCGACACGTCGAACGTGCCGCCGCCGAGATCGAAGACGACCACCTTCTTCTCGACCTGCTTGCCGAACCCGTACGCCAGGGCCGCGCTCGTCGGCTCGTTGATGATGCGCAGCACCTCCAGCCCCGCGATCTTGCCGGCGTCCTTGGTCGCCTGGCGCTGCCCGTCGTTGAAGTACGCGGGGACCGTGATGACCGCCCGGCGCACCGGCCGGCCGAACCAGGCCTCCGCGTCGGCCTTCAGCTCGGAGAGCACCATCGCGGAGATCTCCGCGACCGGGTGCGTCCGGCCGCCGAGGACGACGCGGACGTCGTGCCCCTCCGGCCCGGCGGCGAGCTCGTAGGGGAGCACGCGGCGCGCGTCCTCGACCTCCTTCGATCCCCAGCGCCGGCCGATGAGCCGCTTCGCCGCGAACACCGTGTTCTCGGCGTTCGTGATCGCCTGCCGCTTGGCGAGGGCGCCGACGAGCTTCTTGCCGTTCTTCGCGACGGCGACGACCGACGGCGTGAGGAGCTGCCCGCTGCGGTTCGGGATGACGCGGGGCACGCCGTCGCGGACCGTCGCCACGACCGAGTTCGTGGTGCCGAGATCGATCCCGACGACCGGCTCGAGGTCGCTCATCCGAGGAGCCCCCCGAACAGCCGCAGCTTGCGCAGGCGCTCCCGCGCGCCCTCCAGGGCCGGATCGAGCTCCAGCGCGCGCTCGAGCTCCTTGCGCGCCTCCCGCTTGTTCCCCTCCGCCTCGAGCACGACCCCGAGCGCCTCGTGCGCGGCCCCGTTGCGGGGCCCCGACCTGAGCGCGGCCGTGGCGAGTGCGCGCCCGGACCCGAGATCGCCCGTCGCGACCGCCGCCTTCGCCGCCTGGGCCGCGGCCCGGACGTACGCGGGATCGAGCTCGAGCGCCTCGCGGTAGCGCGCGAGCGCGACCGCGTAGTTGCCGACGAGCTCCGCCTCGAGCCCGCGCTGGAACAGGTCGAGCGCCTTCGCCGAGGCCGCCTTCTTCCGCGCCTCGGCGGCGAGCGCGGCGAGCTCGGCGTTCTTCGGGTCGATCCCGAGCGCGAGCGACAGGTCGTTCGCCGCCGCCGCGAACCTCCCCTCCGCGAGCGCCGCCTTGCCGCGCTTCACGAACTCCTGCACCCGGGCGACGCGCGCCACGATCGGGTTCTGTCGCGCGAGACGCGCCCGGCGCTCCTCGCCGCGCCGCTCGTCCTCGAGCCGGCGGGCCTCCAGCCGGGTGAACTCGGTCGCGGGGGCGGTCTTGCGGGCGTACGCGGCGCGGCGGCCCTCGTCGGCGAGCTCGTCGCGCGCCTGGGTGATCCGTCTGAACACGCGCTCCAGGCGGCCCCGGAAGCTGCCGAGCCGCTTGCCGGCGTAGCGGTCGGGGTGGAACACCTTGACCCGCTCGAGGTAGGCGTCCTTGGCGGCGGCCGCGGTCGCGTTCCAGGGAACGCCGAGCGCCTCCCAGTGCGTCCAGCGCTCGAGGCTCGCCTCCGCGAGGAGGATCTCGCGGCGCCGACCCGGGTCGATGTCGACGTCCTCAACGAGCGCAGCCTCGTCCACCTCGCCCCCCCGGTGCCGATCGACGCTCAAGCCCGAATCCCCCGGCGCCTCGGCACCTTTGCGGAGCTTAGCGACCGCCGCCGCCGTGGGTCAACGCGGCGCCGCGCCGCGAACGCCTACCATGAGCCAGGGACAGGCGGCCGTACCCTCTTTCGCGCCGGGCGCGCGTCAGCGGCCCGCCAGCAGCAGCTCGAGGAGCGCCTTCTGCGCGTGGAGGCGGTTCTCCGCCTCGTCGAAGACGGCGGACTGGGGCCCCTCGAGCACGGCGTCGGTGATCTCCTCGCCGCGGTGGGCCGGGAGGCAGTGCAGGACGATCGCGTTCGGCCGGGCCCGCCGCACGAGCGGCTCGTCCACGATGAAGCCCTCGAACCTGCGGCGGCGCTCCTCCACCTCCGCCTCCTGCCCCATGCTCGCCCACACGTCGGTGTTGAGCACGTGCGCGCCCTCGGCCGCCTCGGCCGGCGACCGGAAGATCCGCGCCTTCGGGCCGGCCTTCGCGAGGAGCGCCGGGTCGGGGTCGTAGCCGGCGGGGCACGCGAGCCGCAGCTCGAAGCCGAGCAGGACGCACGCCTCGAGCCAGCTGTTCGCCATGTTGTTGCCGTCCCCGATCCAGCCGACGACGAGCCCCGGCTTCGAGAGCGCGTCGGCGCCGAAGCGCTCGGTGATCGTGAGCAGGTCCGCGAGGATCTGGCACGGGTGCGACGCGTCGGTGAGCGCGTTCACCACCGGCACGTCCGCGTACCGCGCCATCTCCTCGATCTTCTCGTGCTCGAAGGTGCGGACCACGAGCGCGTCGAGGTAGCGCGCGAGGACGCGCGCGGTGTCCCGGATGGGCTCGCCGCGCCCGAGCTGCGTGTCGCGCGGCGAGAGCATCATGGCGCTCCCGCCGAGCTGGTAGGCGGCGACCTCGAAGGACACCCGCGTCCGGGTGGACGCCTTCTCGAACACGAGCCCGATCGTCTTCCGCTGCAGCGGCAGCGGCCCGCCGCGCCCGAGGAGCTTCCACTCCGCCGCGCGCTCGATGAGCTCGAGCAGCTCCGAGCGCTCGAGGTCGTTCACCCGGAGGAAGTCACGCTTGGTCCGTGCGCTCCGTGCCATCTCCCCTCCCTCAGGCGCTCGCGGGCGCCGCGGCGATCGCGGCGGCGAGCCGGTCGACGGCGAGGTCGGCCTCGGCCGCGGTGAGCGTCAGCGCGGGCGCGAGGCGGACCACGTCCGGGCCGATGGCGTTCGCGAGGAGCCCGCGCTCGCGCGCGAGCCGCACGACCTCCGCCGCCTCGACGCCGCGGACGAGCACGCCGATCAGCATCCCCCGCCCGCGGACCCCGGCGACGCGGCCGCCGGGCGTCGCGAGCGCCCGCACCCGGTCGAAGATCCGCGCCGAGACCCGCTCCGCCTCGGGCAGGACCCGCCGGATCTCGCGCAGGGCGGCCACCGCCACCGCGCTACCGAGCGCGTTGCCCCCGAAGGTCGAGGCGTGGCTGCCGGGCGAGAGGTGCGTCCCGACCGCCTCGCTCGCGAGCATCGCGCCCATCGGGTAGCCGTTCGCGAGCGCCTTCGCCGCGGACATGGCGTCGGGCGCGACGCCCTCCCACTCGTGCGCCCACATCCGGCCCGTCCGGCCCATGCCGGTCTGGACCTCGTCGAAGAGGAGGAGCGCGCCCGCCCGGCGCGTCAGCTCGCGCGCCTTCGCGAGGAAGCCCTGGGGCGCCGGCAGCACGCCCGCCTCCCCCTGGATCGGCTCGACGATGAACGCCGCGGTGCGCGGGCCGAGGGCGGCCGCGAGGGCGTCCGCGTCGCCGTACCTCACGAAGCGGATCCCCGGGACGAGCGGCTCGAAGCCGTGGTGGTACTTCGGCTGCCCGGTGACCGAGAGCGCGAACATCGTCCGGCCGTGGAACGAGTTCTCGCAGGCGACGATCTCGTTCCGCTCCGGGTGGCCCTCGTCGGCGTGGAGCTTGCGGGCGAGCTTCAGCATCGCCTCGTTCGCCTCGGCGCCGCTGTTGCAGAAGAACGCGCGCTTCGCCCAGCTCGTCGTCCCCGTGAGCGCCTCGGCGAGCTCGACCGCGCGCGGGTTGTAGAAGAGGTTCGACACGTGCCAGAGCGTGCGCGCCTGCTCCTCGAGCGCGCGCACGAGCGCGGGGTTGCAGTGGCCGAGCGCCACCGTCGCGATGCCGGAGATGCAGTCGAGGTACTCCTTCCCGTCGGCGTCCCAGACGCGGCTGCCTTCCCCGCGCGCCAGCACCACCGGCGCCTGCCGGTAGTTCGGGGTGAGCACCGCCTGCGCCCTGCGGACGATCCCGTCTTGCGTCATGCCGCGCTTATAGCACGGGGGCGCCGGACGGGCCGTGGCTCACAGGATGTAGCGCGAGAGGTCCTCGTCGGTCGCGATGCCCTCGAGCTTCTGCCTCACGTAGGCGGCGTCGATGACGATGCGCTGCCCGCGGAGCTCGCTCGCCCCGAACGAGATCTCGTCGAGGAGCCGCTCCATCACGGTGTGGAGGCGCCGGGCGCCGATGTTCTCCATGCGCTCGTTCACCTCGGCGGCGATCCGGGCGAGCTCGTCGATCGCGTCGTCGCGGAACTGGACGTCCACGCCCTCGGTGGCGAGCAGGGCGGTGTACTGGCGGACGAGGGAGTTGCGCGGCTCCTTCAGGATGCGGACGAGGTCCTCGCGAGAGAGCGGCTCGAGCTCGACCCGGATCGGGAAGCGCCCCTGCAGCTCAGGGATGAGGTCGGAGACCTTCGAGACGTGGAACGCCCCGGCGGCGATGAAGAGGACGTGATCGGTCTTCACCGCGCCGTACTTCGTCGTGACGTTCGACCCCTCCACGATGGGGAGGAGGTCGCGCTGGACGCCGCCGCGGGACACGTCCGGCCCGTGCCCCTGGTCGCGCCCGGCGATCTTGTCGATCTCGTCGATGAAGACGATCCCGGCGTTCTGGGCGCGGTCCAGGGCCTCGCGGATCACCCGCTCCATGTCGACCATCCGGGAGGCCTCCTCCTGCGCGAGGAGCTCGAGCGCCTCCTTCACCTTCACCTTGCGCTTCCGCTTCTTCGCGCCGCCCCCCAGCATCGAGACGATGGGGTTGTTCCCGATCGACTGCATCATGTCCTGGAGCCCCTGCGCCATGTCCTCCATGCCGGGCGCCATGAACGGCATGGTCGCGACCGGCCGCTCGGTCACCTCGATCTCCACCGGCTCGTCGTCGAGCGTCCCCGCCCGGAGCTGCGCCCGGGCCTTGTCGCGGCCGCCCGCCTGCGGCGCGTGCTCCGGCTCGGCGCCCTCGCCGCGGACGCGCGACACGGCGCTGCGGAAGCCGAGCCCGAACCCCGACCCGTAGCCGAGCGCGTCGAGGACCTTCTCCTCGGCGGCCTCGCGCGCGCGCTCGCGGAGCTTCTCCATCTCCTCTTCCTTGACGAGCTTCACCGCGGCCTCGACGAGGTCGCGGATCATCGAGTCCACGTCGCGCCCGACGTAGCCCACCTCGGTGAACTTGGAGGCCTCGACCTTCACAAACGGCGCGCCGGCGAGCCGGGCGAGCCGGCGGGCGATCTCGGTCTTCCCGACGCCGGTCGGGCCGATCATCACGATGTTCTTCGGCAGGATCTCGTCCCGCAGCTCCGGGGAGACCTTCTGGCGCCGCCAGCGGTTGCGCAGGGCGATCGCGACCGCGCGCTTCGCCTGCGCCTGCCCGACGACGTAGCGGTCGAGCTCGGCCACGATCTCCCGGGGGGCCAGATCCTGCGCTCTCACAGCTCCTCCAGCGTGACGTTCGCGTTCGTGTAGATGCAGATGTCCGCGGCGATGCGCATCGCCTCCTCGGCGACCTGCCGCGCGCCGAGGCTCGAGTGGGCGAGGAGCGCCCGCGCGGCGGCGAGCGCGTACGGACCGCCCGAGCCGATCGCCACCGCGCCGCCGCCGGCGACCGCGTCCGGCTCGATCACGTCTCCGGCCCCGGAGAGGACGAACACGTGCTCCCGGTCGGCGACCACGAGGAGCGCCTCGAGCCGCCGCAGCATCCGATCGGTCCGCCACTGCTTCGCGAGCTCCACCGCGGCGCGCGGCAGCGAGCGCGCGTGCTCCTTCAGCTTCTTCTCGAACAGCTCGAAGAGCTGGAAGGCGTCCGCGGTCGCCCCGGCGAACCCGGCGAGGACCGAGCCCTCGGCGAGCCGCCGCACCTTCCGGGCCGTCGATTTCATGACGGTCTTGTCCATCGTGACCTGGCCGTCGCCGGCCATCACGACCTTCCCGTCGCGGCGGACGCAGAGCACGGTCGTTCCGTGGAGCTCGGGCATGCGGGATGGGTAGCGCGGACCGGAGGGGACGGCAATGACGCCGGCGGGGGCGGGGAGGTCGCACCCGACCGCGACCCCGACGCTTGCTCCGCGTCACCCCCGCTTCGCCCGCGGGTGGGCGCGATCGTAGACCTCGGCGAGCCGCTTCCAGTCGAGGTGGGTGTACCGCTGCGTCGTGGAGAGCGACGCGTGACCGAGCAGCTCCTGGATGCCGCGCAGGTCGGCGCCGTTCCCGAGCAGGTGCGTCGCGAAGCAGTGCCGGAGCACGTGGGGGTGGACGTGGCGCGGGAGCCCGGCAGAGAGCACCCAGCGGTCGAGGCGCCGCGCGATCGAGCGCTGCGTGAGCCGGCCGCCGCGGTGGTTCAGGAAGAGGGCGCTCGAGCCGGGGGAGCCGCGCCCGCGCTCGCCGTCCGGCGCGAGCGCCGGCCGTCCCTCCTCGAGCCAGCGCCGCAAGGCGGCGCCCGCGGTCCGGCCGAAGGGCACCACCCGCTCCTTCCTTCGCTTCCCGAGCACGCGCACGAGCCCCTGGGAGAGATCGACGTCGTCGACGTCGAGGCCGGTCAGCTCCGAGACGCGCAGCCCGCTCGCGTAGAGGAGCTCGAGGAAGGCGCGGTCGCGCAGCGCGAGCGGCCCCTGCTCGACGGACGGCGCCTCGACGAGGGCGGCCACGTCGGCCTCCGGCAGCACCTCCGGGAGCCGCTTCGGCCGGCGCGGGCTCGCGATCGCCCGCGCCGGGTTGCCGGGCGCGAGCCCCTCGCGGACGAGGAACGCGTAGAAGGACCGGATCGTCGACAGCTTGCGGCCGAGGCTCGCCGCGCCCGCGCCGCCCGCGGCCCGCGCCACGAAGGCGCGGACGAGGGCCGGCGACGAGGGGACGATCGCCGCGCCCGCCTCGGCGAGGTGCGCCGCGTACTGCGCGAGGTCCCCGAGGTACGCCTTCAGCGTGTGCGGCGACGCGCGCCGCTCCGCCTCGAGGTACGCGGCGAAGCGCCGGATCTCGGCCGGGAGCTCGGTCGGTTCGACGGCCATCGAGCCGAGCCTGCCACCGGACGCGCCGAGGGGCGAGGTTTCGGTCGCGGCGCCCCCCGGCGGCTGCGGGCGGGGCGCGCACGCGCTATCTCTGCGCAGGAGGAGCGAATGGTCCGCATCCGGCGAGCGTACGAGCGGGCGACCCCGGACGACGGGTACCGGGTGCTCGTCGACCGGCTCTGGCCGCGCGGGGTGAAGAAGGACGCCCTGCGCGTCGATCTCTGGGCGAAGGACGTCGCGCCGAGCACGGCGCTCCGGCGGTGGTTCGGCCACGACCCTGCGCGCTTCGGCGAGTTCGCCCGGCGGTACCACGCGGAGCTCCGCGCTCCGGCGGCGCGGGCGCTCCTCGCCGACCTGACCCGCCGCGCGGGCCGCGGGGCGGTGACGCTCGTCTACGGCGCGCGCGACGAGGAGCACAACGGCGCGGTCGTGCTCCGCGACGCGATCGAGGACGCGCTGCGCGCGCACGCGTAGCGCGGAGCCCGCGCGACCTCAGCGCGGCGCCGGGGCGGCGTCCGGCAGCCGGCGCGAGAGCGCGACCGCCCCGGCGCGGAGCGCGGCGCACGCGGCGAACGGCACCGTGAGCGGCCCGGCGATCGCGAGCGCGGGGGCGGCGCCCGCGAGCGCCGCCCCGGCGGCGGCGCCGGCCCCGAACGCGAGCCCGCCCGAGACGGCGAACACGGCGTGGTAGACGGGGCGCGTCGCGTCGTCGGAGAGGGCGAGCGGGAACACCAGGCCGGCGACGCCCGTGCCCGCGGCCGCGACCCCGGCCAGGGCGCCCTCGACGAGCAGCAGCGTGGCCCCGAGGCGCGCCGAAGCGATCCAGAGGATCGGCCCGGCGACGGCGAGCGCGTTCGCGGCGATCACGACGCGGCGCGCGCCCCCGGGGCGATCCGTCCAGCGCCCCCACGCGGGCGCCGACGCCGTGCGCGCGACCGAGGTGATCGCGCCGTAGGCGGCGAGGAACGCGAACCCGAGCGCCCGGTCGCGGAGCACGAACACCGCGAAGAACGGGACGGCGAGCCCGGACGCGACGCCGCACCCGGCCTGGAGGACGGCCCAGCGGCGCGGCGCGCGCGAGCGCAGCACCGCGCGGAAGGAGGACCTCCGGGCCGCCGCGGCGCCCGCGCGGATCCCGCCGTGCTGGCGGGCCATGACGGCCGTGCTCGCCGCGCCCGCGACGCAGGTCAGGGCGGCGAGCGCCGAGAGCGTCGCGCCCCGGCCGCCCGGCGCGCGATCGAGGTACGCGCCGACGGCGAGGCCGGCGAGCGCCGCGGCGGAGGTGCAGATCGCGGTCCGCCGCCCGAAGTAGCGGCCGCGGAGCCGGACCGGGACGATCTCCCCCATCCACGCGACCCAGCCGTTGTTGCAGACGATGCCGAGCCCATGCTGGACCGCCGCGCACCCGAGGAGGAGCGCGCGCGCCGGTCCCGGCGACACGGGGAGGAACGGCAGGGCGACGAGCGGCAGGTACGCCTGGCGCGAGACGGCGACCGCCGCGAGCGCCACCCGGCGTGCGCCGTACCGCGCGGTGAGCGCCGCGGCCGGGAGCTGGAGCACGTGCGCGACGAACGGCATCGCGCCGAGCACCGCGATCGCGGCCGCGCCGCAGCCGAGGTGCAGCGCCCAGGCGGTGAGGACGGCCGTGCTCGTCGCGGCGCCCACGACCTCGGCGGCGATCCCCTCGGCGGTCGAGGCCCGCAGCGAGCGCCGGAGCCGGCCGCTCCCCACCGCCGGCGCGGGCGCGAGGAGCCTCCGCGCGGGGCTCGGCGCGGGGCGCAGGTGGGGCAGCGGCGAAGGCCGGCGTGCGAGGGCCCGGGGGAGAGACATGCGGGGCGGGGCCCCACGTTAGCGGGCGGGGAGCCCCGCGCTCAACGGAGGGGCGGGCGAGCGGTTGCTCCACCTCGACACGGACCCCGGCCCGACCTCGACCCCCGCCTCGCCCCCATTTGCCGCCCGGGGCCCAGATCCCAAGCTTGCCGGCGTGGAAGACACCGGACTGCACCCGCGCGGCGCCGCGACCGAGGGCCCCCACTTCTTCGCCTCGCTGGTGCACCGCCTGCGCGCGGGCGAGCTCGAGACCCCGCGACCCGATTTCGAGCCGCTCCGGCCGGGCGACGTGGAGCCCTGGCCCGCTCCGGGCACCGGGCGGCACGACCGGCTCGCCGCTGCCGGCGAGCAGGCGCTCCAGGAGGGCCGGATCGCGAGCGTCGTCGTGGCCGGCGGCGCGGGGACGCGGTTCGGCGGGGCGGTCAAGGCGCTCGTGCCGGTGCTCGGCGGACGGACCTTCCTCGACCTGAAGCTCGAGGACGCGCGGCGCGCGGCCGGCCCGGCGGGGCGGCCGGTGCCGATCGCCGTCATGACCTCGCCCCTCACCCACGAGGCGATCTCGCGGCGCGTGCGGGGGGAGCCCGGGGTCATGGTCTTCGAGCAGCGCATGCTGCCGCGCCTCACCCCCGAGCTCGAGATCGCGCGGGAGCCGGACGGGGCGCCCTCGCTCGCCCCGGCGGGTCACGGCGACTTCTTCCGCGCGCTCCGCGAGAGCGGCGTGGGCGCGGCGCTCGCCGCGCGCGGGGTGCGGGTCGTCTACTTCTCGAACGTGGACAACCTCGCCGCGACGCTCGACCCGGCGGTGCTCGGGGCTCACCTCGCGCTCGGCGGCGCGGTGACGGTCGAGGTGGCGGCGCGCCGCGGCCCGTCCGGCAAGCTCGACGCCGGGGCCGCGCCGGTGCGCCTGGGGGACCGCGTGCAGCTCGTCGAGCACGTGGATCCGGCGGGGCACCCGCTCATCTCGACGAACAACATCGCGTTCGACCTGCGGGCCATCCTCGCCCGCGAGGTCGCCCTCCCCTGGCGCGTCGCGCGCAAGCAGGTCGACGGTCGCCCCCTGCTCCAGCTCGAGCAGATCACCGCGGAGGTGACCGGCCTCGCCGGTCCGGACGGCGAGCCCCTGTTCCCGACCCGCTTCGTCGAGGTCCCGCGGGACGACCCCGCGACCACTCGGTTCGAGCCGGTGAAGGAGCAGGAGGACCTGCTGCGCGTCGCGGCGCGCCTCCGCGCGCGGTTCGGGCACTGAGGGCGTCGGCCTCCGGCGCGTCGGGGTCGAGTGTCGAGGCCGCGCGCCGCGCGGCCGCCCTACCTGGGCACCTCCGCCACGTACACCCCCTGCCGCTTCGGCGCCGCGACCACGTACGCGATCCTCCTCGAGTCGGGCCCGAGGAACCGCGCCGACCCCGGCAAGACCGCCGTGTCGACGCCCGTGAGCTTCCCGCGCTCCCACACCGCGACGTCGAGCGCGACCATGTCCTTCCGCTGCCAGGTCACGAGGAGCCGCCCGGGGTCGCGCGGATCGAACTCGAAGCTCTTCACCCCCTCGGCGATCCGCTCGGGGGCGGCGCCCGGCGCCCGGCCGGACGACGGGACCCGCTCGAGGTCGCACGCCTCCGCGTTCCGGACGCAGCGCGTCCGGTAGTACAGCCAGGCGCCGTCCGGCGAGAACGCGAACCCGAACACGCCCTGCGCGATCGCCTCGGGCTTCGCGTCGGGCGGCGCGGACAGGTGCGCGAGCGCGAGGTCGACCGAGTACCCGCCGCGGGTCGTGTGCTGCAGGAACGCGAGGTGCTGGCCGTCCGGCGTCATGTCGAAGTCGGACACGTTCTGCGCGTACGTGCGCGGCGCGAGCCCGGGGCCGCCCGCGCCGAGCGTGCCGGCCCGGACGCGGGGGTCGTACCTCTCGAGCCAGGCGAGGCGCGGGGCGCTCGCCGCCCAGCGCAGCTCGCCCACCTCGCGCGCGAGGAGCGCCGCCGGCCGGCCGGACGCGGCGAGGTGGAGGTTGCCCTGCTTGCCCGGGACCACGTCGGCGACGAACGCGAGCGCCCGGCCGTCCGGCGAGAACGCGAACGTCTGGGCGCCGTGCCCGATCGTCGCCGGCGCGGCGCCCGCCGCGACGAGCTTCAGCTCGGCCCCCTCCCGCCGCTGCACGGTGTACGCGAACGTTCCCGCGGCGCGCGAGAACCCGTACTCGCCCACCTGCCCCTTCTCGAACGGGCGCGCCTCACCCAGGTCGCAGCCCACGGCGAGGAGCTCGCCGCCCGCGGAGTACGTGCGCCGCGCGAAGAGCCGCGCGGGCCCGCCCGGCCGGCAATCGCCGGGCGGCGCCGGCGACACGTCGAAGCTCGCCACCGCGTCGGCGCCCGCCACCTCGCGCGCGGCCGGCTCGCCGGGCAGGAGCACCCGCAGGCGCCCGCGCTCGACCCAGCCCACCTCGCCGTGCGGGCCGACGCCGTAGAACGTCACGCCGCCCCCGGCGAGCGTGCGCGGCTCGCCGCCGTCCCACGCCACGAGCGCACCGCTCGCCGTCGGGACCTCGTAGGACGCGAGCGCGACGAGGCCGCCCGACGGCGTCCACGAGATCGCCTGCGGCATCGTGGTCACCGCCGAGGCGATCCGGCGGACCGCGCCGCCGGCCGCGGCCACGACGCGGAGGTCGCAGCTCGCCGTCTGCGGCGGCAGCGCCTGCCCCCTCACGTCGGCGCAGCCGTCGAGGAAGGCGAGCCACGCACCGTCCGGCGACGCCGAGAGCGCACGCACCGGGCCCCGGTGCACGGGGCGCCCGAGCCCCGCCGGCGGGGCGTCCTTCCCGGCGGTGCATGCCGTGCCGACGAGGACCGCGCAGAGCGCTGCCGTGGCCGCCGCGGCGCGGACGGTCACGCGCCCGCCGCCCTGGGTTCCGAGTCTGGCTCGATCCACCGCTCGATCTCCTTTCGCGCCCGGAGGACGTACGCCTCCTTGCGGGCGGCTTTTCCCCGGTGACGCCCGGGGACGGGCGGGAACAGCGCGAAGACGACGTTCGTCGGCTGGTAATCGTACCCCGGCGGGTGCGCCTCGCCGGTCAGGTGTCGATGGAGCGCTCCCAGCGCGGTCCCGGGCGGCGGCGGCCGGAAGGGCCGGCCCGCGAGCCGGTCGAGGATCGCGCGCGCCGCGAGGTGGCCGCACGCCGCGGACTCGACGTACCCCTCGACCCCGGCGATCTGGCCGGCGAGGAACAGGTGGGGACGCGCGCGGAAGGACAGGTCGGGCGCGAGCACGCGCGGCGCCTCGACGAAGGTGTTCCGGTGCACCTGGCCGAGCCGGAGGAACTCCGCCGCCGCGAGCCCCGGGAGGAAGGCACGGAAGATGCGCCGCTGCTCGGGCCACGTGAGCCGCGTCTGGAAGCCGACGAGGTTCCAGGCGGTCCCGGCCCGGTCCTCGCGCCGGAGCTGGACGACGGCGTACGGCCGCCTCCCCGTGCGCGGGTCCTCGAGGCCGACCGGCTTCATGGGCCCGTAGGCGAGCACCTCCGGGCCGCGCTCCGCCATCACCTCGATCGGCAGGCAGCCCTCGAAGTACCGCGGCTCCTCGAACCCGTGGGGGGCCACCTTCTCCCCCTCGCGCAGCGCCGCGACGAAGGCGTGGTACTGCGCCTCGTCGAGCGGGAGGTTCAGGTAGTCGTCGCCGCCGCCCTTGCCGTAGCGGGACCGCGCGTACGCGATCCCCCGGTCGATCGACTCGTCGGCGACGATCGGCGCGATGGCGTCGTAGAAGTGGAGCCGCGTGCCGGCGAGGGACGCGAGCTCCGCCGCGAGCGGCTCCGAGGTGAGCGGGCCCGTCGCGACGAGGGCGAGGCCGGGCGGCGCGGGCAGGGTCGTCAGCTCCTGCCGCACCACGCGCACGAGCGGATGGCCCTCGACGCGCTCCGTCACGAGCCTGCTGAAGCGCTCCCGGTCCACCGCGAGGGCGTCCCCCGCCGGGACGCGGGCCTCGTCCGCGGCGGCGAGCACGACGCTCCCGAGGCGGCGCAGCTCCTCGTGCAGGAGCCCCACGGCGTTCGCCGGGTTGTCGGAGCGGAGCGAGTTCGAGCACACGAGCTCGGCGAGACCGTCGTGCGCGTGCGCGGGCGAGCGGCGCCCGGGCTTCATCTCGAGCAGCACCACCTCGACGCCGGCGCGCGCGAGGCGCCACGCCGCCTCGGTGCCCGCGAGGCCTCCTCCGACGATCGTGACGCTCGCTCCCAAGGAATGTACCCGCTGCGGTGCCGGCCCCCGGCTGGCGTCCAGGCGGACGGGCGCTTACCGTTGTCCCCGAGGGTTCCCGACGTCGTGGCGGCCATGCGCGGGGGTGCGCAGATTCGACGGAACCGGCGAGGGCCGGTCCTTTATCGCCCCTAGAAAGGGAACGCAACGTGCCCGAGACGACTGCGACGAACGACGCCGTCCGCGCGGACCTCCAGAAGCGCCGCCGCGCCATCCTGGAGACGGCCCGGCGGGCCGACGCCGAGCTCGACGCGCTCCGATCGGCCGAGCGCGATCCCGAGTTCGAGGAGGGGGCGCAGACCGAGCACGAGGCGTTCACGCTCTCGCGCCTCGGCGAGGCGCAGCGGCGCGAGCTCGTGCAGATCGACGCCGCCCTCGCGCGGCTCGACGCGGGCGAGTACGGCCTGTGCGCCGACTGCGAGCAGGAGATCGATCCGCGCCGGCTGCGGGCGCTGCCCTACGCGCTCCTCTGCGCCGAGTGCGCGACGCGCCGGGAGCGTACCCCGAGCGCCGCGATGGAGCCGCCGTCGCTCTAGCCGCGCCGGCCCGGGCGGGGGCCCGTCTACTCCTGCTTCAGCACCATGAACTTGTACTCGCCGAGCTCCGCCTGGCCGGCGGTGTACAGGACCTCCATGAGCGTCCGGTACGGGATCTTCTTGTCGGCGACGACGTTCACGCGGCCCGTGAAGGGCGCGTCCCGGTTGTACCGGGCGATGTACTTCTGCTTGTCGACTTCCCTCTTCAGCGCGTCGTACACCGCCCCCACGTAGAACGCGTCGGCGCGCCCGCCCTCCTTCGCCGTCGGCGGGATGACACCGCCCTGCACGTCGAGGACGCGGCGCTCGTTCACCGCCACCTCCTTCATGGAGACGGTGACGGTGATGTTCTCCTGCGGGTGGAGCTGCGTCGTGGAGGCCGGGATCGCGAGGTCCTGGCCCATGTTCACGTTGATCGCCGACGCCTGGTACGACTTCAGGAGGAACACGAGGATGATGGTCATCATGTCCATCATCGCGACGATGTTGAGCTCCTTGATCTCGCCCGCGGCCTCGCGCGCCTTGCGGCGCGCCTTGCGGTAGGCGCGGGCCTCCCTGGCCCTCTGGATCTGCTCGGCGGTGGGGGGGGCGGCGGGGGGCATCGGCTCACCCCATGAACGACAGCGACACGTCGAAGAAGAGCGGCCGGCGCTCCGAGGACCCGTCCGGCCTCTTCACCGTCGCCTCGCGGCACGCGTCCATCGTCTGGACGAGCACGTCGTAGACGATCTCCGGATCCGCCGAGAGGATGACCGCGGTCTCGCTCGGGAACTGGTCCTTGATCTTCTGCATCTGCGCGCCGAGGGCGGCGAAGTCGTACTTGCCGTCCTTCAGCGGGATCGTCGGCGGCCGCGTCGCGTCCGGCGCCGCCGCGTCCGCCCCGAGCACCCCGCCCGCGCCGGCGACGTAGAAGCCGGTCTTCGCGATGGCGACGGTGAGGAGGAGCTTCGGCTGGTTCTCCGCCGCCGCCGCGGCGGGCGTCTCGCCCCCGATCTTCGGCGCGGAGACGTTCACGACGCCGAGCGCGATGAGCCCCGTCATGCTGAGGAGCATGAACATGACGAGGTTCACGACCACGTCGAGGTACGGGACGATGTTGAGCTCGCCCGCGTGCTCCTCGTCCCGGATCCTGCGCCGCATTCGGCTCGCTCCGCGCGAAGGGGACTAGCCGGCGCTCTCGAGCGGGCTCGTCTCGCCCGCGCTGCGGCGGGACAGCATGTTCTCGAGGCGGAGCGCGCCGTACTCGATCTCCTCGACCATCGTCTTCGCCTTCGACGAGAGCATGAGGTGGGCGACGATGCAGACGACCGCGATGGTGAGGCCGAACGCGGTGTTGTTCATCGCCTCCGAGATGCCCTTCGAGAGCATGAGCTGCTTCATCTCCGGGCTCGCGGCGCCGAGCGACTTGAAGGTGCCGATGAGGCCGGTGATGGTGCCGACGAGGCCCACGAGCGTCGCGATGTTCGCGAGGGACCAGAGCGGCGGGATGCGCTTCGTGATGGCCGGGGTCACCTCGAGGACCGCCTCCTCGAGCGCGCGCGCCACCTCCTGCTCGCCCCGGTTCGCGCGCGTGAGGCCGGCCCGGATGACCTTCGAGAGCGCGGCGTTCGGCGCGGCGCCGCAGAGCTTCACGGCGCTCTCCACGTTCCCGGAGAGCACGAGCTTCTGGACCTGCTTCATGAAGGGGCCGGCGTTCAGGTTGAGCCGGAACGCGAGGACGAGGATCCGCTCGACGATGATCGCGATCGCGACGGCGCTCGTCGCCACGTTCACGAACATGAACGGGCCGCCCTCCTTGAAGAACTCGGCCAGCGTCTGGATCATCGGGTCCCTCGGGTCCGGTGGGGAACGCGCGCACGGTGTGCGCGACATCCGCGAATGGACAGGGGATTTCGATACCAGCAGCCCGTCCGGAGGTCAAGCCAGGCCGCTCCCATCTCCGGGCCAGGCGCTGCTCGCAACGCGAGATGCGCCGGCCCGTTCCCTGCGGCCTGCTCGCGAAGACGACCGGGGCCTGCTCTAGCCCGTCTGCGTCTGCGGCGCCTCGCGCCGGTACCCGCACTCCTTGTTGGGACACGCGATGAACGGCCCCGTCTTCTTCGAGTACTTGTCGAGCAGGTACGCGCTGCCGCAGGTCGGGCAGGTCTCGTTCCGCGGCCGGTCCCAGGACACGAAGTCGCACTTCGGGTACGACGAGCAACCGTAGAACGTCCGCCCTCGCCGCGAGCGCTTCTCGGAGACGTACCCGCCGCAGCCCTTCGGGCAGGTGACCCCGATCGACACGGGCTTCGTCCCCTTGCAGTCGGGGTAGCGCGTGCAGGCGAGGAACCGCCCGAAGCGGCCGCGCTTCATCACCATCGCGGCGCCGCACTCCGGGCACTTCTCGTCGACCGGGACCTCCTCCTCCTTCTCCGGCACGATCTTCCCGTCCTCGCGCCGGAAGTTCATCGTGTTCCGGCACTCCGGGTAGCCGGGGCAGGCGAGGAACTCGCCGTTGCGCCCCCACTTGATGACCATCTTGCGCTCGCCGCACTTCTCGCACACGAGATCGGTCTCGATCTCCTGGCGCTTCACGTTGCGCATGTTCTTCTTCGCGGCGGCGACGTCCTCGCTGAACGTGCCGTAGAACTCGCGCAGCACGCTCTGCCAGCCGGCGTTCCCGTCCTCGATCTCGTCGAGCTTCTCCTCCATCCCGGCGGTGAAGGCGACGTCCATCTCGCGCGGGAAGGCGCGGACGAGCTCGTCCGTCACGAGCAGGCCGAGGTGGGTGGGCTTGAAGCTCTTCTCCACCTTCTCGACGTAGCCCTTCTCCTGGATGGTCTCGAGGATGGCGGCGTAGGTGGACGGCCGGCCGATGCCGCGCTGCTCCATCTCCTTCACGAGCGAGGACTCGTTGTAGCGCGGGGGCGGCTGGGTGAAGTGCTGGTCGGGGTGGAGCTTCACGAGCCGCAGCGGCATCCCCGGCTCGAGCGGCGGGAGCTGGCGCTCCTCGTTCCGCTTCTCGCCCTCGAGCGCGCTGCCGTTCCCGTTCTCCGCCTTCTCCTCCTCGGCGCCGGCCTCCTCCTCCGGGGGCTTCGCGCCGTAGACGGCGAGGTAGCCGGGGAACTTGAGGATGGAGCCCGTCGCGCGGAACGTCGCGCGCCCCGCGCCGATGTCGGCGGTGGTCTGGTCGTAGACGGCGGGCACCATCTGGCAGGCGACGAAGCGGTTCCAGATGAGCTCGTAGAGCCGGAACTGATCGCGCTCGCCGATCGCCTCGAAGAACGGCGCGACGCGCTCCGGCGGCCACTCGAGGCTGGACGGCCGGATCGCCTCGTGCGCCTCCTGCGCCGACTTGGCCTTGGTCTTGTAGACGTTCGGCTGGTCGGGGAGGTGGTCCTTGCCGTACCTCTCGGCGACGAAGGCGCGCGCGGCGTCGACCGCCTCGGTGGAGAGCCGCACGGAGTCCGTGCGCATGTAGGTGATGAGACCGACGGTCTCGTCGCCGAGCTCGACGCCCTCGTAGAGGCGCTGCGCGAGGGTCATCGTCTTCTTCGCGGTGAAGCCGAGCCGGTTCGCCGCCTCCTGCTGGAGCTTCGCGGTCGTGAAGGGCGGCGGCGCGTTGCGGCGGCGCTCCTTGCGGTCCACCGTCGCGACCGAGAACGGCGCCTGCTCGACCTCGGCGGCGAGGCCCTTCGTCGTGACCTCGTCCTTCAGCTCCGCCTTCTGCCCGTCCACCTTCCAGAGCTTCGCGGTGAACTCCGGCGGCAGGGCCGCGGCGAGGTCCGCGTCGAGGGTCCAGTACTCCTCGGGCTTGAACGCCTCGATCTCGCGCTCGCGCTCGACGACGAGCCGCACCGCGACCGACTGGACGCGCCCGGCGGAGAGCCCGCGGCGGACGTTGTCCCAGAGGAGCGGGCTGATCTGGTAGCCCACGATCCGGTCCAGGATCCGGCGGGCCTGCTGCGCGTCGAACTTCTTCCGGTCGAGGTCGATCGGGTTCTGGATCGCCTTCTGGATCGCGGTCTTCGTGATCTCGTTGAAGAGGACGCGCCGGACGCGCGCGTCGCCGCCGCCCGCGCCCAGCTCCTCCGCGATGTGCCAGGCGATCGCCTCGCCCTCGCGATCGGGGTCGGTCGCGAGGAAGACCCGATCGGCGCCGCGGGCCGCGCGCTTGATCTCCGAGAGGACCTTCGCCTTCCCCTTGATGACGTCGTACTCGGGCTCGAACGATCCGCCCTCGATGTCGACCCCCATCTTCGACTTCGGCAGGTCCTTCACGTGCCCGACCGAGGCGCGCACGTCGAACGAGCGCCCCAGGTACTTCTTGATGGTCTTCGCCTTGGCCGGCGACTCGACCACGACGAGGCTCGGGCCGGTGCCCCCCTTGCTCGCCTTCGCGGCCCGCTTCGGCGGCGCGGCGTCGGGTGCGGCCTTCGCGCCCGCGGCCTTCGCGGGCGCGGATCTGGCCGGCGCGGCCTTGCCGGGCTTCTTCGCGATCTTCGTCGCGACCTTGGCCTCCCCGGCGGTGTCCGTCCTCGCTTTGGCCATCCGTGTCCTCTAGGTCCGGCGCAGAAAGTAGTGGCCCGGCCGCTGTTCGCACAAGCCTTGGATCTCGAGCGCGAGGAGCCCTGCGAGCGCCGCGCCCGGCGCGAGCCCCGCCGCGCGGGCCACCTCGCCCGCGTGCCGCGGCCGGCGGGCGAGCGCGGAGTAGAGCGCCGACTCCGCGGCGCCCAGCGCGGGCAGCTCCGGCTGGCGCGCCCCGGCCGCGTCCGCGGCGATCCCGATCGCGGCGAGCACGTCCTGCGCGGAGGCCGCGACGCGCGCCCCCTCGCGGAGGAGGCGCAGCGTCCCGGCGGAGAGCGGATCCCGCACGTCGCCCGGGACGGCGAGGACGGGCACGCCCTGCGACCGCGCCCACGCCGCCGTGACGAGCGCGCCGCTCCGCTCGCCCGCCCGCACGACGACGACCGCGCCGGACATCCCGGAGACGATCCGGTTGCGCGCCGGGAAGTTCGCCTTGAAGCCCGGCGTGCCGTCCGGCTGCTCCGAGAGGAGCGCGCCCCCCGCCGCGACGATCCGCTCGAAGAGATCGCGGTGGTCCGCGGGGTAGACGACGTCGATCCCGGTCCCGAGCACCGCGACGGTGTGACCGCCGGCGGAGAGCGCGCCCTCGTGCGCGGCCGCGTCGATCCCGCGGGCGCCGCCCGAGACGACCGACACGCCTGCGCGGGCGAGCCCGGCGGCGAGCTCCCGGGCGAGGTCCGCGCCGTACTCGTCGGTGCGCCGCGACCCGACGATCGCGACGCGCGCGCGGGGGGCGCCGAGCGAGCCGACGAGCCGCAGCTCGGACGGCCGGTCCGCGACGCGGGCGAGCGCGCCGGGGTACGGGCCGTCGCCGGGCCGGATGGTGCGGGGGGCCTCCACTAGAACGGCGGCATATACCGGCGGGGTGACACCGGGTCAAGCCGCGGCCCTCGTCGGGCGTGCAGGAGGCGTACCGAAGGGCGCCTATTTGCCGCCGGATCCGACGGCTTCCTCGGCGCGCATCTCGACGCGGTCGCCGACGAGCAGCTCCTTCAGGCTGCGCGTCACGAGCGCGGCGGAGGCCCGCTCCTTCACGTCGATGACGAGGAGCGACCCGACGTCCTCCTTCGGGAGCGTCGAGTCGTGCGGCGGCTGGAACGGATCCTTGCCGTAGAGGTCGCCGGAGCGGACCACCGTGAAGACGTTCCCCTCCTCGACGCCGTCCTTGGCGCCGCGATCGACGAACACGACGTGGTGCTCGCCCACGATCGAGAGCTCGTCCAGCCGGGTCGCGATGATCTGCGCGTCGAGCGCCTGCCGGTTCGGGCGGCGGACGACGGGGCGGTAGGACTTCTCGGTCCAGGGCCCGAGGAGCGCGCCGCGCTCGATGGGGTCGTTCGACTGCTGGAGGACGAGCGTCGCCGCCTTGTCCTCCACCGCCACGACCTTCGCCGTGCCGAGGACCACCGACTGGTACCCCCACAGCTCCTTCGTGACCGGGTGGTAGATCGGCCGCTCGGTCTTGTAGACGACGTACGACTCGCCGGGCTTCACCTCGGTCTTGCTCTGGAACCTTGCGTACGCGCGATCCTGGGAGGAGAGCATGATCTTCTCCTCGAAGGCGGCGGTGATCTCGCCGGACTCGGCCAGCTCGCGCGGGGTGACGAAGGCGTCGTGCTGCGCCCACTTCGCCTTCGGCGGCACGTAGGCGATCTTGTACGGCCCGGCCACGGCGACCGCGTCCGTCTCCTCGGCGGGCGCCGGCTCCTTGAGGTTCGCCTTGGAGAAGTCCTCGAGCTCGCGAACCGGCGCCGGCTCCTCCGCGGGCTCGGGCTCTCCGGCCGCGACCGGCTCGACGCGCGCCGGCGCCTCCTCGGCGGCCGGGTAGAACTTCAGGATGTTGCCCGGGTAGATCCAGTGCGGGTTCGTGATCTCCGGGTTGTACGACCAGATCTTCGGCCAGTACCACGGGTTGTTGAGGAACCGGCCGGAGAGGTCCCAGAGCGTGTCGCCGGGGCGGACGGTGTACGTGTCGGGCGGCGGCACCGCCCCGCGCCCCTCGTCCGCGGCGGTCCCGCTCCCCTCGAGCGCGGGCGGTACGGCGAGCGCGCCGTCGTCGATGGGCGTCGCCGTGGACGGCGCGGGCGCGGCGGGTCCGCCCCCGGCGGGCGCGGCGGGCGGAGGACCGCCGGACGGCTGCGCGAGCGCCAGAGCGGGGGCGAGCGCCAGCAGGGCGACGAGGTGCGTGCGGGTCATGGACCGCTCCTTGCCGGGACGGCCGCCGGCGTGTCGCCGGCGTGCCCGGAGATCGTGGCGAGACGGGCCCCGGCGCGATCGGCGGCGGGGGTCTTCGGGAAGTCGGCGACGAGCCGCTCGAGGAGGCGCCGCTCCGCGGCCGTCGCGCCTCGGCGCGACTCGCACCAGGCGAGCCGCTCGAGGGCGTCGCTCATCGCGTCGCCCGCCGGGTAGTCGTCCTTCGCGCGGCGCGCGAGCTCGCACGCCGCGTCGGCGCTGCCCGTCTCGGCGTACGCGGCGGCCGCCTCGACGAGCGCGTTGTCCGCCGAGGGATGGCGCGGGTAGCGGGCGACGAAGTCCTCGAGGGCGTGCGCCCGCGCCGCGCCGGAGAGCCTCCGCGCGCGGGCGAGCTCGTCCGCGGCCTCGGCGGAGATCTCGCGGCTCCCCTTGCGCCCGAGCGCCTCGAGCCGCTCCGGGTCCGGCTCCGCGATCGGCACGGCGGTCGGCACGGGCGGCGGCGAGCGGGGCGCGCGCCGGGCCTCGCGAGCCGGGGGCTCGCGGCCGGCCGGCTCCAT
>DASVZX010000261.1:0-10483 GCA_036391435.1 Anaeromyxobacter sp. | reverse complement strand
CCGCGGTGGCGGCCGCGCCCGCGGCCTCGACCGCTCCCGCCGCGCCGAGGCCGCCGCCCGCGGCGATCCCGGTCGAGAAGCTCGACACCATCCACCTCGCGGACGGCGGGCGGATGCGCTGCGTCGTCCTGGAGGAGACGTCGGAGGGCGTCGTCGTGCGCCGGGTCGACGGCAGCGAGCGCCGCTACGCGCCGGACCAGGTGAGCCGCATCGACTACGCGGACGGCACGCGCTCGGACCTCCCGGCGGCGGCCGCGCCGGCGCTCGCTCCGGCGGCAGCACCCGCGCCCGCGCCGCCGCCCGCGCGCTGATCGGCGCGGCGTCCCTCGCTTCGTCCGTGCCGCCGACCCCCGCGGCCCGCGCGGCCCGCGCGCGCCTCCGCCCCGGCGGAGTGCATAGGTTCGAGACGCAACGAACCGTCGAACGAGGAGCCGCCTCGAATGCTCGGCCCGCAACGTCGCGGGCGGACGGCGAGCGGCGGGGCGCGGGGGCTCTCCCGCTGGAGGGAGCGGAGCGCCGTCGCGATCGCCGCCGCCGCCGGACTCGCCCTGTCCGTCTACCTGGCGGCGTACCAGCTCGGTGCGGTCGCGGCGCCCTGGGACCCCCTCTTCGGCCCGGCGAGCAGCGCCCGGGTGCTTCACTCGGCGCTCTCCCGCGCGCTGCCCCTGCCGGACGCCGCGGCCGGCGCGATCGGCTACGCGGCGGAGCTCGCCGCCGATCTCGCGGGCGGGCGCGACCGGTGGCGCACGCATCCGTGGCTCGTGCTCGCGTTCGGCGCGATCGTCGCCGCGCTCGCCCTCGTCGGCGCGACGCTCGTCGTCGTGCAGGCGGCGATCGTGCGCGCCGGCTGCACGCTCTGCCTGTGCTCCGCCCTCCTCTCGATCGGGGTCGCGATCGCCGTGGCGGCGGGCGGGGAGGTCCAGGCGGCGTTCCGCGTCGCGCGGGCGGCGCACGAGGGGAGGGCGGAGTCGTGGCGGTGACCCTGCACCATGGGACGACGTTCCTCGTCTCGGAGGACGGCGGCGACTTCGCGCCGGAGGGGGATCGCGGGTTCTTCCACCTCGACACCCGGTTCCTCTCGCGCCACGAGCTGCGGCTCGACGGCCGGAGCCCCGTGCTGCTGCAGTCCACGGTCCCGCACGCGAACGAGGCCCTCCACTTCTTCACGAACCCGCCGCTCCGGGGGGCGCGGGGCTCCACCCTCGGCATCGTGCTGCGGCGCGCGCTCGGCGGCGGGCTCCTCGAGTCGGTCGACGTCGAGAGCTTCTCCGGCGACCCGGTGCGCTTCGAGCTGACCCTCGGGTTCGACAGCGACTTCCAGTACATCCTCACCGTGAAGAAGCACGCGGGCGGCGGCGACGGCGCGGGGTGGCGCCCGAAGGTGCACGGCGACGTGAAGGGCCGGCGCGAGGTCGTGCTCGAGCTCGACGGCGCCGCCCCCCGCCACCGCACCGCGCTCGCGTTCGACCGCGCGCCGGACGCGCTCGAGCCGGGCGCCGCGCGCTTCGTCGTCTCGCTGGCGCCGAGGGAGCGCTGGCGCGTGACCCTCGAGATCTCTCCGGGGATCGGCGATCGGCTCGTCCGGCCGTCGCCGCCGTCGAGCGCGCAGGTGGACGCCGCGCTGCGGCGACGGCACGCGCTCGGGGGCGGCATGCCGGCGGCCGCGACGGACCACCCCGTGCTCGCGCGCGCCTTCGACCAGGCGTCCCGGGACCTCGCCGCGCTCCGGATCAAGGCGGAGGGCGCGGCGGGGGAGGACGGCGGGGGAGGCGAGTACGCGATCGCCGCCGGGATCCCCTGGTACATGGACCTGTTCGGCCGGGACAGCCTGATCGCCTCGTACGAGTCGATGCTGCACGATCCCTCGCTCGCGCGCGGGACGCTCGACGCGCTCGCGAGGCTGCAGGGCAGGAAGGTGGACCTCGTCTCGGAGGAGCAACCGGGGAAGATCCTCCACGAGTACCGCCGCGGTCCGCTCACCCCCGCCGCGCGCCAGCTCATCCCGAGCTATCCGTACTACGGCACGATCGACGCGACGCCGCTCTTCCTCATCACCCTGTCCGAGTACGTCCGGGCCACCGGCGACCTCGAGCGCGCGCGCAGGCTGTGGTCGCACGTGGAGGCGGCCGTCGCGTGGATGCGGCGGTACGGCGATCGCGACGGCGACGGGTTCCTCGAGTACGAGCGCGACTCCGGCGTCGGCCTCGTGAACCAGGGCTGGAAGGACTCCTCCGACTCCGTGCGGTTCCGGGACGGCCGGATCGCGGAGCCGCCCATCGCGCTCGTCGAGGTCCAGGGCTACGCGTACGACGCGCGCCGCCGGACCGCGGACCTCGCGCGGCGCCTCGGCCACGGCGCCGAGGCGGAGCGGCTCGAGGAGGAGGCCGCCGCGCTCCGGCGCAGGATCCGCGAGCGCTACTGGCTCGAGGATCGCCGGTTCTACGCGGAGGCGCTCGACGGCGCGAAGCGCCGCGTCGACGCGCTCACGTCCAACCCGGGGCACCTGCTCTGGACCGGCGCGGTCGATCCGGATCACGCGAAGGCGATCGCGACGGTGCTCCTCTCCGACGAGATGTTCAGCGGATACGGCGTGAGGACGATGGGCGAGCGGGAGGGCGGCTACAACCCCGTGAGCTACCACGACGGGAGCGTCTGGCCGCACGACAGCGCGATCGTCCTCGCGGGGCTCGCGCGCTACGGGCTGCGCGAGGAGGCCGCCCGGCTCGCGGGCGGGCTGCTCGCCGCCCTCGCGGCCTTCTCCGACGCGGAGCCACCCGAGCTGTTCTGCGGGTTTGCGGCCCGCGCGTACGGGACGCCCGTCCGCTACCCGACCGCGTGCCGCCCGCAGGCCTGGGCGTCGGGGGCGGCGATCCTGCTCGTCCGCTCGGTGCTCGGGCTCGAGATCGACGCGCTCGATCGCGTGATCGCCGTCTCGCCGCTCGCGATTCCCGGCATGAGCCGGCTCGAGGTGAGGGGGATCCCGGCGGGCGAGGCGCGGATCGACGTGTCGGTCCGGGTGACGGACGGGAAGGCGTCGGCCGAGCTGACCGGGCTCCCGCCCGGCTGGAGGCGGGTCGAGCCCGAGCAGGCGCGGGTCCAGATCGTTCGAGGGGAGGCGACATGACGAGGAAGCGCGATCGGGTGGTGGTGGTCACGGGCGCGTCGGCCGGCGTCGGGCGCGCGGTGGCGCGCGCGTTCGGCCGGCAGGGGGCGAAGGTGGGGCTCGTCGCGCGGACGAAGGAGGCGCTCGACGACGCGGCGCGGGAGATCGAGCGGGCGGGCGGCGAGGCGCTGGTCCTCCCGCTGGACGTGGCCGACGCGGACGCCGTCGAGAAGGCGGCGGACGCGGTCGTCGCCCGCTGGGGCCGCATCGACGTCTGGGTGAACGACGCGATGGTGAGCGTCTTCTCGCCCGTGAAGGAGACGAAGGCCGAGGAGTACCGGCGCGTCACCGAGGTCGACTACCTCGGCTACGTCCACGGCACGAAGGCCGCGCTGAAGCACATGCTGCCGCGCGACGCGGGGCACGTCATCCAGATCGGCTCGGCGCTCGTCTACCGCTCGATCCCGCTCCAGAGCGCGTACTGCGCGAGCAAGGCGGCGATCCGCGGCTTCACCGACTCCCTCCGCTGCGAGCTGTACCACGACCGGAGCCGGGTGAAGCTCACGATGGTCCAGCTCCCGGCGGTGAACACGCCGCAGTTCGACGTGGTGCGCTCGCGGCTGCCGAACCACCCGCAGCCCGTGCCGCCGATCTTCGAGCCGGAGGTGATCGCGCGCGCGGTCCTCTACGTCGCGGATCACCCGACGCGCGAGCTGTGGGTCGGCTGGAGCGCGGTGAAGGCGATCCTCGGCCAGAAGCTCGTCCCCGGGCTCCTCGACCGCTACCTCGGCCGCATGGGCTACTCGGCCCAGCAGACGGACGAGCCGGTGGCGCCGGACCGCGCGGACGACGTCGACCGGCCGCTCCCCGGCGACCGCGGCGCGCACGGGGACTTCGACGCGCGCGCGCGGGGGTGGAGCGGCGAGCTCTGGTTCCGCATGAACCGGCGGTGGATCGCGGCGGCCGCCGCGACCGCGGCGGCGCTGCTCGGGTACCGCGCGCTCAGGGCGTAGCGCGGGGCCCCGGCGAGGCCGGCGCGGATGCCCGGGGCGAGTTGCGCCGCGGCCGCCCCTCGTGAGAGGTCTTCCCTCTCACCGCAGCCCCCGGAGATGCCCGTGCCGCTCGCTCCCCTCCGCGACCTCCCGCCCCGCGCCGGCTGGCGCAAGGGCGACGTCCTCGTGGTCCTCGGCGAGCTGTTCGGCCGCGGGTACGCGAACGGCGTCGTGGACGAGGCGCGCCGCGCCGGCATGACGATCGTCGGCGCCACGGTGGGGCGCCGCGACGCGGGCGGGGCCCTCCGACCGCTGTCCGCGGACGAGCTCGCCGGCGCCGAGGCGGCCCTGGGCGGGCGGATCGTGAACGTGCCGCTCGAGGCCGGGTTCGATCTGGAGCCGGCCGGCGACGGCGGACCGACGCCGGTGGACCAGCTGAAGGCGGTCAAGGCTTCGAGCTGGGAGTCCTTCCGCCTCGACTGGGACCTCGTCGAGCGCTCGCGCGAGGCGGGCGCGCGGCGGTTCGAGCGGAGCGCGGCGGCGTTCGCCGCGGAGGTCGAGCGGCTCGTGCCGCCCGGCGCGAACGTGCTCCTCGTCCACACGATGGCCGGCGGCTTCCCCCGCGCCCGCGCGCTGATGCCGCTCATGACCCGCGTCTTCCGCGGCACGGGCGACAAGCTCGTGTCGTCCGCGGCGTTCTGGGCGAGCGACCTCGGCCGCCTCTGGGCGGCGGGCTTCGACGAGGTGACGGCGCGGACGTTCGGGCGCCTCGTCGCGGCGACCGCGGGCCTCCGCGCCGGCGCGCGGCGCGTCCGCTACGCCGCGTTCGGCTACCACGGCTGCGAGGTGCTCGTCGGCGGGCGGTACACGTGGCAGACGTACGTGCCGTACCTGCAGGGCTGGGCGAAGCTCCTGCTCGAGCGGCTGTCGGAGGAGGCGTGGCGCGAGGGCGTCCGCTGCGCCGTGTTCGACGCGCCGGAGATCTGGACGAACTCGAGCGCGCTGTTCCTCGGCGTGGAGGTCTCGCTCTACCCGCTCCTCGAGGCGCTCCGGCGCGAGGGGCCGGGCTCCGCCGAGGCGGACGCCGTCTGGGCGGCGTGCCGCGCGCTCCTCCGCGACGGCGCGACGCTCGAGGCGCACCTCGAGCGCGCCGAGCGGTACCTCGCCTCGCCGGCGGCCGCCCCGTTCCGCGACCTCGAGGCCTGGCCGCAGCACGCCGCGCCCGACCAGATGGAGGCGATGCTCGCGGCCTCCGACGATCTCCTCGCGATGAGCGCGGACCCGCGGAACCCCGTCTGCGCCGAGCTCTCGCGGGCGGTGGCGCGATCCGTCGGCCGGCTCATGTTCGACGCGGCGTGGGAGCCCCCGGGGCCGGTGCGCTGGCTCGGGCACGACGTCGTCGCGCGGCGCCTCGTCGACGGCGCCTGAGCCGCCGGCGGGACCGCGGCCGGGTCCGCCGCCTCGCTCCCGGTCAGCGCAGCCGCAGGATCCGGACGCCGCCCGAGAGCACGAGCAGCGCCACGACCGTGCCCACGGCGAGGTCGGGCAGGCGCGAGCCCGTCCACGCCACGAGCGCGCCCGCCGCGATCACCCCGAGGTTCGCGAGGACGTCGTTCGTCGAGAAGATGACGCTCGCCCTCATGTGCGCGCCGCCGGCGCGGTGGCGGGAGACGAGCGCGAGCGACACGACGTTCGCGGCGAGGGCGAGCAGGGACACGCCGATCATCGCGGGGACCTCGGGCGCGCTGCCCGCGAACGCCCGGCGCGTCACGTCGGCGAGCGCGCCGAGCGCGAGCGCCGCCTGCAACAGGCCGGACGCGTGCGCGGCCCGGAGCTTGAGGCGCGGCGCGCGCCCCACCGCGTAGAGGGCCAGCGCGTAGACGCTCGCGTCCGCGAGCATGTCGAGCGAGTCGGCGACGAGCCCGCTCGACTCGGCGATCCACCCGGCGGCGAGCTCGACGACGAACATGGCCGCGTTGATGGCGAGGACCCGGCGGAGCGTGCGGCGCTCGCGCGCGTCGTCGGCGGGGATCGCCGCGGGGGCCGCGGCGTCCTCCGACGTCGCGACGAGACGGGCGCCGAAGCCGAGCGGTTCGAGGCGGCCCGAGATCTCGCGGACGTCGCCGCGGTGCAGCACGGCGACGCGGCGCGCCGCGAGGTCGACCTCGAGCCCCGCCACCCCGGCGACGCCGTCGAGCGACATGCGGACGATGCGCTCCTCGGTCGGGCAGTCCATCCCGGGGACGTCGAACACGCTGCGGATCATCGGGGGAGTCGGGTCGGGCACGCCGTCTCCCTACCGCACGCCGGGCCGGCCGCCAAGCGAGCGCCCGCGCGGCCGCCGGAGGGGCGGGCGCCCGCCCGGTGCCGTCCAGGGTGAGCGTTGCGAGCATGTGCCCCGGGCCGATGCGGATCCACCACCTCAACGCGATCTCGACGTGCCCGGTGGGGGGCGCGCTCGTGGACGGTCGCACCGCGGGCGCGCGCGGGCGGCTCGCGTGCCACTGCCTCCTCGTCGAGGCGCCGGACGGGCTCGCGCTCGTCGACACCGGCCTCGGGCTGCGCGACCTGGCCGAGCCCCGGACGCGCATCGGCGGCCTCTTCCTCGCGCTCCTCGCGCCCGAGCTGCGCGAGCAGATGACGGCGGTCCGCCAGGTCGAGCGCCTCGGGTTCGAGGCCGAGGACGTGCGCCACGTCGTCCTCACGCACCTCGACCTCGATCACGCGGGCGGCCTCGACGACTTCCCGCACGCGACGGTGCACCTCCTCGCCGAGGAGCGCGACGCGGCCGCGGCGCGGCGGACCCCCCTCGACCGGCTGCGCTATCGCCCGCAGCAGTGGGGGTCCCGGGATCGCTGGCGGACGTACGCCCGCGGCGAGGGCGAGCCGTGGTACGGCTTCGACGCGGTCCGCGATCTCGACGGGCTGCCGCCGGAGATCCTGCTCGTGCCGCTCGTCGGCCACACGCTCGGGCACGCGGGGGTCGCGGTCCGGGGGGAGCACGGCTGGATCCTGCAGGCCGGGGACGCGTACTTCCACCACCAGGAGATGGACCCGGAGCTCCCGGGCTGCCCGCCGGGGCTCCGCCTCTACCAGGCGCTCGTGGAGAAGGACCGGAAGGCGCGCCTGTGGAACCGCGATCGCCTGCGGCTCCTCGGGATGGACCACGGCGGCGAGGTCACCGTGACGTGCAGCCACGACCCCGTCGAGTTCGAGCGGCTCGCCGGGCGCGCGCTCGTGACGCCGGCGCCGCCGCGCTACCTGCACCCCGTCGAGCGGCCCTTCCAAAGCGCCGCGCGACCGTGACGCGATCGGCTGCCGGACGGGCCGCTCCAACCTAGCCGAGCGGGGACTCCACGAACGCGTCGCCGTCGAGCCGGTAGCGCCTCACCTCGGTGACCCGCCCGCCGCGCACGCCGAGCACGAGGTACTCCGCGCCCGGGACGGCCTGGACGCCGCCGACGAGGGCGTCGGCGCGGTCCTTCTCGGAGAAGGACGCGCCGGCCTCCACGTGCGAGTGCCACACCGCGACGATCTCGCCGCCCCGCGCCTCGAGCTCGCGGTGGACGCGCAGCTGCTCCTCCGGGGCCGCGAGGTACGAGTCCCGGCTCGTCCGCGGGTGCGCGGCGGGGTCCGCCGCGTGGGACCGGTCCGCGACGTTCGCGAGCGGGACCACGTGGAGCGTGCCCTGCCGCCGCACCACGAAGCCGCACGCCTCGCGGCGGGGATCGGCCTCGCAGAGCGCGGCGAGGCGCGCCAGGATCTCCGGGCCGTACGCCACGCCGGTCAACGCGCCTCCGGTCGGGCGCCGGCGCGGGGCGCTCGAGGCAGGAGCCGTCCCGGGCGCTCAGTACCGGGGGACGGCAGGGTCGATCTCCTCGCTCCAGCGCAGGATGCCGCCCTGGAGGTTCCAGACGCGCCGGAAGCCGGCGTCCTGGAGCTGGCGGACCGCCCGCGCGCTCCGGACGCCGCTCTTGCAGTAGAGGACGACGTCGCGCGCGCCGTCGAAGGTCCGCAGGGCCTCGGCGAACCGCGAGAGCGGCGCGAGCCGCGCGCCCTCGATCCGGGCGATGTCCCACTCGTGCGGCTCGCGGACGTCGACGAGGTCGAGGTCCGCGCCCGCGCGGCGCCGCGCGTCCAGCTCCGCGACGGTCATCGCGGGGATCCCGGCGAGGTCCGCCTCCTCGCCGCGGATCCCGCAGAACTGCTGGTAGTCGATGAGGGCCCGGATCTCGTGGGTCCCGCAGGCGGGGCACCGCGGGTTCCTGCGGAGCCTCACGGTGCGGAACTCCATCCGCGCCGCGTCGACGAGCAGCAGGCGCCCGACGAGCGGCTCGCCGACGCCCGTGACGAGCTTCACCGCCTCGGTCGCCTGGACGGTGCCGAGGAGGCCGGGGAGGACGCCGAGGACGCCGCCCTCGGCGCACGAGGGCACGAGGCCGGGCGGCGGCGGCTCCGGGTAGAGGCAGCGGTAGCAGGGGCCCGCGTCGGTGCAGAACACGGTGGCCTGCCCCTCGAAGCGGTAGATCGAGCCGTAGACGTTCGGCTTGCCGAGCAGGACGCAGGCGTCGTTCACGAGGTAGCGCGTCGCGAAGTTGTCGGTCCCGTCCACGACGAGGTCGTACTGCCCGATGATGTCGAGCGCGTTCCCGGACCCGAGCCAGGCCTCGTGCGCGACGACCTCCACGTGCGGGTTCAGGTCGCGGATCCGGTCGCGCGCCGACTCGACCTTCTTGCGGCCGACGTCCTTCGTCCCGTGCAGCACCTGGCGCTGCAGGTTCGTCTCGTCGACGACGTCCGGCTCGACGATGCCGAGCCGCCCGACGCCCGCGGCGGCGAGGTAGAGGGCGACGGGCGAGCCGAGGCCGCCCGCGCCCACCATCAGGATCCGCGCGGCCTTGAGCCGGCGCTGCCCCTCGACGCCGACCTCCGGGATGATGAGGTGGCGGCTGTAGCGGAGGATCTCGTCGTTGGCGAGGGGGGGCAGCTCCCCCGGCGGCCGGCCGATCGACATGGCTACCCTCCGGCGATCGCCGGGACGACGACGATCTCGGCGCCGTCCGCGACCGGCGTCGCGAAGCCGTTCCGGAACCGGATGTCCTCGTCGTCCAGGTAGAAGACGACGTACGGGTAGGGCTCGCCCCTCGCGTCGCGCAGCCGGGCGCCGAGGTCGGGGTACCGGGTCGCGACGTCCGCGACGACCTCGCCGACGGTGGCGCCCTTCGCCGCGTGCACGGTCCGGCCGCCGGCGCTGGGCGCGAGGACGCTGGGGAGCCTCAGGGTGACGGGCACGTTCGTGTCTCCGGGAGGGGATCTAGCCGGATTCGACGAGCGGCGCGACCTCGGCGCTCGCCCGGTGGACGGGGGGAGCCAGGCGGCGGCGGCCGCGCTACACTCCCCGCGCGCGCGACGCGCGGAGGAGCCGCAACCGTGGACTACGACGCCGATCGCGCGCCCGACCCGGCCGCGTGGACCGCCGCCCCCGAGGCGGAGCGGCTCGCGGCCGTGGAGGCGCACCACCGCGCGCTCGCGGCGCCGCACCCGCCGGTGCGCAGGCCGCGCGTCCACGCCGCGATCCACCTCGTCGTCGAGAACCAGCTCGCGGCGGGATCGCCGCCCGAGGCGCGCCGCGCGATGGACCGGCTCGTGCGCGGCGGCCTCGCGCGCCACGAGGCGGTGCACGCGATCGCGTCGGTCGCCGCGGCGGCGGCGCAGGACGCGCTCTCCGGCGCGAGGTTCGACCCGGCCGCCTACGCCCGCGCCCTCGACGCGCTCACCGCCGAGGCGTGGCGATCGCGAGGGACGGAGGGGTGATCCCGGGCGACGGCGCGATTGCCCGGCCCTGCCGCGGCGCGGTAAACGGTGGCGGGTGACCCGGCTCCTCCTCGTCTGCGCGGGCGGCGCGATCGGCGCCGGGGCGCGTTACCTCGTGTCCTCCTGGGCCGCGCTCCAGCTCGGCGCCGACTTCCCGCGGGGGACGCTCATCGTGAACGTCACCGGGTCGTTCGTCCTGGCGTTCATCGTCTCGCTGCGGCCCGGGATCGTGTCGCCCGACCTGCGGCTCTTCCTGGGCGCCGGGATCATGGGCGGCTACACGACGTACTCCTCGTTCAACACCGAGACCCTCGCGCTCCTCGAGGGCGGGAGCCCGGGGCTCGCGGCGGCGAACCTCGCGCTCACCGTCGCCGGCTGCCTCGCCGCCGGGCTCGCCGGCTTCGCCGCCGGCCGCGGGCTCACCGGCTGACCCTCGCGGCCGCCCCGGGGCACCGCCTCCCCGGGACGGCGCCGCGCCGCCTCGAGGGCATCGCCCGCGACGGGCCCATCGAGGCGGTGCTGTGACGCGGCGGCGACCGGGCGCCGCGCCCCGCGGGCAGGTCTCGCCGCCCGC
>DASVZX010000260.1:0-10248 GCA_036391435.1 Anaeromyxobacter sp. | reverse complement strand
CCCGTGCGCCGGCGGGTTCGCGCTCGCCGCGGCGGTCGCGTCCGGCCGCGGCGGGCCCGTCCTCCTCGCCCCCGGCGAGGACGGGTGGATCGTCGACGTCGAGCCGGTGGCGGCCGCATGACCTTCCCTCCCGTCGCCGAGCTGTTGCCGCACGGCCCGCCGATGATCCTCATCGACGAGGTCGTCGACGCCTCCGAGGGCCGGGTCGCCGCCCGCGTCGTGCTGCGGCCCACGTCGCCCTTCGTGGAGGGCGACCGGGTCCCGGCGATCGTCGCGATCGAGTACATGGCCCAGACGATCGGGGCCTACGCGGGCCTCCGCGCGCGCGCCGCCGGCGGCGCGCCGCGCATCGGGTTCCTGCTCGGGACCCGCGAGCTGTCGCTCGAGGTGGACGCGTTCGAGGTGGGCGACGAGCTGCGGATCGAGGCGCGCCACGTCTGGGGCGACGAGCGGATCGGCAGCT
Organism: Anaeromyxobacter sp.; assembly: GCA_036391435.1. Lineage (GTDB taxonomy): Bacteria > Myxococcota > Myxococcia > Myxococcales > Anaeromyxobacteraceae > Anaeromyxobacter. Next base: position 9,785 of record DASVZX010000260.1, on the reverse strand, counting down.
TCCAGTGCGAGGTCGTCCGCGCCGGCCGCACCCTGGCGTCGGCTCTCGTCAACGTGTACGAAGGGGACGAGGAGCCGCAGCCGTGAAGCCGAGAGCGCTCGTGACGGGAGGCAGCCGGGGCATCGGCGCGGCGATCGCCGTCGCCCTGTCCCGCGCCGGGCACCCCGTCGTCCTCAATTACCGCTCGAACGAGGAGGCGGCGCGCCGCGTCCAGGCGGAGATCGAGAAGGCGGGCGGCACCGCCGAGCTCGCGCCCTTCGACGTGGCCGACGCCGCCGCCGCGGGGGAGGCGATGGCGCGCCTGCTCGCCGACGAGGCCCGGCCCATCGGCGTCCTCGTGAACAACGCCGGGGTCTCCCGCGACGCGCCGTTCCCGTCCATCGAGCGCGAGGACTGGGAGCGCGTCACCCGGACGACGCTCGACGGCTTCTACAACGTGACCCGCCCGCTGGTGATGCCGATGGTCCGCCGCCGCTGGGGCCGCATCGTCAACATCTCCTCGGTGTCCGGCGTGATCGGGAACCGCGGCCAGGTGAACTACTCGGCGGCCAAGGCCGGCCTCGTCGGCGCCACCCTCGCGCTCGCGAAGGAGGTCGCTCACCGCGGCGTCACCGTGAACGCGGTCGCGCCGGGCCTCATCGACACCGAGATGCTCGAGGGCGCCCCGCTCGACGAGATCCTGAAGTACGTGCCGGCGCGCCGGGTCGGCCGCCCCGACGAGGTGGCGAGCCTCGTCGCCTGGCTCGCGTCGGACGGCGCGTCCTACGTGACGGGTCAGGTGATCGGCGTGAACGGCGGGCTCGCGTGAGCGGGCGTCGCGGCATCGACATCGAGGACACACGTGGCTGAGAACCGGGTCGTGATCACGGGGCTGGGCGTGGTGAGCCCGATCGGCAACTCGCTGGACGCGGTGTCGGAGTCGCTCCGGAGCGACCGCTCCGGCGTCCGCACGCTGCCGCAGTTCGCCGAGTACTCGGGGATGAAGACGCGGGTCGCCGCGCCGGCGGTGGTCGAGCTCGAGCGCCTCCCGAAGAAGCGGACCCGCACGATGGGGCGCGTGGCGCTCCTCTCGACGTGGGCGACGGAGGCGGCGGTCGCGGACGCCGGGCTCGACGCGGCGTACCTCTCCTCCGGGAAGGTGGGGCTCGCCTACGGCTCGACCGGCCCGTCGAGCAGCGCGGTCGAGGACTACATCCGCAAGCTTCTCGTGAACAAGAGCCTCGACGGCATCCAGTCGGCGACCTACCCGAAGCTGATGAGCCACACCTGCGCGGCGAACCTCGCCGTGTACTTCGCCATCCGCGGCCGGATCATCAGCACCTGCGCGGCGTGCGTCTCGTCGAGCCAGGCGATCGGGTACGGCTTCGAGGCGGTGCGCAGCGGCATCCAGGAGGCGATGATCGTGGGGGGCGCCGAGGAGCTCGACGTCGTCCACGCGACCGTGTTCGACGTCATGTTCGCGACGTCGACGCGGTACAACGACCGCCCCTCCGAGACGCCGCGGCCGTTCGACGTCGATCGCGACGGGCTCGTCGTCGGCGAGGGGGCGGGGACGCTCGTCCTCGAGAGCTACGAGCGGGCGAGGGCGCGCGGCGCCCGGATCTACGCGGAGGTCGTCGGGTTCGGCACGAACTGCGACGGGTACCACATGACCGCGCCCACCGCGGAGGGCATGGCGGGCGCGATCTCCCTCTGCCTCGAGAGCGCGCGGATCTCCCCCGACGAGATCGACTACGTGAACGCGCACGCGACCGCGACCGACATCGGCGACGTCTGCGAGAGCCAGGCGACGAGCCGGGTCCTCGGGAGCGCCGTCCCGGTCTCGTCGACGAAGGGCTTCACGGGGCACACGCTCGGCGCGTGCGGCGCCATCGAGTCCGTGTTCTGCCTCGCGATGATGCGCGACCGCTTCCTCGCGCCCAACCGGAACCTCGCGACGGTGCACCCCGACTGCGCGCCGCTGAGCTACATTGTCGGGCCGGCGCGGGACGCGCGCCCGCGCACGATCATGACCAACAACTTCGCGTTCGGCGGAGTCAACACGTCGCTGCTGTTGCGGGCGATCTGATCCGGCCCCGGAGCGGGCCGTCGAGGGGACCATGCGGAGACTCGGATTCCTCGCGGTGCTGACGATCCTCGCGGTCGCGCGGCCGGCGCTCGGCCGCGACGACCACCTCATGCTGCCCATCAAGGACGCGCTGGCCTCGCCGGACGCGGCGAAGCTCGATCCCGGCGTGAAGCTGTACTTCGGGCACGCGAGGCCCTCGGCGTCGAGGTCGCTCGGGACCTACACGACGAACAAGAAGACGAACGGGTTCGGCAAGGACGACAAGGTCGCCTGCGAGCGGGCCTTCATCAGCGCGATGCTCGCGCTGCAGCAGCGCGCGCGCGCCCAGGGCGGCAACGCCGTCGTCGGCATCGCCAGCTACTACAAGAAGATCGTGACGGCGAGCGACAAGGAGTACATGTGCGGCGCCGGCGCGATCGTGGTCGGCGTCGCCTTCCGCGGCGAGGTCGTGAAGCTGTAGGTGAGACGGAGGGACCGATCATGCGTGCGGCCATCTGGGCGGCGGCGGCGGCGGTCCTCGTCGCGGCGTCCCCGGCGCGGGCGCGCACCCCGGTGCCGGTCGAGAACTTCCCGGACCAGCCGGTCGCGACCGCGAGCGGCAGGAGGCCGACGCTCGAACAGGTGCAGCAGGCGATCGCGAGCGCCGCGACGGCCCGCCAGTGGGCGCTCGCGAAGCAGGCCGACGGGTCGTTCCTCGCCACGCGCGTCGTGAAGGGGAAGCACACCCTCGTCACCGCGGTGTCGTTCACGGCCGAGCGGTACTCGGTGACGTACCACTCGAGCGACAACCTGAAGTACGAGGTGTACCGGGGCGTCCCGTACATCCACCCGAACTACAACGTCTGGACGCGCGAGCTCGTGGAGGCGATCCGGATCGAGCTGTCGAAGCTGTAGCGGGCGCTCGCGGCGCGTTCACGGGATCGGTCGAAGCGGGCCCGCGCCTCAGGGCCGCGGCAGCGCGGGGAGGACCACCGCGGCGCCCGTCGCGGCGTTCTCGCCGCGCCAGACCGGCACCTCCCACACCTCGCGGACCCGCGCCTCGGTGAGCACCGCCGCGGGCGGGCCGTCGGCGACGACGCGGGCGCGCGCGAGCACGACGACGCGGTCGCAGGCGGCCGCGGCGAGGTTCAGGTCGTGGAGCACCGCCACGACGCAGAGCCCGCCGCGCGCCGCGAGCTGCGCCATCCGCATCGCGGCGACCTGGTGGCCGAGGTCGAGGAACGCGGTCGGCTCGTCGAGGAGCAGCACGCGCGGCTCCTGGGCGAGGGCGCGCGCGAAGAAGACGCGGCGCCGCTCGCCGCCGGAGAGCGCGTCGAGGCGCCGGTCGGCGAGGTGGACGAGGTCGCAGGCCTCGAGCGCGCCGCGCACGGCGCCGTGGTCGAGGCGATCGGGGACGGCGAGGAGCCCCTGGCGCGGCGCGCGCCCCATCATGACCGCCTCGCGGACCGTGAAGGGCCAGGCGACGCGGGGCTCCTGCGGGACGAGCGCGCACGCGCGCGCGACCTGCCGGCGCGGCGCGCGGAAGGGGTCGATCCCGGCGAGCCGCACCTCGCCCGAGCGCGGCGCGAGGAGGCCGGCGACGATCCGGACGAGGGTGGACTTCCCCGCGCCGTTCGGGCCGAGCAGCCCGACGAACTCCCCGGCGCGCGCCGTGAAGGACACGTCCTGGAGCGCGAGCGCGGGGCCGTAGGCGAAGCTCGCGCCGCGCACGTCCACGATCGGGTCGGGCCACGGCGCGCCTCCGCCGCGCGCCCCGGGCTCGAGCGCGGTCACCGGGCCGCCTCCGGCCGCGCCGTCCGGCGGAGCAGCCACAGGAAGAAGGGGCCGCCGAGGAACGCGGTCACGGCGCCGACCGGCGGCTCGGTCCCGAGCGGCAGGAAGGCGAGGCGCGCGAGGGCGTCGGCGAGGACGAGGAACGCGGCGCCGAAGAGCGCCGAGGCGGGCACGAGGAGGCGGTGGTCGGGGCCGACGGCGCGCCGGACGAGGTGCGGGACGATGAGCCCGACGAATCCCACCATGCCCGCGAGGGCCACCGCGGCGCCGGTCGCGGCGCTCGCGGCGAAGAAGACCCAGGCCCGCACGCGCCGCACGTCGAGCCCGAGCGAGGCCGCCTCCTCGTCGCCGAGCGTGAGGAGATTGATCCGGGCGGAGAGGGCGACGAGCGCGGCGACCGAGAGCGCGACGAGCGCCGCGCCGACGGCGAGCGTGCCGGGGGCCTCGTAGCCGACCGCGCCGACGAGCCAGTAGAGGAGCCGGCTCGCCTGCTCCGGCGGCACGAGCATCTTCACGAGCGTGATCACGCCCGCGACGAAGGCGTTGAAGACGATCCCGACGAGGAGGGCCGCCTCCGGGACGAGGCGGCCGCCGATCCGGCCGAGGCCGAAGACGAGCACGGTGGACAGCATCGCGCCGACGACGGCGCCCGCCGCGACGGGCGGCGCCGCCCCGAGGAGATCGCCCGCCGCGCCCGCGACCCTCGACACCGCCGCGGCGGCGACGAGCACGAGCGACCCGCCGAGCGCGGCGCCCCCGGAGACGCCGAGCACGAAGGGCTCGGCGAGCGGGTTGCGCAGCAGGGCCTGGAGCGCCGTGCCCGCGGCGGCGAGGGCGCAGCCGACGAGGGCGGCGAGGAGCGCGCGCGGCAGCCGCAGCGAGAAGAGGATCGTCGCGTCCGGGTCCCGGCCGGCCAGCGCCGCGGAGACGGAGAGCGGCTGCGCGCCGAACGCCGCCGAGACGGCGATCGAGAGGACGACCGCGAGCGCCCCGGCCGCGAGCGCGAGGGCGAGGCGCGTGCGCCGGGACGACTTCACCGCGCCTCCGGGTGGAGGCCGCGGAACAGCACGCCGAGACCGCGGATCATGCGGGGCCCGGGGCGCAGGAGGTCGTCGTTCGAGAGCCGCAGCACGCGCCCTTCCCGGACGGCGCGGACGGCGGAGAGGCGCCGGATCCCCTCCGCCGGCTCCTGCGGCGCCGCGTCCACGACGACGTCGGGGTCGTCGACGACCGCCTTCTCGAGGGGGTACACAGGCCAGGGCCGCTCGCCGCGCACGACGTTCTCGGCGCCGCAGATGCGGAGGAGCTCGTCCGGGAAGCTGTCCGGCCCGGCGACCACGAGCGGCTCGTGCCCGACGACGAAGAGCGCGCGAGGGCGGGGCAGCCCGGCGCCGCGGCGGCGCACGGCCTCCACGTCGGCGGCGAGCGCGCGCGCGAGCCGCTCCCCGGCGGCGCGGTCGAGGAGGGCGTCCCCGACGACGCGCGGCGTCTCTACGACGTCCGCGACGCTCACGATCGGGATGGCCAGGATCGGGAACGGCCGCGAGGACGCGCGCGAGAGCGCGGCGATGCGGCGAACCGCGGCGAGCGCGCCGCCGTCCGTGACCCACAGCACGAGGTCCGGGGAGAGGGCGATCACCGCCTCGGGGCTCGGATCGACGAAGCCGCCGACGCGCGGCAGCCGCGCGACCTCCGGCGCGTCGTCGAGGCGCGTGACGCCGGCGAGCCGGTCGCCGAGCCCCATCGCGAGCACGACGTCGGTGAGGCTCGGCGCGAGGACGACCACCCGGCGCGGCGGCGCCCGGGGGGGCGCGCCGACCCAGATCGCCCCGCCCTCCGCCGCGCCCTTGCCGGACGGGCGGAGTTCGTCCGCGCGCGCCGCGGGAGCGGCGGCGAGGAGCGCGGCGAGCAGCGGCGCGACGTGGGAGGGGGTCCTCATTGGGAGCACGCGACGTCGGCGGCCCAGGCCCAGCCGTAGGCGCTCGTGGGGCAGACGACCGTCGGATCGCCGGCCGTCCGGGTCGCGGGGTCGAAGCGGAGGACCGCGCCGGACGCCTGGTCCGTCACGTAGCCCAGGCCGCCGCAGAACGCCAACTTCCCGGCGACGATCGCGGGCAGCGGGAGGGGCGGGCCGACCGACGGGGGCGTTGTCGAGACGTCCACCGGGACGACCGCGCTCGGCGCGAGGTCGGGGTACGAGAGCGCGCCGCAGCTCACCCACACGGTCGAGCCGGCGACGGCGAGCGCCCCCGGGTTCCCGCACCCCGGCAGCGGCACGATCGACACGGCGTCACCGGCCGCGGGATCGACGACGGCGAGCCGCCCGTTCCCGGCGGGCTTCACCCAGCCGGTGTAGCTGCAGCCCGTGCCGCAGGAGATGGTGTCCTCGCCGAGGTTCGCGAGCGCGACGTACACGCGTCCGCCCGCCGACACCGCCGCGGAGGGGAAGGGGAGCGCGCCCACGTCCGCGGCCCCCGCCACCGAGGCGAGGTCGAGGGTGGCGGTCACCGCGCCGCACGAGGCGGCCGCGCCCGAGGCGCACGCGGCGAGCGACGAGAGGTCCACCTTCGCGATCGCCTGGCCGCTCCCGGGGCCGTTCCCGTAGAGCGCGACGTACGCGGCGCTCCCGGCGACGGCGACCCCGCGCGGGTTCGGCCCGGCCTGCTGGCCGGGCATGGCGATCTCGTCGAGCACGTCGCCGGAGGGCCGCAGCAGCACGAGCGAGCCGATCGCCGCGTTCGCGACGAGGAGCACGTTCTCGTACGCGCCGATCGCCTCGAGGTCGGTGCCCGACAGCACCACGTCGCGCGACGGGAGGGCCGGATCGAGCGGGAGCACGCTGACGCTGGCCGCCGGCCAGCCGTTCGCCGAGTAGACGGCGCCGCCGAGCACCGCGAGCGCGGCGGGGCCGGCGGGCGTCGTGCGGCCCGCGCCCGCGGGCGCGAGATCGGCGCCGACGGGGAGCACCTCGTTCGTCGCGTAGCAGGCGACCGCCAGGTCCGACCGGCACGCGCCGGCGTCGCAGGTCTGGCCGGACGGGCAGGCGTTCCCGCACGCGCCGCAGTGGAAGCGATCCGAGAGCAGGTCCACGCAGGCGCCGCCGCACGCGGTGAAGCCGGCGGGGCACGCGTCGGTGCAGGAGGTCGTCCCGCCCGCGGTCGTGCAGTAGGCGCCCGCCGCGCAGGCGTTCCCGCACGCGCCGCAGTTCGCCGGGTCGCGCGCGAGATCCGTGCAGGCGCCGCCGCACGCGTCGATGCCGGCCGCGCACGCGGGCGCTCCCGCGGCGCACGTCTCGAGCGCCTTCACGGCCGCGCCGCACGCGCCGCAGTTGCCCGGGTCGGAGAGGAGCGAGACGCAGCGCCCGCCGCAGTCGGTCTCTCCCGACGGGCAGACGAGATCCTTCGTGCAGGCGGAGAGGACGACGAGCGCGGCGGCGAGGGCGAGGCGTGTCGGCTTCATGGCAGGGTTCCTTCCGGGGTGGACCCGGCGCGCAGGGCGAGGAGCACCATGCGGCCGGGGAGGGGGTCTCCGAACGCGTCCAGCTGGTCGCGTGCGTCGAGCAGGTTGCGGATCTCGAGCGAGAGCCGGACGGACGGCTCGCGCAGGAGGCGGACCGAGCCGCCGGCGTTCCAGAGGAGCGCGGCGGGGATCGGGTGGAGGTTCGCGTCGTCGGCGTACTGCCGGCCGACGTAGTGGGCCTCGAGGTGCAGGGTCGCGGGGCCGGGCGCGATCGCCGCGCGCGCGTAGAGCCGGTGGCGCGCGCGGTGCGGCACCTCGTTCCCGAGCGTGCCCTCCACGCCCTTCAGGATCTCGGTGGCGAGGAGCGTGTAGGACGCCGAGATCGCGAGGCCGAGGAGCGCGGGCGCCGGCGCCGTGGCGACCTCCGCCTCGAGGCCGCGGGCGAGGACCTTCCCGGCGTTGAACGGCTTCAGCCGGTTCGCGCCCGGCTGCTGGTAGAAGATGAGGTCGCGGTAGAGCGTCGCGTGCGCCCCGAGGCTCGCGTACACGGGCGCGGCGTCCAGGACGACGCCGCCGTCGCCCCCGAGCCCCTGCTCCGGCGCGAGCGCCGGGTTGGGGTCGACGAGGCCCTGCTGCAGGTACAGCTCCGCGAACGTCGGCGCCCGGAAGGTCCGCCCCGCGCTCGCCCGCAGCGCGACCGGCCCCGCGACGCGCGCCGACCCGCCGAGCTTCGCCGAGACGCCGCCGAAGGGGCCGACGCGCTCGAGGCGGACGGCGGGGGAGACGCGCGCGCGGTCGCCCAGGGCGAGGTCCTCCGAGGCCGTGGCGGCGAGCGTCGCCCGGCTCGGGACCCCGTCGAGCCCGGTCCCCCGGAACGCCTCGCCCTCCGCCTCCGCGGAGATCCGCAGGAGGCCGGGCCCGTGGACGAGCCGGCCCTCGGCGGCGACGGTCGCCGCGCCGCCGCTCTGCGTGGCGTCGTTCCCGCCGAGCCGCGTCGAGAGCCGGTCGAGCCGGAGCGAGGCGCGCGCGGCGACGAGCAGGTCCGGCCGGAGCCCCGCCGTCGTCAGGCGCGTGGAGAGCAGCGCCCGCGCGTCCTCCTGGAGGTCGCCGGGCGTGAGGAGGTAGGGCCACCCCGGCAGCTCGCGACGTCCGGCGGAGACCTGGGCGACGGCGTCGAGCCGCGCGTCCTCGCCGAGCGGCGCGCCGGCCTTGGCCATGAGCCCTGCGCGCGAGGCGCCGTTCCAGGTCCGGCGCCGCCCGGCCAGGCTCGGGCCCGAGGGATCGTTCGGCGTCTCCGGGTAGAGGTAGGGGAACGCGCCGGACGTCGCGTCGCCGGTGGCGGAGAGGAACACCGACGCGGGGCCGGCGCGGGCCGCGCCCTCCGCGGAGACCGCGTACGTGTCGAAGGACCCGGCGCTCGTCTCGGCGGACCACGTCCCGGCCGGCGCGCGCCGCGTGATCACGTTGATGACGCCGCCGAGCGAGCCCGAGCCGTAGTGCGCGCCCTCGGCGCCGCGGACGATCTCGATCCGGTCGATCCAGGCGCGCGGGATCGAGGAGAGGTCCACGCTGCCGCCGAGCCCGGTGTTGAGCGGAAGCCCGTCGAGGAGGACGAGGACCCCGCTCGCCGTCGAGCCGCGGATCGACGCGGTCGCGAGGTGGCCGAGGCCGCCGTAGTCGTTCACCGCGACGCCCGGCGCGGTCGCGACGAGGTCGGCGACCCCCTTCGCCTCCCCGGCGAAGCGATCGGCCTCGACGACCGTCGCCGAGGCGGTGGGATCCTGGGCGGCGCGCGCCGGGCGCGGTCGGCTCCCCACGACGACGATCTCCTCCGTGGCCGAGGCCCCCTCTCCCTGGCCCTCTTCCCCCGACCCTTCGTCCCGTGGCGCCGCCAGGGGGAGAGGGGGGCGGGGCAGCTCGGTCGGGGTCGCGGTCGGGGTCGCGGTCGGGGTCGGGGTCGGGGTCGCGGTCGGGGTCGCGGTCGGGGTCGCGGTCGCGGTAGGGGTCGCGCCCCCCGGCTCCTCCGCGCGCACGGTTCCCGGGAGCGCCGCCGAGAGGGCGGCGCACGCGAGGACGAGGCCGCGAACGCGGCCCGCGACTCGGAAGATAGGGCTCACTCCGCCGGGTCTCCTTCGGACCCAGGTTCGGCGTGACCGCGCACCATGCGCGGCCGCTCGGAGGGAGGTCTCCTGGCTTCCGGGGCCGTCGAGCGTCGCGCTCGGCGCTGCGTCCTCCACCTTCCCACCGCGCTGCTCCGCGGCAGTGGTGCTGCACGAGGACGCCTCTTCACCCCGGCTACAGTGGCGGGACCGCGCCGGAATTGGACCGGCTTCCCTGTTCCTCAGAGCCGGATCCCAAGTAGCGAACGTGCGCGCTCCCGTCAAGCGCCCCGTCGAAGCGCGCCGCGCCGCTCGCGATTCCCGGGCGAGGATCGGGCCCGCCGCGCGTCGCCGCGCCGGCGGGCGCGCGGCGGCCGGGCCGCGTC
>DASVZX010000259.1:0-5996 GCA_036391435.1 Anaeromyxobacter sp. | reverse complement strand
GATCGTCGGGCTCTGCGTCGGGCACGACGCGCTCTTCACGAAGCACTCGCGCGCGCCGGTGACGACGCTCGTCGTGAAGGACCGCGTGACCGGGCACAACCCCGCCGCGGTGCTCTACGGGCAGGGGTTCTACTTCAGGCGCCTCCAGAAGGCGCCGCTCCGGGTGCCGGGGCTGGACGACGAGGGACCCGGGCGCTGAGCCGGTCGCGGCGCTACAGTGCCCGCCATGCCCAAGCCCACGCTCATCTACTTCCCCGCCCGCGGCCGCGCCGAGCTCGTCCGGCTCGTCCTGGCGGAGGCCGGCGTCGACTGGGAGGAGCACCCCGTCGGCAGGGGCACCCCGCCCCGGAACGGACGCCCGACCGACTTCGCGGCGCTGAAGGCGAGCGGCGAGCTGCCCTTCGAGGCGGTGCCGGTCTGGGAGGAGCCGGGCGGGTTCCGCCTCGCCCAGAGCCTCGCGATCGCGAACCACGTCGGGCGGACGCACGGGCTCGGCGGCCGGACGCCCCTCGAGGCCGCGCAGGTGGACCAGTGGCTCGGGGCGTACGAGGACGTGCGCGCCGAGCTCCGGAAGCTCGGGCCGATGCCGCCCGAGGGGCGCGCGGCGTTCCGGGCCGAGCTGCGCTCGACCATCGTGCCGCGCTGGCTCGGCTGGCTGGACCGGCTGCTCCGCTCGAACCGGGGCGGCGCGGGGTTCGCCGTCGGCGAGGGCATCACCGTCGCGGACCTGGCGCTCTACTACCTGCTCGAGATCGTCCGCGACAACGGGATGGGCGAGGCGATCGATCGCCACCCCGCGCTCGCGGCGTTCGCGCAGCGCATCGCGAGCCGTCCGCGCGTCGCGGCGTACCTCGCGTCGCCGCGGCGCCCGCCCTTCGCGCCGCTGCCGACGTGACGGGCTCTTCTAGCCGGCCGCGTGCCGCGCCGCGGCGGCGGGCGCCGCGCCCTCCGCCTCCGCCGCCGGCCGCGTCTTCCACCGCTGGTGCATCCACACCCACTCCGCCGGAGAACGCCGGATCGCGCGCTCCTGGACGGCCGCGCACGCCGCCGTGACGCGGACCACCTCGGCCTCGCGGTCCGGCGCGGCGGCGTCCACCGGCACCTCCTCCACCTCGAGGCGGTGCCCGTCGCGGACGCGGGGGCCGCGGCGGTGACAGGTGACGACGAGCAGGGTCGCCCCGAACCGGAGCGCGAGGTCCGCCGCCGCGCGCGGCGTCGCGGCGAGGCGCCCGAAGAAGGGCACGAACACGCTCTGCACGTCCGAGATGTCCTGGTCGATGAGGATGCCGAGCGCGCCGCCCTGCTTGAAGAGCCTCAGCATGTTCCGGCCGGTCGCCGGGTCGTCGCGCCAGAAGGTCCCGACGCCGTGCTCGGCCCGGAAGCGCTCCGTCAGCGCGTCGAGGCTCCGGTGCCAGCTCCGCTTCGCGATCGCGGCGTTCGGCTGCACGTAGCGCGACAGGCGCGAGGTGAGCTCCCAGTTCCCGATGTGCCCGAGGACGAAGATGATGCCCTTGCGGCGCGCCCAGGCCCGCTCGACCGCGGCGACCGCCGCGGGCGGCGCCTCCACGACCTCGTCGACGCGCGCCGCCCACCGGCGCATCGTGACCACCTCGCCGGCCACCTGGCCGAGGTGGACGAGGCTCGCCCGCGCGATGGCGTCGCGCTCGGCCGCGGTCCGCTCCGGGAAGGCGACGGCGAGGCTCGCGCGCATGTCGCGCCGCAGCTGGCTCGACAGCACCCAGCCGGCGCGCCCGAGCGCCGCGCCGATCGCGGCCGCGACCGACAGCGGCAGGAGCATGGCCGCCCGGATGAAGGCGCGGATGACCGCCGCGCGGAGCGCCCGGCGGACCCGCTTCCAGCCGGTCGCCGCCATCCCGCTAGCCGGTCCTCCGGACGAGGGCCTCCGCGCGCTGCACGAGCGCCTCGAGCGCGGCGCTCGGCTCGCGCGAGCGGTCGCCGCGCTTCAGGAGCCGGCGCGCCTGGCTCAGCGCCTGGGCGAAGTCCACGTTCCCCGCGGTGCCGGCCCCGAGCGCCTCGTCGAGCCTGCGCACCCTGGCCTTGAGATCCCGGAAGTTGTCGTTCATCGCGTCCTCCGCGCGGCCGCCGCACCGGGGGCGGCGCGCTTGCCGGCGCGGGCGGCCTTCGCGGCGCCGGCCGCGCCGCGCGACGCCGCCGTCGCGTGGAGGAAGGCCTCGACGTCGACGAAGTCCCGCGCGCCGGTCGCCTCGAGGCGCGCGAGGAGCTGCGTCGAGAAGGCGCGCAGCGCGGCGTACGTCGCGTAGTTCGGGGCCGCCTCGTACCTGAGATCGCAGCCGAGCCGCTCGGCGGCGGAGCAGGCGGTGCGCGGGGACAGGAAGACGTGCTTCGCGGGATCGGCGACGAACGGGAACACCGTCGCGATGGGCCAGGCGAGCGCGGACTCGGCGTCGAGGGCGCCGACGGTCGCGAACAGCCGCTCGCTCCGGACCTTCGCGGGCGCCGCCGACAGGACGTCGAAGAGCGCCTGGAAGAACGGGAGCGCCGCCTCCGGATCCTCGAACGCCTGCTTCAGCGTGCCGGCCTCGAACGTGCCGGGGATCTGCGCGACGTGCCTCTCGATCCGCAGCGCGCGCTTCACGAGCTCCTTCACGTCGCCGGCGGCGGCGAGCTTCGGGCCCTCGCCGGAGCCCATCGCCTCCGCCCACTCGGCGCTCGCGGCGCGCCACTTCGGCGCGCGGACCCGACGGGCGCCAGCGCCCTCGGCGAGGTACGCCGGATCGGAGAAGCCCTGCGGGAACTCCTCGACGAACTGGGCGATCGCCTGCTCGTGCGTCAGCCAGTTCGCGGCGAGGGCGTAGCGCCCCTCGGCGGCGTCCATCGTGAAGGACGTGAGCCCCGCGAGCCAGCTGTCGGCCTCGACGTCGTCCGTGCGGAGCAGCAGCTTCGCCGCCGGCCAGCGCAGCTTCGCGGCGAAGCGCTTCTCCGCGCCGGGGAAGAAGACGTGGATCGCGTTCGGCTCGACCGCGACGACCTTCCCCACGCCCAGCGAGTTGTGCTGGACCAGCATGCCCTTCGCGATGTCGCTCATGGTCGCCCCTTTCGCGGCTGGCGACCGTCCCGGCGGGCGAACGGAGGTTGGCGCGATGAAATCCCTTCATGTGGTTGTACGCTTCGCCACGCTCGAAGGGAAGGGACCCGGAGTTCCGGGACCTTCGGCTGGACTTTACGAAAGGTTGAAGCTATACACGCCGCTCCCCGGCCCACTCCGGGCAGGGCAGGGCGGCACCACATCGCCGCTCGAGAACGAAGAAAGAGTCGTGAAAGTAATGGCTACCGGTACCGTGAAGTGGTTCAACGACGCGAAGGGCTTCGGCTTCATCACGCAGGACGGCGGCGGGGACGACGTGTTCTGCCACCACACCGCCATCCAGGCCGAGGGCTTCCGCACCCTCGCCGAGGGCCAGAAGGTCGAGTTCGACGTGACCAAGGGGCCGAAGGGTCTCCAGGCCGCGAACGTCCGCCCGGTCTGATCCACTTCGCCTGAATGACACGAAGCCCGGCCTCTCCCGAGAGGTCGGGCTTTTCGTTTCTGCGGAAGCTGGCCTGCGGGGGCTGGCGCTCAGGGAGCCGCGCCGGCCGAGGGATCCGCGGCCTGGGCGTGGAACGGGCGCTCGCCGAGGAGCGCGACGCAGGCCTCGCACGTGACCTGGCGGGGGTGCTTCGTGGAGCGGTGATCGAGCCCGCTCACCCCGCACGCGATCCGGTGCGCCTGCGTGTCGTAGAAGTGGACGAGCGCTGCAGGGGTCAGGGCGTCCATGCGCGTTTCCTCGGGCCGGCCGTCGAGGGAGCGGAGCGCTCCGGCGCGGGCTGCCGTCCTCGAGATGGTGGCAACGCGCGCGCCGCGGGGAGGCCCCGCGCGCGATCAACGAAGGGGCGGACCGCGAAGGACGGGACCGCGCGGGTGGGCCCGGTCCTGCGCGGCGAAGTCGAGCCGGCGCGCCTCGAGGCGTCCGGCGTCGCGGGCGCGCGACTCGGTGCAGAACGTGAACAGCCGCCGCCCGTCGACGCTGACCCTCCAGCGGTTCTTCTCCAGCCGCTCGATCCCCACCACGTGGGTTCGAACCCTCATCTCCGAGTAGCTTTCCGGCATTCGGACCTTTCGAGACGTCGGTGGCGCCCCCTTCCGTGTACTCTCCGGCGAGCGCGAGATCGAGCGTGCGCCCCGAATGACCGGCGGGCGGGCGCCCGATCCGGGCGCGCCGCGCGACGGGGGACGCGGGGGCGCCGGGCCCGAAGTGACACGCTCGTGACGCCGCGCCCGTATCCCTCCCCCATGATCCGAGAGACTCCCCCGCCCCGCGTCCGGTTCACGCGCGACGACGGCTTCCACGCGGCCCTGAAGCGGCGCGTCGGCGCGTACTTCGACGCGACCGGTCGCGCGAGATCCGGCGGCGCCGCGATGCACGCCAAGACCGCGGTCATCCTCGCGTGGTTCGCCGCGTCCTACGGGCTCCTGCTCGCGCTCGGCGGCCTGTCGCCGTGGCTCGCGGTCGCGCTCACGGGGTCGGTCGCGCTCGCCACGGCCGGGATCGGCTTCTCCGTCATGCACGACGCGAACCACGGCGCGTACTCGCGGTCACGGCGAGTGAACCGCGCGTGGGGGCTCACGCTCGACCTCGTCGGCGCGAGCTCGTACCTGTGGCGCTTCAAGCACAACGTCCAGCACCACACCTACGCGAACGTGGACGGGATGGACGCCGACATCGACGCGGGCCCCTTCCTGCGGCTCGCCGGCTCGCAGCGGCGGCGCGCCTTCCACCGGTGGCAGCACGTCTACGCCTGGCTCCTCTACGGCGTCCTCGCCGTGAAGTGGTGGTTCGTGGACGACGTGGTGGACGTCGTGCGGGGCCGGATCGGGCCGCTGCCGTTCCCGCGTCCGCGCGGCGCCGAGCTCGCCGCGTACGTCGCCGGGAAGGCCGTGTTCGTCGCCTGGGCGCTCGTGGTCCCCGCGCTCGTCTTCCGCTCGGCCTGGGTCGGCGCGCTGTTCCTGGGCGGCGCGGTCACGCTCGGCGTCGTCCTCTCGACGGTGTTCCAGCTCGCCCACGCGGTCCCCGACGCCACGTTCCACGCCGCGCGCCCGGGCGAGCAGCGCCTGCCGACCGGCTTCGCCGAGCACCAGGTGCGCGCGACGGTGGACTTCGCGCCGTCGAACCGCCTCCTCGGCTGGTACGTCGGCGGGCTCAACTTCCAGATCGAGCACCACCTGTTCCCGGAGGTGTGCCACGTGCACTACCCGGCGCTCGCCGGGATCGTGGAGACGGCCTGCCGCGAGGCGGGCATCCCGCACCGCACCGCGCCCACGCTGCGGGCGGCGATCGCCGCGCACTACCGGTTCCTGCGCGCGCTCGGCCGGGCCGCTCCGGCCGGAGCCCTCGCGCCGCTCGGCGCGACCGCCTCCTGAGCGGACGTCAGCGGCCGCGCCCCACGCGCCCGACGGCGAGCAGGATCCCGTAGATGATCGCCTCGGGGCGGGGCGGGCAGCCGGGGACGAAGACGTCCACCGGGAGCACGTCGCCGACGCCGCCGGCGCTCGCGTAGCTGCGGCCGACGATGCCGCCGGAGGACGCGCAGGCGCCGACCGCGATCACGACCCGCGGCTCGGGCACGGCCTCCCACGTGCGCCGGACGGCGAGCTCGAGGTTCCGCGTCACGGGGCCGGTGACGAGGACGCCGTCGGCGTGGCGCGGCGAGGCGACGACGTCGACGCCCAGGCGGCGCACGTCGTACACCGGGTTGAGGAGCGTGGTCAGCTCCCAGTCGCAGGCGTTGCAGGAGCCCGAGTCGAGGTGGCGGAGCTGGAGCGATCGCCCGAGCGTGGACCGGATCCGCGCCGCGACCTCGGCCGGGGGCGGCGGCGGCGGCAGCGCGACGAGGGCGCCGTCCGGGCCGCGCTCGACCTCGGCGACGAGGCCCGCGCGGCCGCGCGCCGGGAGCGCGAGCTCGCGCGCCGGCTCCAG
>DASVZX010000258.1:0-11311 GCA_036391435.1 Anaeromyxobacter sp. | reverse complement strand
CTCGAGCCCGCTCTCCGACAGCTTCACGATCTCGGCGCCGCGCAGCGCGTCGGGCAGGTACTCCTCGGCGACGTAGTGCCCCTCGAAGTTGTGCGGGTAGCGGTACCCCGCGCCGTAGCCGAGCCCCTCCATGAGCTTCGTGGGCGCGTTCCGGAGCTTCAGCGGCACCGGGAGCGGCCCGAGCTCCTTCACGAGCCGCCGCGCGTTGCCGTACGCGGCGATGGCGGTGTTCGACTTGGGCGCGAGCGCGAGGTAGATGGCGGCCTGGCTCATCGGGAGGACGCCCTCGGGCAGGCCGACGAGCTCGACCGCCTGCAGCGCCGCGACCGCGAGCTGGAGCGCCTGCGGGTCGGCGTTCCCGACGTCCTCCGCCGCGAAGATCACCATCCGCCGGAGGACGAAGCGCGGGTCCTCGCCGCCCTCGAGCATCCGGACCATGTAGTAGACGGCCGCGTCCGGGTCGGAGCCGCGCAGCGACTTGATGAACGCGGAGACGACGTCGTAGTGCTGCTCGCCCGCCTTGTCGTAGAGGATCGTCTTCTGCTGGAGCGCCTCCTCGGCGTCGGCGCGCGAGAGCTCCTTGCGGCCCGCCAGCCGGACCGCCGCGGCGCCGACCTCGAGCGCGTTGAGGGCGCGGCGCGCGTCGCCGTACGCGTAGCGCGCGAGCGCCTCGCGCGCGTCGGGCGCGAGCGCGACGGTTCCGCCGAGCCCCTCCGGCGCCGCCACCGCCCGGTCGAGGAGCGCGCCGACCTCCTCCTCGGTGAGCGCGCGCAGCGTCACGACCCGGCAGCGCGAGAGGAGCGCCGCGTTCACCTCGAAGGACGGGTTCTCGGTCGTCGCGCCGACGAGCGTCACCGTCCCGTCCTCCACGTGCGGGAGGAACGCGTCCTGCTGCGCCTTCGTGAAGCGGTGGATCTCGTCGACGAAGAGGATCGTCCGCTTGCGGTTCATGCGGCGCCGCTCCCTCGCGGCGGCGACGATCTCCCGGATCTCCTTCACCCCGCCGAGCACCGCGCTGAACGCCACGAACTCGGCGCCGGTCCGCTTCGCGATGATCCGCGCGAGGGTGGTCTTCCCGGTGCCGGGCGGTCCCCACAGCAGGAGCGACGGGACCTGGTCCGCCTCGATGGCGCGGCGCAGCGCCGTCCCCGGCCCGAGCACGTGCTCCTGGCCCGCGAAGTCCTCGAGGCGCCGGGGGCGCATCCGCTCGGCGAGCGGCTTGCCGGATGGGTCGTGCTCGGCGGCGCGATCGAAGAGGTCCATGCGATTTGCCTTATATAATGATCCGGATGGACGGCCATCCGTGCCCAGTCCCGAAGCGCGTCGGCATCGTGCACAAGGTCACCTCCGCCGAGGCGACCGAGACCGCGCTGTTCGTGAAGCGCTTCCTCGAGTCGAAGGGCGTCGAGGCGATCACGGCGGAGGAGGAGGTCGCGCGCGGCGCGGACCTCGTCGTCGTGCTCGGCGGCGACGGCACGCTCATCCACGCGGCGACGCTCCTCGAAGGGGAGGCGGTGCCGATCCTCGGCGTCAACATGGGGAGCCTCGGGTTCATGACCGAGGTGCCGCAGAGCGAGCTGTACCCGGCGCTCGAGCTCGTGCTCGCCGGCAAGGCGAGGGTGTCGGAGCGGATGAAGCTCCGCGTCCACCTGCACCGCGGCGGCCGCTCCGAGCGGTCGCTCGACACCGAGGTGCTGAACGACGTCGTCATCGCGAAGAGCACGGTCTCGCGCATGGCCGAGCTCGACACCCGCTGCTCCGGCGACTACGTGACGACCTACAAGGCCGACGGCGTCATCATCGCGACGCCCACCGGCTCGACCGCGTACTCGCTCGCCGCGAACGGGCCGATCATGTACCCGACGATGCGCGGGGTGATCATCGCGCCGATCTGCCCGCACACGCTGACCCAGCGGCCGCTCGTCGTGCCGGAGAACTCGAACATCGAGATCGTCCTCGTGAACGACACCGAGGTCTACCTCACCCTGGACGGCCAGAAGGGCATGCCGCTCGAGCGCGGCGACCGCGTCCAGGTGAAGCAGTCGCACAACCGCGTGCTGCTCGTGCGAAACCCGAACATCGGGTTCTTCGGCATCCTCCGGGCGAAGCTGCGCTGGGGCGAGCGGTAGAGCGTTGGCCGGTTGACTCGAGTCCCATGTCCTTACCCGGCCCCGGAAACCTCGGGCGCGGGCGCGGGCTCGGGCGCGTTCACGGGATGGAGGAGCAGCGGGCTCGTCCCAGCGACCGGATCCTCACGGCGGCGCGTGCGAGAACGGCGGCGCGGGCACGTTGCGCGCCGAGGTCTGCGCGGGCGGGCCGGAGCAGGCGTGGTCCGGGATGTCGTCCGGCGTGTCCGTCACGACCGTGAAGCCGCACCACCTGCAGCGGAACGCCGGGACCGTGAGGGCCGGGTCGTCCTCGAGCGCGATCTCGTGGCGCTCGAACAGCACCCGCATCCGGCCCGAGACGTGGATCGTCATGGCGTCCTCCGCGGGGGATGATCCCACCGCGGCGCGCGCCGCGCCGGGACCGGGCGGGAGGGCCCCCGAGCGGGCCGGCCGCGCGGCGCGGCCGGCGCCGCGCCGGGCCCGACGCTTCCCCCGCTCCCCCCCCGCAGCGCAGGAGGGAGAGCGCCGGGGCGAGGGCCGAGCGGAACGGATGCACCACTGAATACTTGCGCAGTGTCAGGGTGCCGTGGATGATCGCGGCATGCTCACGACGCTCCGCATCTCGGGGTTCGCGATCGTCGACGCGGTGGAGGTCCGGTTCGGCCCCGGGCTGAACGTCCTCACCGGCGAGACGGGCGCCGGGAAGTCGATCCTCGTGAACGCGCTCCACCTCGTCCTCGGCGGACGGATGAGCGCGGAGGTGCTGCGCGACGGCGCGGAGGAGGCGGTCGTCGAGGCGCTGTTCGAGCTGCCCGCGGACCACCCGGTGCTCGCGCGGCTCGCCGCCGCGGGCCTCCTCGAGGCGGGCGGAGGGGACCCGAAGGCGGAGGCGCGCGAGCTCCTCGTCCGGCGCGTCGCCGCGCGCGGCGGGCGCGGCCGCGCCCTCGTGAACGGCGCGCTCTGCACCGTCTCGATGCTCGAGCAGGCGCTGCGCGGCGCGGTGGACATCTCCGGCCAGCACGAGCACGTCTCGCTCCTCGATCCCTCGACGCACCTCGAGCTGCTCGACGCGCACGCCGGCCTCGACGTCCCCGTCGTCGAGCACTCCCCCGGTTCGACCGGCACCGCACCGCTCCTCCGGTACCGTGCCGCTCACGCGGCGCTCGCCGCCCTCGTCCGCGAACGGGAGGCCCTGTCCGCGGACGAGGGCGAGCGGGCGCGGCGGACCGACTACCTCGCCTTCCAGCTCGCGGAGCTCGACCGCGTCGACCCGGCGCCGGGCGAGCTCGAGGCGCTCGAGGGGGAGCGGCGCGTGCTCGCGTCGGCCGAGAAGCTGCGCGAGGCCGCGCGCGCGGCCGAGGCGCTCGCGTACGGCGAGGAGGGGAGCGCCTCGGAGCGCGTCGCGCAGGCGGTGCGCGCGCTCGCGGACGCGGCCGCGCTCGATCGCCGGCTCGAGCCGATGTCCGCGCTCCTGCGGTCGGCCTCGGTCGAGATCGAGGAGGCGGGGCGCGAGCTCGGGCGCTACGCCGACGCGCTCGGCGGCGATCCCGAGCGGCTCGCCGCGGTGGAGGACCGGATCGAGAGCCTGCGCGCGCTGGCGCGCAAGCACGGCTCGCTCGACGCGGCCGTGGCGCGCCGGGTCGAGATGAAGGACGAGCTCTCCCGGCTGCGCGGCGGCGGCGAGCGGCTCGGCGAGCTCGAGGGCGACATCGCGGCGCGCGGCCGGGAGGCGGCGGCGCTCGCGCGGGAGCTGACGCGCGCCCGCGCGGCGGCCGCCCGCGACTTCGCCTCCTGCGTCCGGGGGGAGCTCGACGCCCTCGCGATGGGGCGCTGCCGGCTCGAGGTCGCGCTCGTGCCGCCCGAGGCGGGGATCCCGGTGGACGGCGTGGTGCTCGGGCCGTCGGGCGCGGAGCGCGCGGAGATCCTGATCGCGCCGAACCCCGGCGAGCCGCCGCGGCCGCTCGCGAAGATCGCGTCCGGCGGCGAGCTCTCGCGGATCCTGCTCGCCGTGAAGCGGACGCTCTCCCGGAAGGACCCGGTCGCGACGTACGTGTTCGACGAGGTGGACGCGGGGATCGGCGGCGCCGTCGCGGAGGCGATGGGGCGCGTGCTGTCGGAGGTCTCGCGCGGCCGGCAGGTCATCTGCGTGACGCACCTGCCCCAAGTGGCGGCGTTCGCGGACCGCCACCTGCGGGTGGAGAAGCGGATCGGCGCCGGCCGCACCCGGGCCGTGGTCGAGGCGCTCGACGGCGACGTGGACCGCCGCCGCGAGGTGGCCCGGATGATCGCGGGTGCGACGATCACCGACTCGGCGCTCGGGCACGCGGCGGCCCTGATCGAGGCGGCGCACGCGCCCGCGCCCGACCGAGGGAAGCGCCCCGCCCCGCCGCGCGCCGCGGCGCGGTCCGCGTCCTCGGCGGACGGCGAGGCCGCGGCGGATGGCCGCGCGCGCCGCCGGGCAGGCGGGCGGGCGGCGGTCGGACCCGAGCGCGCGGGATCAGCCGTGCGTTGACCCCCCGCCGAGCGCGAGGTTACGCTGCCCGGCCGTGGCGGGACGAACGCTGAGGATCGAGGCGCGCGGGCTCACCGACGTGGGCAAGCGCCGCGATCACAACGAGGACGCGTTCCTCGTCGACGAGGACCTCGGCCTGTTCGTCGTGGCGGACGGCATGGGCGGCCACGCGGGCGGCGGGACCGCCTCGCGCCTCGCGGTCGAGACGATGCAGGCCGCCGTCCGGCACGCGAAGGACGCGGAGCCGGACGCGTTCCGGCCGACCGAGGGGCCGGCGGAGGAGAGCCCGCTCCCGGACGTCCTCCGCGAGGCGGTCGAGGAGGCCTGCGCCGTGATCTTCCGCACGGCGCAAGGCGATCCCGAGCTCTCCGGGATGGGGACGACCGTCACCGCCACGCTCGTGGACGGGCGGACCGCCTACGTGGCGCACGTCGGCGACAGCCGCTGCTACCTGCTGCGCGACGGACGGATCTACCAGGTCTCGGAGGACCACTCGCTCGTCAACGAGCAGCTGAAGGCCGGCGCGATCACCGAGGACGAGGCGAGGCACAGCCGCTTCAAGAACATCATCACGCGTTCGGTCGGGTTCGAGCAGCAGGTGCAGGTCGATCTCATGGGCGTCGAGCTCGAGGCGGGCGACCACCTCGTCATCTGCTGCGACGGCCTCTCGAACCTCGTCGAGGACGGGGAGATCCTCGAGATCGTCCAGGCGAGCGACCTCGATCTCGCGCCGGGGCGGCTCGTCGCGCTCGCGAACGATCGCGGCGGCGACGACAACATCACGGTCATCGTGCTCCACGCGCTGGAGCGCTGATCCGGCCCGCCGGCGAGCGACGATCCGACCCCGGGTGCGTGCGGACCTGCGGTGTGGGCCTTCGCCCTACGCGGGTAACGTGCTTTCTTGACAGGCGTTCGCACGCTCTGCTACCCGTCTCCAGACCTCGCCGGCCCCTTGCATCCCCGGGTCGGGCGTTCCTCTTCTCCGGTGCACGTCGCCACCTTAGGCCGCGGGCCGGGCAGGGAGTCCTGACGGGAATGGCGGCACCCCCCAAGAGCCAGATCTTCACCGTCATCGTCGTCAGCGATCACTCGCAGGCGGTGAGGAAGTTCCGCGTCCCCCGCCGCTGGCTGCGCAACGCGGCCTACGCCGGCGCGGGCGCCGGGCTCGTCGCGCTCCTCGTCGTCGGCCACTACTTCAGCCTCCTCGGCTCCGCCTCGGAGAACTCGGTCCTGAAGGAGGAGAACGCGCAGCTCCGCTCGCAGATCCTCCTCGTGCAGGAGAAGGTCGCGCACATCTCCGCCACGCTCGATCGCGTGGAGCGGTTCGACGCGAAGCTCCGCACGGCCGTCACCCAGCTGCAGGATCCGGAGCGGAACCTCGCGATCGGCCCGGTCGGCAACGCCGAGCAGGACGCCGCGATCCCGGGCCCCGCGCCGGCCGCCGAGGCGAACCTCACCGCGCTCCCGGGCAAGCTCTCGTCGCTCGAGACCGAGGCGTCGCGGCAGGAGTCGAGCCTCCGGCAGCTGCAGGAGTACTTCGACGACCAGCGGTCGCTCCTCGCGTCGACGCCGTCCATCTGGCCGACGCGCGGGTGGGTGACCTCCGACTTCGGCACCCGGCTCGACCCGTACTCGGCCGAGCGGAAGATGCACCAGGGGCTCGACATCGCGACGCCGCACGGCCAGACCGTGTACGCGCCGTCGGACGGGACGGTGGTCTTCACCGGCACCGAGGGCGGCTACGGCAAGGTCCTCGTCATCGACCACGGCTACGGCGTGAAGACCCGGTACGGCCACCTCTCGGAGATCCACGTCCACCTCGGCGACCGCGTGAAGCGCGGCGAGAAGGTCGCCTCGGTCGGCAACACGGGCCGCTCGACGGGACCGCACCTCCACTACGAGGTGCGCGTGAACGGAATCCCGGAGAACCCCCGCAAGTTCATCCTCGAGTAGCGCTCGCCGCCCCGAGCTCCTCCCGCGCCCGGCCCCGCAGCGATGCTGGCCGGGCGCTCGCCTTCGGGCTATCCGGATCTCCGCCATGAAGAAGACCGCCGCGTGCCTCGCCGTCCTGCTCGCCGCCGCCTGCGCGCACCGGCAGGGTCCCGAGCCGGGGAAGCCGGTCGCGGGCGAGGCGGAGGCCCCGACCTCGCCCCCGAACGTTCACTCCCCTCTCCCCCAGGCAGCGCCAGGCGGAGAGGGCCAGGGAGAGGGGGCGCCCCGGTCGCCCGCGCCCGCGCCCGCGCCGCCCCCGTTCACGATCGCCGCCGTCGGCGACGTGATGCTCGGGTCCGGCTTCCCCGACGAGACCGGCGGGCTGCTCCCGCCCGACGACGGCGCGCACCTCCTCGACGAGGTGGCGCCGATCCTCCGCGCCGCCGACCTCGCCTTCGCGAACCTCGAGGGCCCGCTCGCCGACACCGGCACCTCCGAGAAGTGCGCGCGCTCGAAGCCGGGGCGCTGCTACGCCTTCCGCGTCCCGACCCGCTACGCGAAGCTCCTCGCCGCGGCGGGCGTGGGCGTCGTCTCCGTCGCGAACAACCACGCGGGCGACTTCGGCGAGGCGGGGCGCGCCTCGACGCGCGCCGCGCTCCAGGCGAACGGCATCCGCGCCGCGGGCGCGCCCGGCGAGATCGCCCGGCTCGAGGTGAAGGGCCGGCGCGTGGCGGTGGTCGCCTTCTCGACCTCCGGCGGCAACCCCGACCTGCGCGATCTCCCCGGGGCGGCCCGGCTCGTCCGCGAGGCGCGCGAGGGGGCGGACCTCGTCCTCGTCTCGTTCCACGGCGGCGCCGAGGGGGCGGACCGGCAGCACGTGCCGCCCGGCCACGAGGAGTTCCTCGGAGAGGATCGCGGCGACCTGCGGGCGTTCGCGCGGACCGTCGTCGAGGCGGGCGCGGACCTCGTCGTCGGGCACGGCCCGCACGTCGTCCGCGGGATGGAGGTGATCCGCGGCCGGCTCGTCGCCTACTCGCTCGGCAACTTCGCGACGTACGGAGGGATGAACCTGTCCGGCCCGAACGGCCTCACGCTCGTCCTCGAGGCGCGCCTCGCGCCCGACGGCACCTTCCTCGGCGGCCGGATCCACCCCGGGCGGCAGGAGCGGCCCGGGGGTCCCCGGCTCGATCCCGCCGGCGCGGTGATCCCGGTCGTGCGGCGGCTCTCGCAGGAGGACTTCGGCGCCTCCGCGGTCCGGGTCGCGGACGACGGGACGCTCGCGCCGCCGGAGCCCGCCGTCACGGCGCGCGCGAGGTCGGGGGGCGCGCCGCGACGTCGAGCGGGCGCGGCAGCTTCGCCGGATCGAGCCGCCCGTAGCCCGCGAAGAGCTCGCCGGCGAGCCCCGGGACGCCCGAGAGGCGCGGGTCGCGCGCCCGGATCGTCGAGTTGAGCGCGACGCCCGCGGCGCTCCGCTCGTCGGGCCGGTCCGGCGTCATCGCGCCGCGCGCGACGCCGTGCGCCCCGCGGTGCACGAACACCACGGTGCCGTCCACCACGTACTCGACGATGCCGAGGTGGGTGAGCCCGTCGTCGGCCTTCCCGTTCCGGTTCCGATCGTAGGTGTCGCGCCAGAACACGAGGTCGCCGGGCGCGGGCCACTCGCCCCCGCCGCCGAACACGACGCCGAAGCGCCGGATCGCCCGGTAGGCGGCCCGCACCCCGCTCCGCTCCTCCGGCGCGGCGGAGCGCATGAGCGGCCGGAGGGGCACGCCCTCGTCGGCGTAGACGGCCTCGACGAACCCGGTGCAGTCCGCGTTGAACCGCTCGCCGCCCACCCGGAACCCCGCCGTGTGGCCCACGAGGGACGCCGCGCGGGCAGCGAGCCGGGCCTGCAGGTCGAAGAGCGAGAGATCGGGCTCCCCCCGGCCGGCCCCTCGCGGGCCGGCGCACGCCGCGACGGCGAGGGCGAGGAGGGGGAGGACCGCCGCCGGGCGAGCGCGCGCCACGCCGCCACTGTAGAAGACCGGCCGGGAGTGTCAAAACGACGCCCAAGTGTGCGAAGGTGCTCCCGTTTGCTTTCGTCTGGCGCGGCGTTACCTGAGAGGGTAATAGGGGGCGCCTCCCGGGAGCGGGAACGCGGCCGAGGGGGCGCCCGTTCATCCTGGCGACGGAGCGGGCGGCCCCGGAAAAACGAGACATGGTCAATTACGTCCTGAAGAAGATCCTCGGCACGAAGAACGAGCGCGAGCTGAAGAAGCTTCGCCCGCTCGTCGCGCGCGTGAACGAGCTCGAGCCGCGGATGAAGGCGCTCGCGCCGGAGGACTTCCCCCGGCTCGTCGCCGAGTGGAAGGAGCAGGTCCAGCAGAAGGGCCGGCCCCTCGACGAGCTCATGCCGGAGGCGTTCGCCCTGGTCCGCGAGGCCGGCGTGCGCGCCCTCGGGATGCGCCACTTCGACGTGCAGCTCATCGGCGGCGCGGTGCTCCACTCCGGCAAGATCGCCGAGATGAAGACCGGCGAGGGCAAGACCCTCGTCGCGACGCTCCCCTGCGTGCTGAACGCGCTCGGCGGGCGCGGCGTCCACGTGGTCACGGTGAACGACTACCTCGCCCGCCGCGACGCCGAGTGGATGGGCCGGCTCTACCGCTACTGCGGCCTCACGACCGGCGTCATCGTCCACGGCCTCACCGACCAGGAGCGTCAAGAGGCGTACGGCTCGGACATCACCTACGGGCAGAACAACGAGTTCGGCTTCGACTACCTGCGCGACAACATGAAGTTCCGGCTGCAGGACTACGTGCAGCGGGAGCTCAACTTCGCGATCGTGGACGAGGTGGACTCGATCCTCATCGACGAGGCCCGCACCCCGCTCATCATCTCGGGCCCGTCCGACGAGTCCTCCGACCTCTACTACACGGTGAACCAGGTCGTCCCCTCGATGATCCGGGACGCCGACTTCACCGTCGACGAGAAGGCCCGCACGATCGTGATGACGGACGCGGGCGTCGAGAAGATGGAGAAGAGGCTCGCGGTGAAGAACCTCTACGCCCCCGAGGAGATCGAGACCCTCCACCACGTCGAGCAGGCGCTCCGCGCGCACCACCTCTACCGGAACGAGGTGGACTACGTCGTGAAGGACGGCGAGGTCATCATCGTCGACGAGTTCACCGGCCGCCTCATGCCGGGCCGCCGCTGGTCGGACGGCCTCCACCAGGCCGTCGAGGCGAAGGAGGGCGTCAAGGTCGAGAACGAGAACCAGACCCTCGCCACGATCTCCTTCCAGAACTACTTCCGCATGTACTCGAAGCTGGCCGGCATGACCGGCACGGCCGACACCGAGGCGGAGGAGTTCGCGAAGACCTACAACCGCGACGTCGTCATCATCCCCACGAACCAGAAGAACATCCGCAAGGACTCCGAGGACGTCGTCTACCGGACGGAGGGCGAGAAGTTCAACGCCATCTGCGACGAGATCGAGAAGCGGAACGGGAAGGGGCAGCCGGTCCTCGTCGGCACCGTGTCCGTCGCGAAGAGCGAGGTCGTCCACTCGCTCCTGGCGCGCCGCGGCGTCCCGCACAACGTCCTCAACGCGAAGCACCACCAGCGCGAGGCCGAGATCGTCGCGCAGGCGGGCCGCAAGGGCGCGGTCACCATCTCGACCAACATGGCCGGCCGCGGCACCGACATCATCCTGGGCGGCAACCCCGAGATGATGGCGAAGCACGAGGTCGGGCCCGAGCCGGACGCGCCGATGGAGGGCGAGGAGGAGGAGGCGTTCCTCGCGCGCAAGGACGAGTGGGGGAAGAAGCTCGCCCGCCGCACCGAGGAGCTCCGCGCCCAGACCACGAAGGAGCACGAGGAGGTCGTCGCGCTCGGCGGCCTCCACATCGTCGGCACCGAGCGGCACGAGTCCCGCCGCATCGACAACCAGCTCCGCGGCCGCGCCGGCCGCCAGGGCGACCCCGGCTCCTCGATCTTCTTCCTGTCCCTCGAGGACGAGCTCATGCGGATCTTCGGGTCCGAGCGGATCCAGGGGCTCATGAAGATGATGGGCATGAAGGAAGGGGAGGTCATCGAGCACCGCTGGCTCACGAAGTCGATCGAGGGCGCGCAGAAGAAGGTCGAGGCCCACAACTTCGACATCCGCAAGAACCTCCTCGAGTACGACGACGTGATGAACCAGCAGCGCCGGTCGATCTACCGGCTGCGCCGGATGGTGCTCGGCTTCGGCGCCGGCATCCCCGTCGTCGAGTACGACGAGGACGAGAAGACGAAGGTGAAGACGCGGCGCGAGCAGGTCTACTCCTGGTCCGATCAGCGCGAGCACATGCTCGACCTCGTCGAGGACCTCGTCGTCGACATGGTCGCCGCGAACTGTCCGAACCGGCTCGCCGACTGGAACCTCGAGGGGCTCTCCTCGACGGTGAAGGAGCAGTTCGGCGTCGAGATGAAGTTCGCGATGCCGTCCGGCGGGAAGCCGGCGGCCGAGCGCGGCGCGATCGAGGAGCAGGTCTTCAACGTCGTCGAGAAGCTCTACCGCGAGAAGGAGGAGGAGCTCGGCGCCGACGCGGAGGGCGTGGCGGTGCTGCGCCGGTACGAGCAGTGGCTCTACCTGCAGGCGATCGACCAGCAGTGGAAGGACCACCTGCTCTCGATGGACCACCTGCGGCAGGGCATCGGGCTCCGCGGCTACGGCCAGAAGGACCCGAAGCAGGAGTACAAGAAGGAAGGCTACGAGATGTTCGTGCAGATGACCTGGCGC
>DASVZX010000257.1:0-2270 GCA_036391435.1 Anaeromyxobacter sp. | reverse complement strand
GGGGCCGGTCGGCGTGACGAGGCTGCGGTGGACGTACGACGCGGGCGCGCCGCTCACGTCACCCGCGGTGATGAGCGACGGGACCGCGGTCGTCGGGGTGTCGGCGTCGAGCGGGCAGGTGCTGGCGGTGGGGGTCGATGGGGTGAAGAAGTGGTCCGTCACTGGTAGTGGGACGGCATTCGCAACCGCTGCACCTGCAATTGGTCAGCTTGCGGTGTGGGTTGGGAGCGACGACGGAACGCTCTATGCCGCCGAGCTGAACGGAAGCGGCTTAAAGATCGGGGTCGGCGTGAACACTGGAGGCGTGATCGAGGGGTCGGTGGCGGTACTGCCTGGCGCGGGCAAGGAGTGGGCATTCGCGACGTCGGCCGCGGGCTTTCTCGGAATCGCGAGCACTGTGCCCGGGGAGTACGACATTGCGGCTCCGACGACTTCATTCTCGGCCGGTCCCGTAATCGGGCTCGACGGTAAAGTGTATGCGGTAACGGTTTCCGGCTCGCTTCGGGCTTATCGCCTCACGACGTCGCCCGCCGTGGCGCTCGCGGACGCATGGAGCACCCCGGTGGATGTCGGCGGTGCCGTTACGGCCCCAATGGCGATTGACGCAGGTGGCTCGGTCTGGGCGGGAACTGCCGTTGGGGCGCTCGTGAAGACGATTTCCTCGGACGCGAGTGGAACCGTCACCCTCGTCGCGACGATGTCGAGCTGGGTCGTCGGGTCTCCAGTCATTCTCACGAACGGTGATGTTGTAGTCGGCGACGTTAGCGGCATCTTGAAGAGATTCAGCGCTGCGGGCGTCGAGGCGTGGAGCACCAATCTGGGATCGGCAGTTGAGGGGCCGGTCGTGCTCGCTGCAGGTGACGCTGAACTACTCGTGCCCGCGGGTGGAAAGCTCTTCGCGCTCGGGCCAGACGGATCGCAGATCTGGTCCACTGCGCTCGACACTGGCAGCCTCCGCGCCGCCAACATCTACACCCCCCCCGGTCAGACCGGGAACGTCATGAGCACCGCCTACCTCGCGAGCTCGAGCGGCAAGCTGTTCGCCGTGATCGTCGACGGCGAGCTCGACGCGTCCGCGCCGTGGCCGAAGGCGTTCCACGATCCCCGCAACACCAACCGCGCGGGGCCGCAGCCGTGATCCGCGGGGCCGCCGTCGCGATCGCGCTCCTCGCCGCGGCGCCCGCGGGCGCGTTCGAGCGGCTCGGCGTGGTCGCGGTCGCGGACCCGCCGGCGGGGCCGGACGCGGATCTCGCCGAGCTCGCGCACCAGCTCCGCGCCGCCTGCCGCGATCGCGTCGGCGGCGTCGAGGACGTCCCCACGATGCGGGCGCACCTCCTCGGCCAGACCTCCAACGCCACCCTCTCCGAGCTCGACCGGGCCTACGGGGGCGCCCTCGCGGTGTACCAGAACGGCGAGTTCGAGAGCGCGCTGCGGACGCTGCACGCGATCGTGGAGGACCTCGAGAGCCTGCCGGAGAGCGGGGACGCCTACTCGCAATGGGTCCGTGCGCAGCTCCGGCTCGCGCACGCCGCGATCACCGTGAACCGGGACGCCGAGGCCGACGACGCGCTCTTCACGCTCGCGAGGACCGACCTCGCGATCGCCCCCGACCCGGACCAGTACTCACCGTCATACCGGAAGCGCTTCGAGGGCGTGAAGGGGAAGGTCCGCGCGCTCCCCGCGCGCCGCCTCGTCGTGACCGCCGAGGGCCGCCCGGGGACCGTGTTCGTGAACGGCCGCGCCCTGGGGACGACGCCGCTCTCGCTCTGGCTCCCGACCGGGACGTACCGGATCGGCGGCGCGTCCGACGAGCTTCGGGTCCCGAGCTTCCGGGTGGACCTCCGCTCCGAGGATCGCGCCGTGGTCCTCGACTTCGGCCTGGCCGAGTCGCTCCGCGTGAACGCGGGACCGGGGCTCGCCCTGCCGGTCGCGCGCCGGGGCGACGGGATCGTCCGGGCCGGCGCGTGGCTCGGCGTCGACCGCGTGGTGTCCGTCAGCCGCGTCTTCGAGGGGCAGGCGGCGTTCCTGCTCGGCTCCATTTACGACGTGCGCCGCGGCGCGCTCCTGCGCGAGGGGAGCGTGCGGATGGTCGCGGGCAGCGTCCCCTCCGCGAACCTCGGGGCGCTCGCGGCGTTTTTGCTCACGGGGCAGTCCTCGCGCGACGTGGTGGACCGGACCGAGGTCGCGCGCGCGGCGCCTTCCGCGCCCGCGGCCGCCGCGGCGCCGCCCGTCGCCGCCGTCGCGCCCGCGCCGAAGCCGAAGCCGAAGCC
>DASVZX010000256.1:0-8371 GCA_036391435.1 Anaeromyxobacter sp. | reverse complement strand
CCGCCGTCGCGGGCTGACGGCGCCCGGGCGCCCGTCGCCGGCGCGGCGTCGGCGCGCGACGGCCGGCTCGGCCGCGACCGGTCGGGCTCCGCCGATCGCGGCGGCGCTATCATGCGCCGCCATGCTCGCCCCGCTCCTCGCCCTCGCCCTCGCGGCCCGCGCCGCCCCGCCCGACCTCACCTCCACCGCCGAGCGGACCGGCTTCGAGCGGACCGGGCGCTACGACGAGGCGGTGCGCCTCTGCCACGCCGTCGAGCGGACCTGGCCGCGGCGGGCGCGCTGCTTCTCGTACGGCACGACGCCGGAGGGGCGCGACCTCGTCGCGCTCGCCGCGAGCGCGGACGGGGTCACCCGCCCGCTCGCGGCGCGCGCGAAGGAGCGCCCGGTGGTGCTCTTCCAGGGCGGCATCCACGCCGGCGAGATCGACGGGAAGGACGCGGGCTTCCTGGTCCTCCGGGACTGGCTCTCCTCCGCGGACGGCGGGCCGCTCGCGAAGGTGACGGCGGTGTTCGTGCCCGTCGTGAACCCGGACGGCCACGAGCGCTTCGGCCCGGACCAGCGACCGAACCAGCGCGGCCCGGCCGAGGGCGGGTGGCGGACGACGGCGCAGAACCTGAACCTCAACCGCGACTACGCGAAGGCGGACGCGCCGGAGATGCGCGCGCTCCTCGCGCTCCTCTCCGAGTGGGATCCGATCGTCTACGCGGACCTGCACGTCACCGACGGCGCCCAGTTCGAGCACGACATGGCCGTCCTGGTCGAGCCGCGGCTCGGGTACGACCCGTCGCTGCGCGGCGCGGGGAAGGAGATGTCCGACGCGCTCGTCTCCCGGCTCGCGAGCCTCGGCCACCTGCCGCTCGACTTCTACCCGTCGTTCGCCGACGACGGGAACCCGGAGTCCGGCTTCGCCGAGCGCTCGCCGCCCATCCGGTTCGGCCACGGCTACTGGGCGGCCCGCAACCGCTTCGGGATCCTGCTCGAGACCCACTCCTGGCGCCCGTACGCGTACCGCGTGAAGGCGACGGCCGACTTCCTGCGCGCGCTGCTCGGGCTCGCCGCCGAGCGCGGCCAGGCCTGGATCGCCGCCGCCGCGCGCGCCGACGGGGCCGCCGCGGGGCTCGGCGGGAAGGTGGTCGCGCTCGCCGACGAGCCGAGGCGGGACGCGCCGCGCACGATCCGGTTCCGCGGCTACGCCTACGCGCGCGAGGAGTCGCCCGCCCTCGGGCGTGCGGTCGTGCGCTACGACGAGTCGCGACCGCAGATCTGGGAGGTCCCGCTCCTCGACCAGGTGGTGCCGACCGCGACCGTCGCGCTCCCGCGGGGCGGCTGGATCGTGCCCGCCGCCTGGGCGAGCCGGGTCGCCGATCGGCTCCGGCTGCACGGCGTCCGGTTCTCCCGGATCGACACCGCGCGGCCGGGCGCCGACGTCGAGACGTTCCGCGCGACGGCGGCCCGGTTCGCGGCGACGTCGTTCGAGGGCCGGCAGCAGCTGTCGGTGGAGGGCGCCTGGCGGCGCGAGCGCCGCGACGTCGGCGCCGGCGCGCTCTGGGTGCCGGTGGCGCAGGCCCGGGCGCTCCTCGCCGCGCACCTCCTCGAGCCCGCCGGCCCGGACTCCTTCCTCGCCTGGGGCGACTTCGACGCCGCCTTCGAGAAGAAGGAGTACGTCGAGGACTACGTCCTCGATCCGTTCGCGCGGGACCTCCTCGCGCGCGACCCCGCCGTCCGGCGCGACTTCGAGGCGCGGCTCGCGGACCCGGCGTTCGCGAAGGACCCGCAGGCCCGGCTCGAGTTCTTCCACCGGCTCCACCCGTCCTTCGACGAGGCGTACCGCCTGTACCCCGTGCTGCGGGCCGACGCGCGGCCGTAGGCGCCGTGAGCGCGCCCGGGCCCGCGTCCGGGGGATCGCCGGGCCCGGGGCGGGCCCTCCGTCCGTCGGACGCGCCCGCCGCGCCGTCTGCCGTTCCCGACAGGCGGGCCTGCAACCCCGCGAAACGCCGTGCCTCCGCGCTGGCAGCCCGCCTGCAATGACCTGAGGACGACGGCGGCGCGCCACGGTGGCGGTCCCCGGAAGCCTCGAACCCGAACGCAGCACAGGAGAACGCCATGAACAAGAAGACCCCCACCCTCGTCGGCGCCGGCATCGGCCTCGCCCTCTTCCTCGCGATCGCGCTGCTCCCGGCGATGCTCTACGGCGGCTACGCGGGCGTCCTCCTCGCCGGCGGCATCTTCGGCACGCCCGTCGAGCCGACCCTCCTCGCCCGCTCGCTCATCGTGTTCGGCATGGTGCTCGGCGTCCTCGCGGTCGGGTCGCTCTTCGCGGTCGCGGGCGCGGTGGCGGGCGCGGCGGTCGGCGCGCTCACCGCGGTCACCGTGCGCAAGCCCGCCGCGCAGGAGCAGGCGAGCCGCTGATCGCACGCGGCACCGTCGCGGACCCGGCCGCCCGCCGGGTTCGCGACGTTTGGACGCGCGCGAGAGCGCGCACTCCGTTCTCGGCGCACGTTCCGACGCGCAATGACTGCGCGAGCCCACATCATGATCGAAATCAATCTTTCACGATTTCAGCCAGTTGACCGCTACGTCACCGCCGGGGCGGGGGCACATGCGTTGCACGGTCGCACCCCACTTATGCGAGCCACTTTCCTCACGTTTGCCTTGGTCCTCGCGCCGATCGCGCGGGCCGAGGAGGCGAAGCCGGCCGACGCGAACGTCGGCGGCTACGACGCGTGCAGCGGCTGCCACGACAAGAGCGGCAAGGACGCGCCGGCGTTCGACGTCGACGCGTTCGCGAAGTCGGTCCACGCGGGCCAGGCGTCCTGCACCGACTGCCACGCGGGCTACGCGATGGGCCCGCACGAGAACGAGCTCCCGCCGCTGTCTCCCGCCGACCAGGCCGTCGTCGCGCGGATCGCGAAGGCGCGCTGGCCCGCCCCGGTCGGCCACGCGGGGAAGGGCGAGCCCGCGGCGGCGGAGATCAAGGTCGCCGCGCCCCGCGCCTACCTCGCCTGCGCCGGTTGCCACGAGGGGAACAACCCCGAGATGTGGACGGCCTGGCAGGGCTCGATCCACTCGCGGTGGCTCCGCGAGGACACGAAGGTCCCCGGCCCGACCTGCGCCTCCTGCCACGGCTCGATCCACGCGGCGCAGAAGACCGCGCCCTACGATCCCACGGCGGCCGCGCGCCAGGCGGTCCCGGCCGACCGCCGCGAGATCGCGAAGCGCTGCGAGGCGTGCCACGGGAACGAGGAGTTCGCGAAGGCCGCCGGGGTGAACCCCGAGGCGGCCATCACCTACCACGACTCGATGCACGGCCGGCTCGCGCGCGTGGGGAACCCGTACGCGCCGGTCTGCGTGAGCTGCCACGCCGCCCCGATGGCGAAGGGCGGCACGCACGCGATCGTGGCGAAGACGAACCCCGCCTCCGCGGTCTTCGCCGGCAACCGCCAGGACACCTGCGGCCGCTGCCACGCGGGCGCGTCCGCCAACTTCGGGAAGCTCGTCGCGCACAAGCCGATCCAGGAGATCGGCGGCACCCTCGTCACCCACATCATCCACGTCGCCTTCTCGTGGCTCACGACGCTGACGCTCCTCTTCTTCGCGTTCCACGTCGCGATCGACTTCGTCTACGAGCTGCGGCAGCGGCTCGCGAGGAAGTCGCACGGCGAGCACGCCGGCCTGGCCGCGCGCAGCGTGGTGCGCTTCGACCTCCACCAGCGCTTCCAGCACTGGCTCATGCTCTCCGGCGTCATCCTGCTCGGCATCACCGGCTGGCCGCTCCGCGGCGCGGGCGACGCCGAGGCGGCGCGCTACTCCGCGGCCTGGATGAAGCTCTTCGGCGGGGCGCAGGGCGCCGCGACCTGGCACCGGGTCGGCGCGGTCCTCATCATCGCGTCCGCCGTCTACCACCTTTTCTACCTGACGTTCCTCGCGTCGAAGAAGCGGCTCCCGATGTCGATGCTCCCGACGCCGAAGGACGCGCTCGACATGCGGGACAACATCCTCTTCATGCTGGGCCTGCGGAAGGAGCGCCCGAAGTTCGAGCGCTTCATGTACCTCGAGAAGTTCGACTACTGGGCGGTGTTCTGGGGCATCGTGATGATGGTCGGCACCGGGTTCATCTTCTGGTTCCCGGCCTGGTTCGCGAGCTGGGCGCCGTCCTGGCTCATCACCTCCGCGCTCATCATCCACGGGGAGGAGGCGACCCTCGCGATCCTGTTCCTCTTCGTGGTGCACTTCTACAACGTCCACCTGAAGCCCTCGATCTTCCCGATGAACTGGGCGTGGCTCAACGGCCGGATCTCCGTCGACATGCTGAAGCACGAGCACCCGCTCGAGTACGAGCGGCTGAAGCCGAAGCTCGACGAGTAGCGAGCGGTCGGCAGTCATCCCGGGGGGCCGTGCGGAGGATCGCGCGGCCCCCTTCAGTTCACGGTGCGCCCGTGCTCGTCGGGGCGGGCGCGCGGGGATAGAATCCAAGCGGCCGATGGCCCTCTCCCGCAACGCGAAGGCGTTCCTCCTCGGCGTGGCCGCGCTCGCCGCGTTCGCCGTCGTGCTCGGGTTCCTCCGCTTCAAGAAGTTCGTGGACGAGGACCCGCGCCTGTGCGCGGTCTGCCACCGCGCCTCCCCCGAGTTCGCGCTCTGGCTCGGCGGCACCCACAAGGACGTCGCCTGCCAGCGCTGCCATCACTCCACCCCGCGCCAGGGCGTGGCGATGCTCGGCGCCTTCGTCGCGGGCAAGAAGCCGATGGGCAAGCACGCGCAGGTCGAGGTGGGCGCCTGCGCCTCGTGCCACTTCTCCCACGACCCGAAGTGGCCGCAGGTGGGCGGCTCCCGCGGCCACCGCATCCACGTCGAGGAGAACAAGATCGCCTGCGTCCGCTGCCACGCGGCGAGCATGCACGGGTTCGAGCCCGTCGCGTCGAAGTGCGTGGACTGCCACCCCGGCCACGCGGTCAAGGTCGAGAAGATGCAGCGGCTCCACTGCTTCGCCTGCCACGAGTTCCTCACGAACGAGCCCGGGCTGAGGCCCACGCGGCGCGACTGCATGCGCTGCCACTCCGCGCAGGGGATCCGCGCGCCGATGAAGGAGCACGGCGCGCCGATGGAGATGTCCTGCGCCGAGTGCCACCACCCGCACGCCAAGGACGGCAAGACGCTCGCGGAGTGCACCGACTGCCACGCGCCGGCCCTCATGTCGAAGGGCGGCCTCCACGCGCGCAAGGGGCACGGCCGCTGCGTCGACTGCCACCTGCCCCACACCTGGACGCCGGAGCCCGGCGGCTGCCTCCGCTGCCACGCGGGCGCGACCTCCCACGCCCGCGGGAAGACCTGCACCGAGTGCCACGCCTTCGGCGGCGCTCCCCTCCCGCCGCTCCCCGTGTCGGCCTGGTGACCCGGTGACCCTCCGCCTCAAGCTCTTCGTGCTGATGGCCGGCGTGATCATCTTCGCCATGTCCGGCGTGACGGCCGTCGCGCTCTGGCGAGAGCTCGCGCGCGGCCAGGAGCTGCTCGTCCGCGAGGGCGGCGCGATCGCCGGAACCGCGGCCAACGGGGCCGCCCGCTGGGTGCGGACGGACGGGCCGGAGGAGGGCGCGGACCAGGCGCTCCCGGTCATCCTCGAGCGCGTCGTCGCCTCGCACCCGCTCGACCGCGCCTGGATCGTGGACCGCACCGGCAAGGTGCTCGCGTGCCTGTCCCGCACCGGGGAGAAGTGCCCCGACGGCATCCCGCCCAGCGAGTTCCACACGCCGGACTGGCCCCTCAAGGCCTTCATGCGGCTCATCGAGCCGGAGGGGATCGTCGCCTCGGCGCCCATCATCCGCGACGGCGCGGTCGTCGGCGCCGTGAACGTGGACTTCTCGCACGAGGAGGTGGTCGGGGACGCGCGCAACCTCGCCTGGGGCGCGGCCCTGGTGGCGGCGTTCTGGATCGCCCTCGGCCACCTGTTCACCGCGATCTTCATCCGGCAGGTGACGCGCCCGCTCGTCCGGCTCTCCGAGGCGGCGCACTCGCTCGCCGAGGAGCGCGGCGTCCGGCTCGAGCCTCCGGAGGACCGGGAGCTCGCCGAGCTCGTCCGCGCCTTCAACGACATGTCGGCGCGCCTCGAGGAGCGCCGCGCCGAGAACCAGAAGCTCATCGCCGAGCTGGAGGAGCGCGTCCGCCAGAAGACCCGCGAGGTGCTGCGCGCCGACCGGCTCGCGACGCTCGGCGGCATCGCCGCCGGGTTCGCCCACGAGATCGGGAACTCGCTGAACGTGATCCGCGGCTACGCCTCGGTCGCGTCGCGCGAGCTCCCCGGGGAGTCGCCCATCCGCTCCGACGTCGAGGCGATCCGGCGCGAGGTGGTGCGCGCCGCCGGCCTCATCGAGCGGTTCCTCGTCTTCGCGCGCGCGCGCACGGTCCACCCCCTCCGCCAGCCGGTGGACCCCATCCTGCGCGAGGCGGTCGAGGTGATCGGGCCCGCCGCCTCCCAGGCGAACGTCGAGCGAACGGTGGAGATCGAGGACGGGCTGCCGGAGATCGTCGCCGACGCGGAGCTCCTCCGCCAGGCGTTCCTGAACCTCGGCGTGAACGCGATCCACGCCATGCAGGACCGGGCCGGCGGCACGCTCCGGGTGCGCGCGCGGCGCGACGGCGCCGGCCTCGCGGTCGAGTTCCAGGACGACGGCCCCGGGATGGACGCCGAGACGGTCGCGCACGTGTTCGAGCCGTTCTTCACGACGAAGGCGAACGGCACCGGCCTCGGCCTCGCCATCGTGCGGCAGGCGGCGGAGGCGCACGACGGCGCGGTCGAGGTGGAGAGCGCGCCCGGGCGCGGCGCGACGTTCCGGATCCGGCTCCCCGCGGCGCCCGCCGCGGAGGGCGCGGCGCCCGGAGCCCGGGCCCTCGGAGGCGGCGCGTGAGCGCGAAGCCGAACCTCATGGTCGTGGACGACCTCGACTCCGCCCGGCAGATGATGAAGCGGGCGCTCGCGCGCTCCTACGTCGTCTACGACTTCGCGACGGTGGCCGAGGCGCTGCCGGCGCTCGACCGCGCCGACTTCGACGCGATCGTCACGGACCTCCGCATGCCGGGCATCGACGGGATCGAGGGGCTGCGGCGCTTCAAGTCCAAGGTCCCCGAGATCCCGGTGATCCTCGTCACCGCCTTCGCGACCGTCGAGACCGCGGTGGAGGCGATGAAGGCGGGCGCGTTCGACTACCTGAGGAAGCCGTTCGAGCCGGAGGAGCTCGAGATCGTCGTCCAGCGCGCCGTCGAGCACGCGAAGGTCCGGCGCGAGAACGCGCGCCTGCGGAGCGCGCTCTCCGGCGAGTTCTCCGTCCAGGGCATCGTCGGCAAGTCGCAGGCGATGAAGGACGTCGTCTCGATCCTCGAGCGGATCGCCCCGTCCGACGTGCCGATCCTGATCGAGGGCGAGTCCGGCACCGGGAAGGATCTCCTCGCGCGCGCGGCGCACGCGATGTCGACGCGCGCGTCGGGGCCGTACGTGGCGCTCAACATGAGCGCCATCCCGGAGAACCTCGCCGAGGCGGAGCTCTTCGGCCACGAGAAGGGCGCCTTCACCGGCGCCGAGCAGGCGCGGCCCGGCTTCTTCGCCGAGGCGGAGGGCGGGACGCTCTTCCTCGACGAGATCGGGCTGCTCCCCACCCCGCTGCAGCCGAAGCTCCTGCGGGTCCTGCAGGACGGCGAGTTCTTGCCGGTCGGCAGCCGCAGGCCGCGCCGGGCGAACGTCCGCGTCGTCGCGGCGACGAACGAGGACCTCCAGAAGAGCGTCCGGGCGGGCCGGTTCCGCGAGGACCTCTGGTTCCGGCTGCGGGTCGTCCCGGTCCGGCTCCCGCCGCTCCGGGAGCGGCGCGAGGACGTCCCCCTCCTCGTCGAGCACTTCGTGCGGAAGCACGCCCTGCGCCTGTCCCGCCCGCCGCTCCTCCCCGACGCGGACGCGATGAAGGCGCTGCTCGATCACCCCTGGCCCGGCAACATCCGCGAGCTCGAGCACGCGATCGAGCGCGGGCTCCTCCTCGCGCGGGGCGACGCGATCACGCTCGCGGACCTCCCCCCCGAGCTCTCGCCGCACCCCGGGGACGCCGGCGCCTCGGGCGAGGGGCGCTACCGCCGCGCGCGCGACGCCTGGGAGCGGAAGTTCTTCGAGGACCTCCTGCGCGAGGCGGGCGGGAGCGTCGGGAAGGCCGCCGAGCTCGCCGGGATCCACCGCTCGACCCTGTACGAGAAGCTCTCCCGGTACGGGCTCGTCGAGAAGGACGAGAAGGCGTGATCGCCGCGCGGCTGCGCCGGCGCGGCGCGCGGCGCAGGCGGCACCTCCCGGCTCGGCCGCCGCGGCGACGGGAGCGGGCCCGCGCGGGGGGAGCGCGTCGCG
>DASVZX010000255.1:0-6675 GCA_036391435.1 Anaeromyxobacter sp. | reverse complement strand
GCGCCTTCCGGGCGAGGGCGGCGAGCGCCGCCTCGTCCTTGCGCGCGAGCGCCGCCCAGGCGTCCGCGCGGAGGCGCTCCGGGAGGCGGGCGGCGTCGACCACGGCCCCGGCGAAGCGGGCGTGCCCGACCTCGACGCGCGCGCCGGACAGGCCGACGCGCGCGAGCGCGCGCGAGAGGACGACGAGCATCTCCGCGTCCGCGGCGGGCCCGCCCGCGCCGAGCATCTCGACGCCGGCCTGGTAGACCTCGCGCGGCCGGCCGGCGCGCGCCTCGCGCGCGCGGAGCACCGGCCCGTCGTAGCAGAGCCGGGCGGGCGACGGCAGCGCGTCGGGGCGGGCGGCGTAGAGCCGCGCGATCTGCGGCGTGATGTCGGGCCGGATGGCGACCACCTCGCCCGAACCCGGCTCGACGAACTTCATCACGTCGGCGAGGGCCGCCGCGGAGAGGCCGCGCTCGACGACGTCGAGCCGCTCGAGCGTGGGCAGGAACACGCGCCGGTAGCCGAACCGCGAGAAGACCTCCTGCAGCCGGGCGGAGAGCTCGGCGAGGTGCGCCGAGTGGTCGGGGAGGAGGTCGCGCAGGCCGGAGGGGAGCGAGAGGTCGAGCGGCATCGCGGCGCGAATGTAGCGCAGAAACCGAGAGGGGATCCCCGCGAATGGTGCGGAGATCCCCCCTCCTTCCCGGCCGCGTTCCGCCGGGGGACGCCCGTCAGTGGTGGTACGGATCCGTCGTCTCGTCGCGCGGCAGCTCGCCCGTGCCGACGTCGCGGCTCGGGTACGCCGGCGGAGGCGGCCGATAGGTCGCCTCGCCGTACCGGCCCGCGTCGCCCGCGTACGCGCCCTCGTGCCGCTCCTCACGGCGCTGGAGCGCGATGCGCCAGCCGAGCCCGCGCCGGCGCCCGCTCCGGCTGCCGGTGCCGAGCCCCGTCGCGACCACCGCGCCCAGCAGACCCGCGATCGCGGCGAGCGCCGCGCCGCCGGT
Source organism: Anaeromyxobacter sp. (assembly GCA_036391435.1). GTDB lineage: Bacteria > Myxococcota > Myxococcia > Myxococcales > Anaeromyxobacteraceae > Anaeromyxobacter. The sequence continues at coordinate 5,692 of DASVZX010000255.1, read as the reverse complement.
CGCGCCCGCGGCCGCCTTGCTGGCCTGATCCGCGCCACGCTCCGTCTCGCCGCGCGTCGGCGTGCCGCGCCCGGTCATGCTGCTCATCACGCGCTGCGCGGGCCCGAGGTTCCCGCTCGCCGCGGCCCCGGCGCTCATGGCGCCGGTCGCCGCCGTCCCGGTGAGGAACAGCGCGCCCGCGATGAGCCCGATGCACCACACGAGGATGCCGTTCACGTAGCCCGCCGTCCGGTCCCGCTCGCCCGACAGCCGGATCGCGAGCCAGGCCCCGAGGAGCGTCGCCACGAACGGCGTGATGAGCCCCCAGATCGCCGCGCCCACGCCGAGCGCCCGCGAGTCCGCCGGGCCCGCCGCGATCCCGAGCGCCGCGCCGATGAGCCCCATCACGATGTGAACCGCGAGCGCGAGCAGGACGCCCGCGATCACGCTTCCCCAGTGGACGCGCGCGAAGGCGAACCCGCCCCTCGGCGCCGCTTCCGTCCCGACCGTCGCCATGCCCTACCTCCCGGTGGGAAGCCCCCACCCGGATGCAAAATTGTGATCTGCGAGTCCGGGGCACAACGCGCGAGCCCACGCCCCGCGGCCTGCCGGCCCGGCCCGCCGGCCCGCGGCGCTGGCTCGCTGGCCCGGATCCCGTGCCCGTGCCCGGCTCGACCCGCCGTCCTCGGCCGCGAGCGCCGGGCCGGGTCGTCGGACGCGATGCGTGGCCGAGCTGCGCCCTCGCTAGAGGTGCAGCGCCCTGACCGACCGGACGTGGGGGAGGCGCCGGAGCGCCTCCAGGATCTCCGGCGTGGGCGCCGAGTCCACGTTGAGGAAGGAGAAGGCGCCCGACCGGTCGTCCAGGCGCGAGAGGGAGATGCGCGCGATGTTCACGCCCGCCGCGGCGAGCGCGGTCCCGAGGTTGCCCACCACGCCCGGCGCGTCGTCGTTCTCGCAGGCGATGACGTGGCCGCCGGGCACGGCCTCGACCTGGAACGCGCCCACGCGGACGATCCGCGGGTCGCGCTTGCCGAAGAGGGTCCCGGCGACGCTCGTCTCGCCGCCGGCGCCGCGCATCCGGACCGTCACGAGGCTCGCGAAGTCGTGCGGCTCCGCCGAGCGGACCTCCCGCACGTGGATGCCGCGGTCCTTCGCGATGGCGGGCGCGTTCACCTCGTTCACCGGCGTGTGCAGGAAGTGGCGCAGGAGGCCGACGAGGGCGCGCGCGGTGAGCGGCCGCATCGGGATCGCCGCGAGCTCCCCCGCCACCTCGACGTCGATCTCCGCGGGCCCCTGCGGCGCGAGCTGGGCGGCGAGCGCGCCGAGCTTCTCGGCGAGGGGCAGGAAGGGCGCGAGCTGGTCCAGGATCTCGCGCGGGAGCCCCGGGGCGTTCACGGCGTTCTGCACGATCCCGTCGCGCAGGTAGGCGACGAGCTGCTCGGCGAGCGCGATCGCCACCGCGGACTGCGCCTCCTCGGTCGACGCGCCGATGTGCGGCGTGCAGACGAAGTCGTCCAGGGCGAAGAGCGGGTGGTCGGGCGCGGGCGGCTCCTTCTCGAAGACGTCGAGCGCGGCGCCGCCGAGGTGCCCGGACGCGAGCGCCTCCGCGACGGCGCGCTCGTCGACGATCCCCCCGCGCGCGCAGTTCACGAGGATCGCGCCCTTCTTCATCTTCGCGAGGGTCGCCGCGTTCACCAGGTGCCGCGTCTGGTCGGTGAGCGGCACGTGGAGCGACACCGCGTCGGCGTCGCGCCACAGCGTCTCGAGGTCCACGAGCGAGGCCCCGAGCTTCGCCGCCGCCTCGGGGGTGATGAACGGGTCGTAGGCGACCACCCGCATCTTCATCGCGAGGGCGCGCTCGACGAGGACCGAGCCGATGTTGCCGATGCCGACGACCCCCAGCGTCTTGCCGGCGATCTCGCGCCCCTGGAAGCGCTTCTTCTCCCAGCGCCCGGCCTTCACGCTCGCGGTCGCCGCCGGCACGTGGCGGTAGAGCGAGAGGATCATCCCGAGCGCGAGCTCGGCCACCGTGACCGACGACCCGCCCGGCGTGTTCATGACGACGACGCCCCGCCGCGTCGCGGCGTCGAGGTCCACGTTGTCGACGCCCACGCCCGCGCGGCCGACCACCCGGAGCCGGGTCGCCTTCTCGAGGAGGCGGGCCGTCACCTTCGTCGCGCTCCGCACCGCGAGCGCGTCGTAGCCGGCCACGATCGCCTCGAGCGCGTCGGGCTTCAGCCCCACCTTCACGTCCACCTCGAGGCCGGCCTCCGTGAGGATCCGGACCGCCTCCGCCGAGAGATCGTCGGAGACGAGAACGCGCGCGGCCATCGTCACCTCCACTCGAGAAGGGACCGAGGTTATCGAGGCCGCGCCGCGGGGGCAACGGGCGCTTGGGGCGCGGCCCGGGGAGCGGCGCGGGGCGACCGCGCTACGACGGGCGGAGCCCGCGCAAGACGACGTCGGTGACGGCGCGCTTCGCCCGGTCCACGTCCTCCTCGCCCGTGGCGGGGACGAGCCCGACCACCATGCCGGAGACGGAGAGCTCGAGCGCGCCGAGGATGGCGGCCGCCGCGACGACCGGGTCGATCTCGGCGCGCAGCTCTCCGCGGGCCTGCCCCTGCCGCACGACGTCGGCGACGAGGCGCACCGCGTGCTCGAACGTCTCGCGCGTCGAGCCGGCGCGGAGCGAGTGCGGCGTCCGCGTCACCTCGAGGATGAGGACGCGGACCGCGGCCGGCGCGGTCTTGAAGACGTCGAAGACGAAGCCGTAGACGGCGGCGATCTTCTCCGCCGCGGTGCCGGGCCCCTCGTCGATCGCGCGCAGCGCGTTGATGAGGATCGCCCACTGCTCGGCGAACACGCTCTCGAGCAGCTCGTCCTTGTTCTTGAAGTAGTGGTAGACGAGCCCGTAGGCGACGCCCGCCGCGCGCGCCACGTCCGCGATGCGGCAGCCGTGGTAACCCTTCTCCGCGAAGACGCGCACCGCGGCGTGGAGGATCGCCCGGCGCTTCTCGGGCTCGCCGTCGCCCGGCGTCCTCGACCCGGCCTGGGAGCGGGCGCGGCGCACGGGTCGATTCTCCAATCGGCGGGGTGGGCCTGCAACCGGAACCGGCGCGGGCTCGCGGGACGCCCCTCCCGGGACGTCAGCGGCCGGCGCGGGCCTCGGCGAGCCGCGACAGGTCGAGCGACGCCGAGTACGACCAGTCGCCGCAGTCGTCGTGGCGGACCAGCGCCGTGATCCGGAAGCAGCGGCACGGCGAGTTCCACACCGCGCTCGCGACCTGCTGCTGCGGGCGCCACGCCGAGACGGGCCGCCCCTGCGCCGGGCCGCCCGCCGCGCAGGACGGGACGTACTGGTCGCGCCCGGGGAAGAGGACGTCGTACCCGAGCGTCGCGCCGCCCGCGACGACGCGCGCGCCCGCGCTCGCCGAGGCCGCCACGGCCATCGGCGAGGGGCGCAGGTCGAAGAGCGGGTCGATCCCGGCGAGGAGCGTCCCGGAGCCGCCCGGGCCGATGGAGACGAACCCCGCGCGCAGGAGGTCCCCGCGCCCGTCCGAATAGGACGCGGACGCGCGGAGCTCGGTGAAGCGGTCGAGGAACCTCGAGGGGATCGGCGCCGCGGGCGCGGCCTCGGGCCGGTCGTCGATCGCGAGGAACCGCGCCGCGGCGGACACGCCGAGGCCCCGCCACGCCACGTCCGCGCCCGCGAACGTCTCGGCGAACCGGCCGAGGCGCGCGTCGTAGTCCTGCCCCACCTCGAGCCGCAGGAGGTCGGCGCCGTCCGCCGCGAGCCGCGTCTCGACGGCGCCGCGCAGCTGCTGCCACGCGCCCGGCGGGGCCGCGGACAGGAAGCCCGCCGTCGATCGATCGAGGGCGTCGTAGCCCGTCCACGGGATCCCCTCGCCCGCGCTCGCCGTCCCGGCCCGCCACTCGAGGCGGGGCGCGATCGCGTGGCGGATCGAGCCGAAGCGGCGGGACACCTCGGTCGCGATCGCGACGCCGCCCACGCCCCAGGCGGCGGCCGTGGACGGGTGGTCCGCCTCGAAGGCGTAGGCGGTGGCGGCGCCGCGCAGGTACGGCGTGAGCGAGACGGCGTCGCCGAGGACGAGCGGCGCCGAGACCTCCGCGCGCGCGTCGCCGCGATCGGCGGCCGCGCGGCGCGGGCCGTCCGCGCAGGTTCCCGGGGCCACGTTCCAGCACGCGCCGGAGTCCCACGCGGACGACGGCGGCGCGAACCGGGAGAGCCCGGCGCGGCCCGAGAGCCGGAGGGGCCCGAGCGCCACCGGCACGAGGGTCGCGGCGGCCGCGGGCCAGCGGCTCGCGACGTCGAGACCGGCGCCGAGCGCGCCCCAGGTGCGCGCGCTCTCGTGCGCCCCCGTCGCCGGATCCAGCAGGTAGCCGTCCGGCCGCAGCGGCTCGAGGTAGCTCGCCCCGAGCTCGAGGACGAACGACTCCCGCCGGTGCGAGAGGAGGAGGTCGGAGCGCGCGTACGGCGCGTCGCGGCCGAGCACGTCGGCGGTGAGGTCGCGCACCCACACCGCGTCGAGGGGGAGCCGGAGCGCGGCGTCCAGCGACGTGCGGTCGGAGATCCGCTGCGCGTGCCGGCCGCTCAGCGCGAGCCGGTCTCCGCCCTCGCCGAGCGGCTCGCGATCGAGGTCGTGCGCGTACGCGAGCTGCACCTGGCCGCCGGCGTCCTCCGCGGGCGCCCAGCGCAGCTCGAGCCGCCCGCCCGGGCCGCGCACGGCGGGCTTCCCCTCCGCGACCTGGCCGCGCGAGCGGCCGAACGCGTAGAGCGGGGTGAGCGTCGCGTCCGCGCTGCGCCCGAGGGTGACGAAGACCGGCTCGGAGATCTGCAGGCCGGTCGCGCCCGTCGAGAGCACCTCGGGCAGCAGGAGCCCCGTCTGCCGCTCGCCGAGCGGGACGTAGAGCCAGGGCAGGACGAGCACCGGCACCGGGTGGTCGACGAACAGGAAGCGCGGCGTCACGCGCAGCACCGGCCACGACAGCGTCGCGCGCACGCCGGGGACGACGTCGGCCCGGCGCGAGGTCAGCTCCCACGACGGCGCGCAGCCGCCCGGGCAGTCGCACAGCGTGAGCCGCGCCCCCTCGAGCAGGAAGCGCCCGGAGGCGTCGCCCCGCAGGCGCGAGCCGGAGAACGTGAGCCGGTTCCGGCCCGCGGCGCGCGCCGCCTCGAGATCTGCGGCGCGGGACAGGTCGGTCGGGACGTCCTTCACGAAGGCGACGACGCCGTCCGCCTCGAACGGCCCGTCGAGCACCAGCCGGACGCCGTCCGCCTTCACGAACCGCGTGGGATCGCTGAGCAGCACGCCGCCGGACGCCCGGATCTCGCCGGTGGCGGGATCGTACGTCGCCGAGCGGGCGCGCAGCACGAGGTCGCCGCGCCGGATCACCGCGCCGTCCTTCACGAGGAGGACGCCCGTGCCCGGCTCGTACGTGAGGTTCCCCTCGATGCGCACGTCGCCGGCGGCCGGGACCGGCACGGCGGGCGGCGCGCCCGCGACGAGGCGCGCGGCGAGCCCGGCGGCGGCGAGGACGGCGAGGGTCGGCACGGGCCGGGGATTCTACCCGTCCCCGGCCGGCCTCACGGCTGGTTCTTCGGCTGGCCCTCGGCGGGATCGGCCGGCTCGGCGTCGACGGCGGCGGGGGCGGCGGGCTCCGCCGCGGGCGCGGCCTGCTCCGCGGCGGGCGC
>DASVZX010000254.1:0-4905 GCA_036391435.1 Anaeromyxobacter sp. | reverse complement strand
CCGGCGGCGCTCAGCCCGGAGCCGGGAGGGAGGCGGCGCCCCTGCGAGGGCGCGCGCCGGCTGCCGCCGTTACCGCGCCGGGCCCGGCGGGGCCCAGGTCGTGCGCTCGCCCGCGCGGACGACGACGACGCGGCGCTGCCGCGCGTGGTTCGGGCCCTGCGCGACGAGATCGTAGCTGCCCGCGGGGAGCACGACGCCGAAGCCCGCCCCGGCCGCGTCGTCCAGGCGGAACCCGTCGAGCACCACCTCGACCCAGGCCCACGGCCAGGCCTTCACGACGAGGAGCCCGTTGCCGCTCTCCCGCCTCGGCGGATCCACGGGCGGCGGCTTCGCGATGCTCGGCCGCGCGCGCAGGTGCGAGAGCGCGCGCGGCGCGGGTTCCGCGGGCGCGGGCGCGGGGGTCGCGGTCGAGGTCGCGGTCGGGATCGCGTTCGGGGTCGGGATCGCGTTGGGGGTCGGGGTCGCGGTCGGGGTCGGGGTCGCGGTCGGGATCGCGTTGGAGGTCGGGGTCGCGGCCGGGGCGGCGGTCCCGGTCGACTCCCTCCCCCCGCGCCACCTCAGGAACGCTCCCGCTCCCGCGGCGCTCGCGAGCGCGACCGCCGCGACCGCGACGAGCGCCCTCCCCTTCCCGGCGGGCCGCACCGCCGTGCGGGTCGCGGTCTCCTCGGCCGTGGCCGCGCGCCCCTGCGCTCCGTCCGCTCCGTCCGCCCCGTCCGCCGCCGGACGGACCTCGGTCCTCGCGCGCACCCGCGTCGGCTCGAGGGCGGGCGCCCCGGTGGCCGCCGCCTCCGCCTCGCCCGGGAAGATCCGGTGCATGAACGCGCGGAGGTCCACGTCCTCGGGCGACCGGGTGACGTGGAGGAGCACCGCCGCGAGGGCGGTCGCGAGGTCCTGCGCGCTCCGCGTCCGCCGCTCGGGATCGCGCTCCAGCGCGCCGAGGATCGCGGCGTCGAGCTCCGCCGGCACCTCCTCGTTCCACGCCGACGGCGGCGAGATGGGCTCGTCGCCGGTCACGGCGGCGAGGGTCGCGAGCTCGGACTCGCGCGCGAAGAGGCGCCGGCCGGCGCACAGCTCCCAGAGGATGACGCCGAGGGAGAACACGTCGGCGCGCGCGTCCAGCGCGACGCTCCGCGCCTGCTCCGGCGCCATGTAAGCGAGCTTCCCCTTGAGCGTGCCGGGCTCGGTGAGGCCGGCCTGGTTCATCGCGCGCGCGATCCCGAAGTCGGCCAGCTTCACCTCGCCCTCGAACGACACGAGCACGTTGTGGGGGGACACGTCCCGGTGGACGATCCCGAGCGGGCGGCCGCCGTCGGTGAGCCGGTGCGCGTAGGCGAGGGCGCGCGCGACGTCCGCGCCGATCTGGACCGCGCGCGGGACGCCGAGCCGCGCGCCCCGCTCGCGGGCGCGCTCCACCACCAGCCCGAGGTGGCGGCCGCGGACGAGCTCCATCGCGATGCCGTAGCTCCCGTCCACCTCGTGCAGCTCGAACACCTGCACCACGTTGGCGTGGCCGAGCCGCGCGGCGAGCCGCGCCTCCTCGACGAACATCCGGACGAACGCGCCGTCGCGGGCGTGCTCGCCGCGCACGAGCTTCAGGGCCACCTCCTTCACGACGCCCTCGGGCCCGGTCACCTCCGCGCGCCACACGTCCGCCATCCCGCCGGAGGCGAGCGGCTCCACGAGGCGGTAGCGGCCGAACGTACGCACCCAGCGTGGATTGTAGACGCCGCCGCGCCGTCGCCCAAACGGGAAGGGCGCCGCCGGGGACCGGCGACGCCCTCGCACACCCGCCCCGCGCCTGCTACCGCGCGGCGCGCCGCCGCCGCGCCGCGGCGAGGGCGAGGAGCCCCGGGACGGCGAGGAGGGCGAGCCCGCCGGTCCCCCCGCCGCCCGTGCAGCCGCCCGCCACGCCGTCGCGGGGCGCGTCCTTCCCGGTGAGCTCGAGGATGCGCGCCGCGATCGCCTCGCGGGTCGCCATCAGCTTCGCCGGGTCCACGTCGGTCGCGGAGGCCGAGGGGAAGAGGGCCCGGGCCACGCGCCGCGCCATCTGCGGGTCGCCCGCGTCGGAGAGCAGCTTCAGATATTCGTAGTCCTCCATGCCCTCGCGGATCATCTTGAGGCGGATGGAGGCGACCGGGATGTCGGTCGCGCCGCCGATGCGCGACGGGGTGCCGGGGTAGAAGAGCGTCCCGTCGCCGTTGCCGGAGAAGTCGAGCTGGTTGGACCACGCGTCGTGCGAGAACGCGAAGGCGGTGTCCCAGTACAGCTCGCCCGACGCGCCCTCGAGGAACGAGAGCCACTCCATCGCGCGGTTCCGGACCGCGGACGCGTCGATGACGTAGCTCGGCCAGCCCGTCGCGTACGCGGCGGTCTCGGGCGAGCCCCCGTCGCCGGCTCCGACGCAGCCGTGGCTCATGCAGCTCTGGTACAGCCAGAGCTCCTTCCCGGGGGCGGACAGGAAACCGTCGTACGCGGCGCGCTGGTCGCCCGCGGGCCGGCTCGCGTCGCCGCCCTTGTCGTCGACGTAGTTCACGACCGGCACGAGGACGTCGATGTCGGCGGTGACGCCGTTCGCGTCCGCGTCCTGGATGGTCGTCGTGACGAGCGTCCGGAACGCCGGATCGGCCTGGTGCGCGGCGGCCGACATCGCGGCGATGTCTCCCCAGCCGCAGGTGAGGGGCGGCTCGTCGCAGGTGTACTGGAAGAGCCGGTCCATCCAGCCGCCGGCGCGTGCCCGCTGCGCCCAGGCGCGCTGGTCGTCGACCGACCCCCGGTCGCCCGGGTACTTCACCGACGTGAGGCGGGCGCCGGCGAGCCGCGTGGGCGCGTTCCCGTCGACGAGGGGCCGGTAGAAGCGATCGAACCGATCGAGGTCCGAGCTCGCGACGTCGTCGGCGGCCGAGAGCGAGACGCGGTGGTCGAGCCCCAGCTGCGCGTACCGCGCGCGGAGCGCCGAGGCGTCGTCGCCCGACACGCCGCCGTGGCCCGCCGGCAGGTCGCCGGACTCGAGGCCGAAGTGCGTCTTGAGCGAGGCCGTGGACGGCAGCGTGAAGTCCCACACCGCGAGCTTCACCGGGACGACGGTCTCGCCCTCCGCGGTCTTCACCTTCACCCCGCCCCGGTAGACGGCCGACCTCGCGTCCGCGGGGACGTGGTACTCGACCCACACGGCTCGGCTCTCGCCCTCGCCGACGTCGAACGGGAACGCGTTCCGCTTCTCGCCGACGACGTCGTCCACGTCCGGGACGAGCGCGTCGGGCCAGCGCCCCGCGGCGCCGTCGAGCGACGACGCCTGCGCGAGGTCGATGAGGTCCTCGCGGTACAGCCGCACGTCGGGGATGACGCCCTCCGGCGATCCGAGCGCCGACGCCTCGACGGACACCTGCGTCGCGCGGCCGGTGACGACGATCTGGAACGCCTCGAACTCGTTGCGCGCGGCCTCGAGCGACGCCTGCGTCGCCTGCCGCGCCTGCGCATCCGGCCTGATCTTCTCCGTGGCGCCCGCCACCCAGACGTCCGCCGCGCGAGCGGCGAGGGGGGCGAGCGCGAGTGCGGCGAGGAGGGGGGCTCGGCGGGTGGACATCGGTCGGGCTCCTTTCCGTTCGGGGTTGCGCTCCCTGAACGGAGGGGCTGGCGACCGCATTTCGACCGGGGGGGCCGGAGAGGGGGTGGGGACCGTGCGCGGACGCGGGCCGGCTCATGCCCGGGCGTCCAGGGAGCGCGTGCCGCTACGGGCTCGCCTGCCCGGCCGCCGTCCTCATCCCGCTCGGGCGCAGCGGTGCGGGTGGCCCGCCCTGCCGCTCGGCGGCCCGGCGATCACGAGCGCGCCCGCCCGGCCCTGGCCCGGGCGCATGCTCGCCCGTGGCAAAAACGGGGCGTGCCCGTTCCCGAGCCCTTGCCCGTCCCCCGAGACGACCCCGAGCCTGACCGCGACCACGACCTCGCCCCGGGCCCGAGACCTCCTCGGGCCCGGGCGCGGGCTCGGCCGCGTTCACGGGGAGATCCCCGGTGCGGAACCCCTACTCGAGCGCGGAGAAGCTCGGCTCCGCGACCGGCGGCGGGCTCCGCGGCGGCGACCTCGGGAGCGGCGGCGGCCGCGCGGGGACGGCCACCGGCGGATGCGCCGCCGGCGGGCGGGTCGCGGACGGCTGCGTCACGCGGGACGGCAACGGCGGCGGCGTGCGCGACGGCGCGGCGGGCGCGATCGGCCGGACGTCCGGCTCCCAGGGAGCCGTCGGCTTCCGCTGCGGGGCCGGCGCGCCGTCGAGCAGATCGGCGCGCGTGCGGAGGCGATCCTGCCGATCGAGCGTCGCGGCGAGCGCCTCGTCGAGCCACTCGTCGGCGGCGCGCCGCTCGTCGGCCCCGACGACGGCGCCGCCCCGTCTGAGGGCGTCCCAGACGGCGCGGTGGAGCAGCTTGAACTCCCGGGCGACCCGCGCGGACGCCGCCCCGGACCGGACGAGCACCGCCGCGCGCGCGCCGCCGCCGTCGAGCGAGACGGCCTCGGCCGTCCCGAACGGGGACGGGTCCTCGCGCAGCGCGAGCGACATCTCGCGCAGGAGCGGCCCGACCGCGAACGCGAGCGCCGGCTCGCCGCCGAGCTCGTGCTCGACGTGGCTCCGCCACGCCGCGACGATCTCTCCCCGCTGCTCCTCCAGGAGGAGCCCCACCGCGACCGCACGCACGCCCGCCTCCCTTTCGACACCGCGTGCCCGGAACCGGCCGGACGCGCCGATGCGTAGCAAGGCGCCTGCCAGCGCGCCGGAGCCCTGCGGCCAGCGGGTCCGGACCGCCGGGGTGGGAACTTTCCTTCCCACCGCGGTGAAGCCCCGGTGCGCTCCGCGGTCGCCCGCGCGCCGCCCCGCGCGCGAGGCGCCGGCGGGCCGGGCTGCGCGCGGGTGGCCG
>DASVZX010000253.1:0-18225 GCA_036391435.1 Anaeromyxobacter sp. | reverse complement strand
GGGCGGGTCGCGCTCCTCGGCGCGGTGGAGGACGGCCGCGCCCACCTCGCGTTCGCGCGGCCGAAGGGCGCGGGGCCGCACCTCGGCGAGCTCGTCCGCGCGGCCGCGACGACGCTCGGCGGGAAGGGCGGCGGCGCGGCGGACCAGGCGCAGGGGAGCGGGCCCGACGCGGCGCGGCTCGACGAGGCGCTCGACGCCGCCCGGGCCGGGGCGGGCTGAGGCCTCAGGGGCCGCGGAGCGCGGCCCCGGCGCGGACGCGCTCCAGGACCTCGGCGATCTGCTCGGGCGTCGGCGGCTTCGGCAGGTGCGCGTCGAACCCGGCCTCCACGGCGCGCGCGAGGTCCTCCGGCTGCGCGTAGCCGGTGACCGCCACGAGCCGCACCCCGGCTCCGCGCGCGGCGCGGACGCGCCGGGCGACCTCGTACCCGTCCATCCCGGGGAGCCCGATGTCGCAGAGCACGACCTCGGGGGCGGAGGCCTCGACGCGCGCGACCGCGGCCGCGCCGTCGTAGACGACCTCGGCGGAGTGCCCGAGGAGCTCGACGACCTGCGCGAGCGAGTCGGCGGCGTCGCGGCTGTCGTCCACGACGAGGACGTGGACGCCGCCGCTCCGCGCGAGCGCCGGCCGCGCCGCGCCGCGCGCCTCCCCGTCCGCGACGAGCGGGAGGGACACCGTCACCGCCGTGCCCCGCCCCCGGCCGGCGCTGTGCGCGCGCACGGTCCCGCCGTGCAGCTCGACGAGCCCCTTCACGAGGGCGAGCCCGAGGCCGAGGCCCCCCTGCGTCCGCGCGAGCGTCCGCTCCGCCTGCACGAACGGCTCGAACACGTGCGGCAGGAGCCAGGGCTCGATGCCGGCGCCGGTGTCCGCCACCTCGAGCTCCGCCGCGCCGGGCGCGCGGCGGAGCGACAGCGTGACCGAGTCGCCGGCGCGCGTGAACTTCGCCGCGTTGTTGAGGAGGTTCCCGACGACCTGCGCGAGCCGGGTCGGGTCGGCCGAGGTCCACAGCGGGTCGGCGGGGAGCTCCAGCCTGAGCGCCACGCCGCGCGCCTCGAACGGCGGGCGGAGGTCCTCGGAGGCGCGCCGCACGAGCTCGCGGAGGTCGAGGCGGTCCCGGCGGAGCTCGATCTTGCCGCGGGCGATGCGCGTCACGTCGAGGAGGTCGTCGACGAGCCGGGTGAGGTGCTCGGTCTGCCGCTCGATGACGTCCATCGCGCGACGCGCCTGCTCCCCCGGCTCGGAGTGGCGGAGGATGAAGATCGAGTTCCGGATCGGGGCGAGCGGGTTGCGCAGCTCGTGGGACAGCATGCCGAGGAACTCGTCCTTGCGGCGGTCCGCCTCCCGGAGCGCGTCCTCGGACACGCGCCGCGCGGTGACGTCCACGATCGCCCCGTGCAGCCGCGCCGGCCGCCCGCTCGCGTCGCGGGCCACGACGCCGCGCGAGTGGAGCCAGCGCACGCCGCCGTCCGGGTGCACGACCCGGTACTCCATGACGTGCTCCTTGCCCTCCTCGACGGAGGCGCGGAGCGCAGCGTTCACGGTCTCGAGGTCGTCGGGGTGGATGCGCGCGAAGTACCGGCTCGTCGCGTGCGGCCCGGGGGCGTCGGTGCCGTCGAACCCGAACAGGCGATCCGTCGCAGGCGAGGTCACCACGAGGTCCGTCGCGAGCTCGATGTCGTAGGTGCCCATGCGGCCGGCGGCGAGCGCGAGCCGCAGGCGCTCCTCGCTGTCCCGCAGCGCGCTCTGGGTCCGGGTCCGGTCCGTGACGTCCAGGAACGCGCCGACCGCGCCGGCGGGCTCGCCGGTCGCCGTGCGCAGCGGGGTCGCGTTCCCGAACATGTGCCGGACCTCGCCGTCCGAGAACTCGAGGTCGAACTCGTGGTCGCGGACCTCGCGTCCGGTCCGCGCCGCGATCCGCACGGGGAAGTCCCGGGCCGGGATCTCGACGCCCTCCTTCGTCACGCGGAAGCCGCGGAGCCGCTCGGGATCGGGCGCGGACCTCGACCCGTTCTGCCGGGGCTCGATGCGCAGCGTCTCCGTGCAGTACCGGTTCCCCTCCATCGTCCGCGCGCCGGGATCGCGCGCGATGAACACCGCGGCGGGAACCGCGTCGAGGACGGCCTGGAGCTCCGCGGCGCGGTCGCGCGCCTCCCGCTCGCGGCCGCGGAGCGCCTCCTCGGCCCGGACGCGGTCCTCGATGTCCATGGCGGCGCCGACGAGCCGGACGACGCGCCCGCCCTCCACCACCGGCGCGAGGCGGCTCAGGAACCAGCGGTAGCTCCCGTCCGCCGCGCGGTACCGGAGCTCCACCGCCTGCGGCGACCGCGACTCGAGGGCCCGGCGGCGGCACCCGCGCGCCGCCGCGAGGTCGTGCGGGTGGACGATCGCCTCCCAGCCGGCCCGCGCCGTGGCCTCGCGATCGAGCCCGGAGAACGTCGCCCAGGTGGTGTTCACGTACTCGACCGCCCCGTCCGGAGCGAGCACGCAGACGATCTGCGGCATCGCGTCGGTGAGGAGGCGGAAGCGCTCGTCGCTCTCGCGCAGCGACGACTCGGCGCGGACCCGGTCGGTCACGTCCACCGCGATCCCGAAGGTCCCCACCGACCCGGGGCGGATCCGGAACGGGAACCGCACCGCGACGAGCACGCGATCGCCGCGAGGGGTCGGGATGACGTCCTCCGAGACGACCTCCTCGCCCGCCGCGACCCGCCGCTCGTATTCCTCCGCCCGGCGCGCGACGGACGCGGGGAACACCTCGGCCGCGCTCGCGCCCAGCGCGCGGGCGGCGTCGAGCCCGAGCAGGTCGAGGACGAAGCGGTTCGCGAACACGTAGCGTCCGTCCGGATCCTTCACGAACACCGCCGCCGGCGCGTGGTCGGCGATCTCGCGGATCCAGGCGAGCACGTCCGCGGTGCGCCGCGGCGAGCGCGCCGCCGCGTCCCGCGCCAGGCGCGAGGAGGCCTCGCGCGTGGTGAGGAGGAGCCCCGTCCCGCCGTCCATCGGGACCGGGTCGATGCTCCCCTCCCACCAGGTCTCGCGCCCGTTCACGTTCTGTGCGTGTCGCGGGACCGCCACGTGGTGCCCGGCGCGGGCGCGGGCGTGCAGCGCGAGCGCCATGTCCCGCGTCTGCGGGAAGAGCGCGACGATGTCGGCGCCGAGCACCCGATCGAGTGCGAAGCCGGTGGAGCGCAGCCACTCGGCGTTCGCGCGGAGCACGCTCCCGTCCGGCGCGACGAGGCACCGGCCCACGCTCGGCTCGTCGAAGAGCAGATCGAGGAGAGGGCTCGTCCAGGTCGTCGTCTCCGCCATGATCCTCCCGCGGCCTTCGCCGAGCCGTGCACCCTAGGCGGTCCCGCGCGGGAACACAGGCGGCGATCGCGCCGGCCTTCCCGCGCCCCGGCGTTCTCCGCCCGCCCGCGCGCCCGCCCGCACCGGGGGCGGACGCCGGCGCGCCGGTGGGACGCGGCGCGCGCCCGGGGTCCGCCTGCCCGCCCGGGACGCGGGCGTCCCTCCGGCGCCCGGCTCCGCACCTACCGGAGCTCGACGAGCGTCGCGCCCCACCCGCCCCCGTCCTCCTGGGCGGCGCGGAAGGAGGCGACGAGCGGGTGGCGCGCGAGGATCGCCTCGACCGAGCGGCGGAGCGCGCCCGTCCCCTTGCCGTGCACGATCCGGAGCGCGCGGAGACCGGCGGCGTGGGAGGCCTCGATCCACTCCGGCACGAGCGCGCCGACCTCGGACGGCCGGAAGCCGTGCAGGTCCAGGGTGCCGTCGAGCGGGAGCGGCACGGGTCCCTCGAACGGGGAAGCGCCGTCGTCCGCGTCGCCGCTTCGGTCGCGCGCCATGGCCGGGGGGGATGATACCGTCCGTCCATGCGCCGCGCCGCTCCCCTCGCCGTCGCGCTCGCCGCCGCGTCGATCGCGCCGCTCCCGGCCCACGCCGGGCCGCAGCCGCTCGAGCACGACCTGCGCGTGGACGGCGCGGTCGCGCTCGGGGCCTGGGCGCTCTACGCTGGCGCCGAGCTCGCGAAGCGGGACCTCGCGCCGTCGAGCTGCCGCTTCTGCGAGCCGAACGCGCTCGACGCGAGCGTTCGCGGCGCGCTCCTGTGGAGCCACGCCGAGCGGGCGCGGACCGCCTCGGACGGGATCGCGTTCGTCCTTCCCGCCGGCATGGTGGCGCACCAGCTGCTCGCCGCGCGCGCGGCGGGGGACACGAACGCCGGCTGGGTGGACGCGCTCCTCGTCGCCGAGGCGGCGGGACTCGCGATGGACGTGAACCAGATCGTGAAGCTCGCGGTCGGGCGCCAGCGCCCGTTCGTGCACTACGGCGACCCGGGCCGCGAGCCCGGTCCGGACGACAACCTCTCCTTCTACTCGGGCCACACGACCTTCGCGTTCGCGGTCGCGGCGGCGGCGGGGACGGTCTCGTCGATGCGCGGCTACGACAGCGCGCCCTGGGTGTGGGGCGTCGGGATGACGCTCGCTGCGGCGACGGGCTGGCTCCGGATCGCGGCCGACGAGCACTACCTCACCGACGTGCTCGTCGGCGCGGGGACCGGGCTCGCGGCGGGGATCGCGCTGCCGCGCCTCCTGCACCCGCGGGAGGACGGGACCTCCGCCCGGACGGTCGCGGTGACGCCGATCCCGCTCGGGATCGCGGGCGTCTTCTAGCCGGCGGTCGCCCCGGGCAGGAGCTCCAGGACCCGCTCCGGCGGCCGGCCCACCACGGCGCGCTCCCCGGCGACGAGGATCGGCCGCTCGAGGATGCGCGGATGCTGCGCCATCGCCTGGAGGAGCTCCTCGTCCGGCGTGCGGTCGGAGAGGCGGAGCGCCTGGTACTCGTCGGCGTCCTCGCGGGCGATGGCCTGCGGCGGAAGGCCGAGGCGCGCGAGGAGCGCGGACAGCTCGCCGGGCGTCGGCGGCTCCTCGAGGAAGCGCCGCAGGACGGGCTCGACGCCGCGCTCGCGGAGCAGCTCCACGGCCCGCTTCGAGGCGGAGCACCGCGCGTCGAACCAGAGGACGTACTCGCCGGACATGCGCGGCCGGAATATACGGGAAAGCCTGGACCTCGCGCACCACCTCGACCGCCTCGCCGCCCTGCTCGCCGCCGAGCGCGACGAGGAGAAGCTCCGCCTCGACGAGGCGCGGGGCCGGCTCACGCTCGCCGAGCGGGAGGCGCGCGGGCTCGCCCTCGCCGACGTCGAGGCGATCGAGGAGGGCGCCCTCGGCGACCGGACGCTCGTCACCTTCGGGCGCGCCGGCGGCAAGCCGCTCGGCGGCGCCCGGATCGGCGTGGGGAGCCTGGTCACCGTGGCGCTGCGCAGGGAGGCGCGGACCGACGCGCCGTCCGGCGTCGTGGCGCGCCGGACCCGCGCCGCCCTCGCGGTCGCGTTCGACGAGCCGCCGCCGGACTGGGCGACGGACGGCCGGGTCGTCCTCGAGCTCGAGCCGTCGCCGGTGACGTGGGAGCGGCTCGCCTCCGGCCTCGCGCGGCTCCGGGACGAGAAGGCGGGACGCCGCTGGCACCCGGTGCTCACCGGGACGCCGCCCCGCTTCCTCGCGCGCGCCCGCGGCCCGGCGCTCCCCGGCGCCGGCGCCGCGCTCAACGGGGAGCAGCAGCAGGCGCTCGACCTCGCCGACCGCGCCGAGGACGTCGCGCTCGTCCACGGCCCGCCCGGGACCGGCAAGACCACCGTCCTCGTCGAGGTGATCCGCCGCGCCGCCGCGCGGGGCGAGCAGGTGCTCGCGGCGGCCCCCTCGAACCTCGCCGTCGACAACCTCGTCGAGCGGCTCGCCGCGGCCGGGCTCTCCGTGGTGCGCCTCGGCCACCCGGCGCGCGTGCTGCCCGCGCTCCTCGCGCACACGCTCGAGGCGCTCGCGGCCGAACGCGAGCCCGCGCGGATCGCGCGCGCGCTCGTGGACGAGGCGATCGCCCTCCGCCGCTCGGCCTCGAAGCGCAAGCAGCGGCGGGGCCCGGGCCGGTTCAGCGAATCGCGGGCGCAGTGGCGCGACGCGCGCGCGCTCCTCGCGGAGGCGCGCGCGCTCGAGGATCGCGCCGAGGCGGAGGTGCTCGAGCGCGCCCAGGTCGTGCTCGCGACGCTCACCTCGCTCGACGCGCGGCCGCTCGCGGGCCGCCGGTTCCCGCTCGCGGTCGTGGACGAGGCGACCCAGGCGGTGGAGCCCGCGCTCTACCTCGCGCTCCTGCGCGCGGATCGCGCGGTGCTCGCGGGCGATCACCTGCAGCTCCCGCCCACCGTGCTCTCCGCGGCGGCGCAGGCGGGCGGCCTCGGCGTGTCGCTCTTCGAGCGGCTCGTCGAGCTGCACGGCGAGGCCGCGAAGGTGACGCTCGCCGAGCAGCACCGGATGAACGCGCGCATCATGGCGTTCCCCTCCGAGGCGCTCTACGCCGGGAGGCTCCGCGCCCACCCCGCCGTCGCGGAGCGGGCGATCGACGCGGCGCCGCTCGAGGTGGTGGACACGGCGGGCCGCGGCTTCGAGGAGGGGACGCCCGAGGGCTCCGACTCGCGCCACAACGAGGGCGAGGCGGAGCTCGCCGCCGCCGAGGTCGCGCGCGTCCTCGCGCTCGGCGTGCCCCCCACGGAGATCGCCGTGATCTCGCCCTACGACGCGCAGGTGCAGCGCCTCCGGCAGCGCCTCGCGGAGGAGGTCGAGCGCGGCCTCGAGGTGGACACCGTGGACGGGTTCCAGGGGCGCGAGAAGGAGGCGGTCGTCGTCTCGCTCGTGCGCTCGAACGACGCGGGCGAGGTGGGCTTCCTCGCCGACGTGCGCCGCATGAACGTCGCGATCACCCGCGCGCGCTCGAAGCTCGTCGTGATCGGGGACGGCGCGACGGTCTCGCGTCACCCGTTCTACGAGCGCTTCCTGAGGCACGCGCAGGACACGGGCGCGTGGCGGAGCGCGTGGGAGCGGGAGCCGGCGTGAGCCCGCGCCCGCTCCGGGGGCCCCTTCTCGCGCGGCGGGGCGCCGCATAAGCTCGCGCGCAGATGATCCGCAGCACCTTCCGCCTCGCCCCCGGGCTCGGCCGCTGGCAGGAGGCGCGCCTGTGGGAGTCGGGCGTCGCGACCTGGGACGACTTCCCCGCCCCGCCCCGCGCCGTGCTCGGCCCGGCCCTCGACGCGCGCGTCCGCGCGGCGATCGCGCGGGCGCGCGCGGCGCTCGAGGCGGGCGACGCCGAGGCGCTCGCCGCGATGATCCCGCGCGCGGAGCGCTGGCGCCTCTACGCCGCGTTCGCCGCGGACGCCGCCTTCCTCGACGTCGAGGCCGACGGCGAGGCGCTCACCGCCGTCGGCGTCCTCGACCGGGACGGCCCGCGCGTCTTCCTCGCGGGCCGCGACCTCGGCGGCTTCCCCGAGGCCGCCCGCCGCTGGAAGCTCCTCGTCACCTTCAACGGGCTCGCGTTCGACGTGCCGGTGCTCCGCCGCGCGTTCCCGGGCTGGCGTCCGCCGCGCGCGCACGTCGACCTCTGCCACCTGTGGCGCAGGCTCGGCCACGCCGGCGGCCTCAAGCTCCTCGAGGCGGAGACCGGCGTCGGCCGCCCCGCGCACCTCCGGGGCGTCGGCGGGCGCGACGCGGCCCGCCTCTGGCGCGCGCACGAGCGCGGCGACCGCGAGGCGCTCCGGCTCCTCGTCGAGTACAACCTCCACGACGCGGTGAACCTCCGCACCCTCATGGACCTGGGCTACAACCGCATGATCGAGCGCCTCCGCCTCCCCGCCGCGAAGGTCGCGGTCTCGGAGCGCGGCGACTTTCGCTACGACATGACGAAGCTCCTGCTCGCGCTGTGAACGATCCGGATGGCCTGGCGCCGCGCGGGAGCGCACGTTACGTGGAGCGCGCGAGCCGCCTGGCGTCGCGGACCCGCCGGATCGCCGGCGCCCTCGCGCTCGCCGCGCTCGCCATGACCCTCGTCGCGTTCAGCCAGCCGAGAGACGGAACGGGACGGTTCACGAACCTCGACGGCTCCGGGCCCAAGGGGCTCGGCGCCGTGCTGAGGTGGAGCGTGTGGGACCGGATCGCCGGGCGGCGGCGCCGGGCGCCGGACCGCGTCCCGGTGCCGACCGTCGCGCCCGACCTCGCCCGGCTCCGCACGCCGCCCGCGCCGGGCGAGCCGGCGCGGATCACCTGGCTCGGCCACGCGAGCTTCCTCGTCCAGCTCGACGGCGTGTCGCTCCTCGTCGATCCGGCGCTCGAGCCCAGGCTCTTCGGCGGCATCGTCCGGAACGTCCCGCCCGGGGTCGCGATCCGGGACCTGCCGCGGATCGACGCGGTGCTCGTCACGCACTCCCATTACGACCACCTCGATCTGCCGACGCTGCAGGCGGTCGGGGCGCCGGTCGTCGCCGGGCTCGGCCTCGAGCGCTGGTTCCGGGACCGCAAGATCTTCGCGACCGAGCTCGGCTGGTGGGCCTCGACGCGCGTCGGCCCCGTCACGGTCACCTTCGTGCCCTCGCAGCACTGGAGCCGGCGCGGTCCGTTCGACACGAACCGCACGCTCTGGGGCGGGTTCGTCGTCGAGGGGACGCGGGCGACGGTCTACCACTCCGGCGACACCGCGTCCTTCGCCGGGTTCAAGGAGATCGGCGCGCGCTTCCCGCGCATCGACGCGGCGCTCCTCCCGATCGGCGCCTACGATCCGGCGTGGTTCATGGAGTCGATGCACCTGAACCCCGAGCAGGCGCTGCAGGCGTTCGAGGATCTCGGCGCGCGCACGTTCGTCGCGATGCACTGGGGGACCTTCAAGCTCACCGACGAGCCGCTCGACGAGCCGCCCCGCCGGCTGGAGGCGGAGCGGGCACGCCGCGGGATCGCGGCCGATCGGGTCCGCGTCCTCGCGGTGGGGGAGACGCTCGACGTCGCGCGCTCCGCGGGCGCCGGGCGGCGCGGGGACCTCGCCCCCGCGGTGCCGTGACGTTCCTGCGCGAGCGCCCGCTCGCTCGCCGCCGGCGGCGCCCGCCCGGGCTCCCCGGCGCCGCGGCTCCGCGTCGCGGGCCGCGGGTATTCTCTGGCGAGCACCTTGCAGATATGATCTTCGAGGGCGCGGCGGGGAGGGGGGCCGGGCGCCGCCCGCGGATCGGTCGCATGGCATTTCGGCTCGGATTCCCTGGAGGTTCCCGGCGAGCGCGCGCGCCGATGGAGGCGCGCGGCGCACGCGCTCCCACCCGCGGTCCCGTCGGGACTCCGAGCGAGCGTTGCGCGCGCGCGACAGGTTTGCCGCGATCGGCACGCTCGCTGTCCCTCGCGGCGGTCGCCCTGGCGGCGACGTCCGCGTGTGGCGCCTACGTCGAGGGAAACTGCGTCGACGCCTCCGAGACTCGGACCCTGTCCGCGCCGTTCCAGGGGGTCCGCGTCCAGGACGGGATCCAGGCGACCGTCGCGTCGGGGACGGCGCCGCCGAGCCTCGTCGTGAGCGGCGACGCGAACCTCCTGCCCTACCTCCACGTCGAGATCGCCCCCGACCCGGGGAGCGTCCCGTCGAACGTGCTGCGCCTGTGGATGGAGGTGCCGAGCGGGACCTTCACCACGTGCATCCCGCCGACCGCGGTGCTCGCCGCGGGCGAGCTGAGCTACGTCCGCGCGGAGGGCGACAGCCACGTGAGCGCCTCCGGCGTCGCGACCCGGATCCTCTCCGTCGAGGCGTCCGGCAAGAGCAACGTCGAGGTCGCCGGGCCCGGCGGCGACCGCATCCAGGTGGTCGCCGACGACGCGTCCGTCCACGCGCGGACCTACCCGGTCGCGCTCGGCGCGCAGGTGGACCTCACGAACGGCGCGCGCGCCGAGCTGCACTCGGACGGCGCCGTCAACGGGAGCGTCGGCCCGGGGTGCACGCTGTCCAACTTCGGGACGGGCGCCTGCACGGCCGTCGTCCCGGCGAGCGGCACGCCCCCGCCCACGATCGCGTGCCCCGCGCCGTGAGCCCGCCGGAGGACGCGGGCACACGCCCGGAGGGTCGCTCGATGGGCCCTTCCGTGGTGCCCCCTGTAACGACTGCCGCCCGGCGGCGTCCGTACCCAACGTCCAGGTGCGGGGGTCTCGTGCCCCCGCCGCGCGTGCCCCACCGGTGGGGCACGGCGATCGCCCGAAGTCCTCTTCCAGGGAGCAACCCATGATCCGCCGTCTCGTCCCGATCCTCCTCGCCGCGGCGGTGGCCGTCCCGCAGGCGGCTCGCGCGGCAGTCAGCATCGAGGCCTTCTACGGCCTCTCGCGCCCGCGCGCCGACAGCTTCCACCAGGCCGCGAGCGGAACCGCGAGCGATCCGAACCTCGTCCGCGACTCGCTCAACATCGCGGGCGGCGACCTCATCCTGCACATGGGGCTCTTCGAGCTCGGTGCCATCCTCGACACCTCCTGGAAGACCGGGTCCGCGAGCCAGACCGCGATCGGCGCGCTCGTCGGCGTCGGCGGCGACTACGCCGGCTGGCTGCGGCTCGAGGCGCTCGGCGAGGTGGGCGGCCAGCGCTACGGGAACTTCGGGAACGACCCGAGCATCGTGACGTCGGGCTCCTCGCAGGAGTGGTTCATGTACGTCGGCCTGCGGCCGGGCCTCGCCGTCCACGTGCCGCTCTCGAGCGACGGCAGGATCGGCGCGCTCGTCGGCGTGTGGGGCTTCGCGCGCTGGGATCTCACCACCTCGACCGTGCCGGTGACGGTCGGGAGCGCCGGCTCGACCGCGCCGGGCGAGGTCAAGCTCGGCGGCACGACGATCGGCGCGGAGCTGCGGCTCGGCCTGGAGTTCTGACGCCCGCACGCCCGGCCGGCGCCCGGCGCCCCCGTCGCGGATCGCCCGCGGCGGGGGCGCTCGCGCGCCCGCGGCACGGGAGGGTCGATATTCGACGGTCCGGCCGCTAGAATCCGCGGCCTCATGACCGAGCAGATCACGCCGGAGGTCGTCGCGCGGCACGGCCTCAAGCCCGACGAGTACGCGCGCATCCAGCAGCACCTCGGGCGCGAGCCGACCCTCACGGAGCTCGGCGTCTTCTCGGTGATGTGGAGCGAGCACTGCTCCTACAAGTCGTCGCGCGTCCACCTCAAGACGTTCCCGACCTCGGGGCCGCGCGTGCTGCAGGGGCCGGGCGAGAACGCGGGCGTCGTGGACCTCGGCGACGGGCTCGCCGCCGCGTTCAAGATGGAGAGCCACAACCACCCGAGCTACATCGAGCCGTACCAGGGCGCGGCGACCGGCGTCGGCGGCATCCTCCGCGACGTCTTCACGATGGGCGCGCGGCCGATCGCCTCGCTCGACTCGCTCCGGTTCGGCGATCCCGCCCACCCGAAGACCGCGTACCTCCTCGAGGGCGTCGTCGCGGGCATCGGCGGCTACGGCAACTGCATGGGCGTCCCGACCGTCGGGGGCGAGGTGGCGTTCCACCCGTCCTACAACGGCAACTGCCTCGTGAACGCCTTCACGCTCGGGGTCCTGCCCGCCGACAAGCTCTTCCGCGGCACCGCCGCCGGCGTCGGAAACCCGGTCATGTACATCGGCGCGAAGACCGGCCGCGACGGGATCCACGGCGCGACGATGGCGTCGGCGGAGTTCGACGCCTCGACCGAGGAGAAGCGGCCGACGGTGCAGGTCGGCGACCCCTTCATGGAGAAGCTGCTCCTCGAGGCGTGCCTCGAGCTCTTCCAGACGGACGCCGTGGTCGGCATCCAGGACATGGGCGCGGCCGGCCTCACCTCGTCCTCGGTCGAGATGGCGGGGCGGAGCGGGAACGGGCTCGACCTCTTCCTCGACCAGGTGCCCCTGCGCGAGGAGGGGATGACGCCGTACGAGATCCTCCTCTCGGAGTCGCAGGAGCGGATGCTCCTCGTCGCCGCCGAGGGGAAGGAGGACGTCGTCCTCCGCATCTGCAAGAAGTGGGACCTCGACGTCGCCGTGATCGGGCGCGTGACCGCCACCGGCCGCTGGCGCGCGCACTGGAAGGGGAAGGTCGTCGCGGACCTGCCGGTGGACCCGCTCACCGAGGGCGCGCCCAGGTACGAGCGCCCGATGACGCCGCACCCGGCGCTCCCCGAGCTGAACCGCTTCGACCCGGCGACCCTGCCCGCGCCGAAGGACCTCGGCGCGTCGCTCCTCAGGCTCCTCGCCCGGCCGACCGTCGCGTCGAAGGAGTGGGTCTACCGCCAGTACGATCACATGGTCCGGCTCGTGGGCGCGGTGCGCCCCGGCGGCGACGCGGCCGTCGTGCGGATCGCGATCGGCGACGCGGCCCACGCGCGGAAGGGGATCGCGCTCTCCGTCGGCGTGAACTCGCGCTTCTGCTTCCTCGACCCGCACCTCGGCGCGATGCACGCGGTCGCCGAGTGCGCGCGGAACATCGCCTGCGTCGGCGGCGAGCCGATCGCCATCACCGACTGCCTGAACTTCGGCAACCCCGAGAAGCCGGAGATCATGTGGCAGTTCGCCGAGTGCGTGCGCGGCATCGGCGACGCGTGCCGCGCGCTCGGGACGCCGGTCGTCTCCGGCAACGTCTCGCTCTACAACGAGACGGAGGGGCAGGGGATCTTCCCGACCCCGACCGTCGGCATGGTCGGCATCGTCGAGCCCGTCGACCGGACCTGCCACAGCGCCTTCCGGACCGCGGGCGACGTGGTCGCGCTCGTCGGCTCCCTCCAGGGCGAGGTCGGCGGCTCCGAGTACCTCGCCGCGGAGTTCGGCAAGGAGGCGGGCCGGCCGCCCGCGCTCGACCTCGCGCGCGAGAAGGCGGTGCAGGAGACCGTCCGCCGCGCCGTCCGGGAGGGGCTCCTCAGCTCCGCCCACGACTGCTCCGAGGGCGGCCTCGCGGTGGCGCTCGCCGAGTGCTGCATGATGACCGATCCGCCCGCGGACGGCTCGGCGCCCGGGTGGCTCGGCGCCGCGGTCCGGGTCCCGTTCCCGGTGCGCAAGGACTTCGTCCTCTTCGGCGAGGACGCGAGCCGCATCGTGGTCTCGCTCCCGAACGCGAACGCGCGGCGGCTCGTCGAGATCGCGCAGGAGTGCGGGGCGCCCTTCATCCGGCTCGGCGTCGTCGGCGGCGACCGGCTCGCGATCGAGGGCGCGCTCGACGTGCCGGTCGCGGACCTCGCGAAGGCGTGGCGCGACGGGATCCCGAGCGTGCTCCGGCGGGACGCGGCGCACTTCTCGCTCTCGAACGCCTGAGCGGAACGGTCGCACCCCGGCGCGGCCGCCGCCCGGGGCGGTCCCGACCCAGGGTCTCCGTCCCGCCGGCGGCCGGCCACGGGTTTCGCGGGCCTTCCGCGGCGTCATCGTTGCACTTTCCGCAGGTGCCCGAAGGCCCATCCATGTCCGCGACCGACTACGCCTGCGTCTTCGTCCATCCGCCGAGAGCGCGTCTTCCGGCCGCGGAGCGCCTGGTCCGTGCGCTCCCCTCGTACCTCGGGTCGCCCGAGGGCGAGTGCGACCTGCACCGCCACGCCGCGACCGGCTACCTCGCCGCCGTGGTGCGCGCCCCGGCGGCGGCCTTCTCGCCGGATGCGCTCGCCCGGCTCGGCTTCTGGACGGCTCGCCTCGGCGCGCGCGGCTTCCTCGTGGGCGCGCTCCCCGAGGCCGACCGGGCGCGCTTCGCCGCCGAGCTCGCGCGCTGCGAGGAGGCCGTGAAGGCGACCCCGCTCGCGCAGCTCGCCGACGTCGCGCGTCGCTTCTTCCAGGGCTTCGGCAGCCCGCCGCCGAGGGACGCCGCCCCGCCGGCGCTGGTGATCGATCTCGACGGCCCCGGCGGCCACGGCGTCCGGTACCGCCCCGATCGCCGCGCGCTCTTCGTGGCGGGGCCCCTCGCGCCGCCGCGCGGCGACCAGCTCACCGTCGCCCTGCGCGACCGGAACGTGCCCGCGCCCGTCGAGGGGTGGGCGACCGTCGTCGAGGTGTGCCCGCGCGAGCGCGCGACCGCCGGATGCCCGGCGGGCTTCACGCTCCGCATCGAGGGGCCGACGGCGCTGCACGAGCTGCTCGCCGGGCGCGCCCGCGCGCAGCCGGGCGGCCTCGACGAGGTCCGCGCGGCGCCGAGGTTCCCGGTGAAGGCGCCGGTGAAGGTGACGCCGGCCGCGCCGGCGGCCGTCGCGCCGATCGGGGCGGTGAAGCCGGTCGAGGTCGCCGCGCCGAGGCGCCCGCCCCCCCGCGCGCGCGTCGCCTACGCCTCCGACCAGGAGCTCGCGGCGGATTGGATCGAGAACCTCTCGCAGGGCGGCGCGTTCGTGCGGACGCCCGGGCCGCTGCCGGAGGGGACCGAGGTCGTCCTCGAGCTCGCGCTGCCGGACGGCGCGCGGCTCGAGGCGAGAGGCGTCGTCGCGTTCGTGAACACGAAGGGGATGGGGATCCGCTTCGTGCTCTCGCCCGAGCAGGACGAGGTCCTCTCGGCGGCGATCGCGCGCATCTCCGCTCGCCCGCGCCGGGCGCTCGTCGTGGACGACGACGCGCTCATCCGGATGGTGCTCGCCGACGCGCTCGTCGCGCGCGGGTTCGAGATCCTCTGCGCCGAGGACGGCGAGAGCGGGCTCCGCATCCTCTCCGAGGAGCTGCTCACCCTCGACCTCCTCGTCACCGACGTGTGCATGCCGTGGATGGACGGGGAGACGTTCATCCGCACGATCCGCAAGGCGGGCGGCGAGGCGGAGCTCGCCATCGTCGCGGTGAGCGGCGTGACCGGGCCGGGCTTCGAGGAGAAGATCCTCGCCGCCGGCGCGGACGCCGTCCTCGAGAAGTCGCTCGGGCCGGAGCTCATCGCGCAGGCCGCCGACGCGGCGCTCGAGCGCAAGCGCCAGGTGCAGCAGGCGGACGCGGCGTAGCGCGCGGAGGCGGATCGCCGGGCGAGGACCCGGGCGGATCCCCCGAACTACAGGCAGCCGCGCTCGACGGGCAGGGTCCCCGAGGCCGAGTCGAGCCCGTCCGTGATGGTCACCGGGAGCGCCGTCGTGAAGAGGCCGCACGCCTTGTACTCGGCGAGGCCGAGCTGGAGCGCGCAGGTGGACGGCGTGCAGACGAGCGGCTGCACCGGCGTGATCGTCCCCTCGGCGCCCACGTGGACGTCGAGTGGATCTCCGTCGGGATCGGCCCAGCGGCTCGGCACGACCGAGGATCCGGCCGACGCCATCGCGGAGAACTCGATGCACTCCAGGCCGCTCATGGAGCAGCAGGTGAGCGGCGGTCCGCAGGCCTCGGCGACGACGTGGACCGCCGTCGACGTGATCGCGGGGGCCCGGTTCCCGATCGAGAAGCTCACGGTGCTCGTGCTCGCGGCCGCGACCCAGGGGTCCTGCACGGTCTGGGACACCGAGTGGAGCCCGGCGAGGTTCCCGGCCGCGGGGGTGCCGGTGAACGGGAGCCGGCACCGGGCGTGCGCGACCCCGGCGACGAGATCGAGCTGCGGGCACTCGGGGTCGCCGGTGTCGCTCCCCGGGACCTGCCAGAGCGGGTCGCCGTCGGGGTCGGCCCAGGTCGAGAGCGGCGCGTCGGCGACGTACGCGAGGCCGACCGGGTCGTACCGGTGGTCGACGGTGAGCGCCGCCGGGGCGCTCACGAGCGCCGGGGGCCGGTTCCGGACCACGATGGGCCAGCTCTCCGCCGTCGTGCCGCCGTTCGCGTCGGAGACGCCGAAGAGGATCGTCCGCTCGAGCCCGGCGCCGCCGATGAGGTGCTCCGCGTCGGCCGGCGCGGCGTAGGCGACGGCGATCGCGAACGTCGCGCGGGCGGGCGCGCTCAGGAGGACGCCGGAGAACGTCGAGCCGCCGTCGCCGGAGTGGCGCCACTCGACCGCCGGATCGCGCAGCGGGTCGCCGTCGGGATCGGTCACGGTGTAGGCGACCTCGCCGGACGCGGTGAGCTGCGCCCCGTCGAACGCGTGGTCCGGCGACGGGATCGTCTTCGTCACGACCGGCGGCCGGTTGAGGACGCTGACGCGCGTCGCCGCCGTCCCGATCACGCCCGCCGCGTCGCGGGCCTCGACCTGGAAGACCCAGTCGCCCGAGATCGCCTCGCCGTCGGTCTCGATCGCGACCTGGGGAGAGGCGGCCGCGGCGCTCGGCGAGAAGGACACCCGCCGGCTCGACGAGAGCGGACGGTCGGCGGGCGGCACCACGGTCCACGCGAACGTGACCTGATCGGCGGGGAGGCCGGGGGTCGCCGCCTGGAGCGCCGCGGGCGCGACCGTCGTGCACCACGGCGTCGGCGTGCAGACGTGGTCCACCGCCACGTCGCCGCCCACGGTGACCAGCGCGGGGCCGTCGAGCGGCGCGACGTCGAGCTCCCTCGTCGCCGTGGCGCTCGCGCCCATCCGGTCGGTCGCGGTGACGTCCACCGCGTAGCGGCCCGGGCAACCGAACCGGACGGGTACGACGGGCCCCGTGCCGGCGACCGCCGGCGGCGCGCACGGTTCGCCGGAGAGCGCGCGGAAGGTCCACGAGAAGGAGACGATCGCGTCGCCGGGATCCGGATCCGCGCTCGCCGACGCGTCGAAGGAGAGGAGGGCGTTCGCCTGCGGGCTGGCCGGGAGCGCGATCGCGACGGAGGGCGGCGCGTTCGCGACGCACGCGCTCGAGACGCAGCGCGCGTCGAGCGGGCACCCGGCGGAGGTGGCGCAGCCGCGGACCTCCGCGCTCGGGGCGCACCCGACGGCGCCCGCGACGCTCCAGGCGACGAGCGCCAGGATCCCGCTCCGCGACGGTCCGCGCATGGACACGACCTCCCGCACGCCCATTTTGCGGATGGTATTGGGTCTCCGCGGGCGTGTGAACGTCCGGTGCACGTGCCAGCGCCGTACCGGCCGCTCTGCCCCGGAAATCGGGGGTTTTTCCGGCGGCGGCGGGCGGCGCGCGACCGCGGCGCGGACGATCGGCGCGCGCACGGACTCCCGGAGCCGCGCGCCCACCGGAATCCCCTGCGCTGACGGGCGGATGCGACGAGGTGGGCGTGCGCGACGCTTGCAGAGGACCCTGGGGGTGTGGTGAACGTATTCCACCCAGGGTCCAACCAGGAGGGCGAGGACCGAATGGCCCTTTCCGGCGTCATCACGCTCGCGCTCGCGCTCGCCGCGGGCGCCGGCGACCGGCTGCTGCTGTGTCGCCCGAACGTCGGCGGCGACGCGGGGCTCGCCCGCGGCGACGCGGTCGTGGAGGCCGCGCGCAAGACGGGGCGCTTCCTCGACTACGGCGTCGTCTGCGTCGACCCCGCGGAGAGCGCGCGCGCCGCGCGGCGCGTCGGGCTCGATCACGCCGTGTCGGCGACCGCGGAGGGGCGGTCCGAGGGCAGCCGGTACGTGCTCGTCCTCGCGGACGCGGCGACCGAGGCGGAGCGGGCGCGCCAGTCGCTCGAGGTCGCCCCGGGCGCGGATCCGGTCGCGCCGCTCCGGGCGAGCCTCGGGCGGCTCCTCGAGACGCTCCCCCGCGAGCCCGGGCCCGATCGGGCGCACGTCGCCGCCTGGGCCGCGGCGGGCGCGGGCGCGGCGGCGGTCGTCGCGGGCGTCGTGCTCGCGGGGCAGGCGCGCGACGCCGCCGACCGGGCGAGGTCGGCCCCGGACCTCGGGGCGTGGGTGAAGGCGCGCGACGACTGGCAGCGGAAGCGGACGGCGAGCGGCGTGCTGCTCGGGGTGGGCGGCGCGGCGGTCGCCGCGGGGCTCACGTGGCGGTTCGCGTTCTAGGGGGAAGCATGAAGCGGATCCTCTCGATCTCCTGGGCGGTGGCGGCGCTCGCGTGCGGTTCGGTGAAGGACAGGCAGGCCTGCAGCGTGTCCACGGACTGTCCGGTGGGGCAGTACTGCGCGCGCGCCGGGGGCGAGTCGCGGTGCTGGGCGGACGCGGTCGCGCCCGTCGTCGGGAGCGTGACGGCCTCGTGCGCGGGTGCGCCGTGCCTGCGCGACGGGGTGCTGCACGTGCAGGCGACGATCGCGGACGACGCGGAGGTGCTCGACGCCTCGGTCGCGCTCGACCTGCCGGGCGGCGGCGCGGTGCCGATGCGCCGCTCCGGAGCGGCGTGGGTCGCGGACGTGCCGCTCAGGACGTTCGGGTTCCCGCAGTTCTCGCGGGACGTGACCGCGATGGTCACCGCGCGCGACGGGGCGCGGAACCCGAGCGCCGGGGTGGCGGCGGGGCCGGTCGGCGTGACGAGGCTGCGGTGGACGTACGACGCGGGCGCGCCGCTCACGTCACCCGCGGTGATGAGCGACGGGACCGCGGTCGTCGGGGTGTCGGCGTCGAGCGGGCAGGTGCTGGCGGTGGGGGTCGATGG
>DASVZX010000252.1:0-1812 GCA_036391435.1 Anaeromyxobacter sp. | reverse complement strand
CGCACCGCCCGGCGCCCAGGGAGGCCGCGCCGCGAGCGCAGGCACCGCGAGCGGCCGCGCCGGCCGCCGGCCGCCGGCGGGTCGTTCCGCTTGTCGCCTGCTCGCCGCGCGTTCTACGCTCTCCGTCGAATGTCCCTCCCCGCCGGCATCGCGGCCGCGCTCCTTTCGGCCGCGGCCGGCGACGACGAGATCGCCCGCCGGGCCGCGCGGGTCCTCGCCGGGGCCGGCTACCAGACCGAGCTTCCCCGTCACCCCCGCGCGCCCGTCGACGTCCACCTGCCGCTCGGCCCGCTGGAGCTCCTCCTCCGGATCCTCGTGTGGGGCGCGCTCGGGGTCCTCGCGTTCCTGGCGATCGCCTGGCTCGTCCGCCGGCTCGCCCCCGGGGCCCGCGACGTCGAGCTCGCGGAGCCGGCCGGCGCGGCGCCCGTCGAGATCCCCATCGCGAGCGCCGAGGCGCTCGCGGCGCAGGGGCGCTTCGCGGAGGCGATCCACGCCCTCCTGCTCGAGACCCTGCAGGCGCTCTCGCGGGCGGCGCGGCTCGCGCCGTCCCTCACCTCCCGCGAGATCGTCGCGCGCGTGCCGCTCCCGGCGCCGGCCCGCGACGCGCTCTCCGGCCTCGTGCTCGCGGTCGAGGTGTCGCGCTTCGGCGGCGCGGACGCCGCCGAGCCCGACTACCGCGCCTGCCTCGGCCGCTTCCACGCATTCCTCGAGACCTACCGGAGCGGCGCCTCCCCGCGCACCGGCGCCGGAGGCCGGGCGTGAGCGGCGGCGCGTTCACCCGGCGCGGCGCCGGGATCCTCGCGGCGGTGGCGGCCGCGTCGCTCGCCGCCGCCGGCTTCCTCGGCGCGTTCGGCGACGCCCTCTACGACCCGCCGAGCTTCTCCCCCGACTCCTTCAGCCGGTCCGCCGTCGGCCACCACGCCGCGGTGGCGCTCCTGCGCGACCTGGGCTTCCGGGTGGTCGTCTCGCGGCACCGGCCGGAGGATCGCGCCCGCGAGGGGGCGATCGTCGCGCTGCTCGAGCCGCGCATCGGCCCCGAGGACGACGCGGACAAGGCGAGGCTCGAGCGGATCGACGGCGCGGCGCGGTGGCTCCTCGTCGTGCTGCCGAAGCGCATGGCCTTCCCCGATCCGGCGCGCCCGCGCTTCGTCGGCTCGGCCGACCTCCTCCCCGTCGCCGACGCGCAGCGCGTCGTGGACGCGCTCGAGATCGACGCCAAGGTGGTGCGGCCTGCGAAGACGATCTCCGGGTGGCGCGGCGTCCTCCCGGCGCCGGCCCTCGACGCGCCGCAGCTCGTCGTGTCGAGCGAGCTGACCCCGCTCCTCGCGACGGACGACGGGGTGCTCGTCGGCGAGGTCGTGGCGCAGGAGGGCGCCCACCCGGGGTGGCGGACCGTCGTCGTCGCCGATCCCGACCTCGTCGAGACCCACGGGCTCGGGCGCGGGTCGAACGCGGCCGTCCTCGTCCGGGCGCTCGAGCGGCTCGGCGCGGGATCGCGCGCGATCGTCGTCGACGAGACCCTGCACGGCCTCGAGGAGCAGCCGTCGCTGGCGCGCGCGCTCGTCCGCTTCCCGCTCGTGCTCGCCACCGTCTCGGCGCTGCTCGCCGCGGCGCTCCTCGCCTGGGCGGCCGTCGTGCGCTTCGGTCGGCCGCGGCCGCCGGACCCGCTCCTCGCGCCCGGGAAGCTCTTCCTCGTCGAGTCCACCGCGGCCCTGCTCCGCCACGGCGGCCGGGCGCCGGACGCGGCCGCCGCCTACCTGCGCGCCGCCCGGGACGAGGTCCTCCAGCGGCTCCGCCCGCCCGGCGCGGCCG
>DASVZX010000251.1:0-5592 GCA_036391435.1 Anaeromyxobacter sp. | reverse complement strand
GCGGCGCCGCCTCGCGTTCCGGCGCGCGTGCGGGCGGGCGCGCCGCGACGATCGCGATGGCGCCGACGAGGAGCGTCACGCCCGTGAGCACCCAGAGCTGCGGCAGGAACGGCGGGGGAGCGACGGGGACCCGCGGCAGCTCGGGGATCACGCGCGGCGGCGGCGCCTGCGCCGGCACGAGCCGCTCCGAGGCCTCGGCCGCCTCGGCGGCGCCCTGGGCGGCGGCGAGCAGCTCCGCGTCCCCGTCGAGCGCGAGATCGAGGTAGGCGGCGGGCGGCGCGAGCCCGGCCGAACCGTCGTCGGCGAGGACCGCCGCGAGGGGCCGTGCCGTCGAGGGCAACCCGGAGGGGGCAGTCTCGCTCGTCGCTTCCATGCGCCGGCGGGGACTCTGCGCACCGGAGGGCTGCCTGTCGACCGGGCGCACGGTCGCCGTCCCCGAGCGGGATGACCCGTGCGGTGACCGGCGCGGCAGGCGCGGCAGGTCGGATGTCGCCGCAGGACCGACTCCGGCGGCCGCGCCGGAGGAGGCGAGCGCCGCCGGCCGCCCCGGCTGGCCCCGCGCCCCTCGAAACGGTATGCAAGCGGGCCGTGTCCGACGGACCCAAGGACGATCGCGCGCCGGGCGCCGAGGAGATCGCCGCGGCGATCCGCGTCCTCGCGCGGGTCGCCGAGGACCGCGGCCTGCTCGCGCAGGTGGACGCGGCCACCCGGGAGCTCCTGCAGCGGCTCGCGGGCGAGGTCGCGCGGCCCGGCACCGACCAGCGCCGCAAGCTCCGCAAGGCGCTCCTGCGGGCGGAGCGCGACGCGCGCAGGTCGCGCGACGACCGGCTGCGGGACGCGACGGGCATCCGGAGGCTCCGCGCCGCGCCCGTGTTCGAGACCCCGCTCCCTCCGCTCCCGGGTTCCGGCACGGACGCGTCCGGCTGGTGGCCGGCGCCGCTCCCCGGCGCGGGGCGGCCGGCTTCCTCCGCGGAGCCGCCGCCGGGCGACGGCCCGGAGCTCGCGGAGCCGCGCAAGTGCTACGTGTGCAAGCGGGAGTACCGCCGGATCCACCCGTTCTACGACCAGCTCTGCCCGGCCTGCGGGGACGAGAACCGCGCTCGCCGCACGATGACGGCGGACCTCCGCGGCCGCGTCGCGCTCGTCACCGGCGCCCGCGTGAAGATCGGCTACCAGGCGGCCATCCTGCTCCTGCGCGCCGGCTGCCGGGTGGTGGCCTGCACCCGCTTCCCGCGCGACGCCGCCGCCCGGTACGCGCGCGAGCCGGACTTCGGCGCGTGGAAGGACCGGCTCTCGATCTACGGCGTCGATCTCCGGCACACCCCGAGCGTCGAGCTGCTCTGCCACCACCTCGACCGGACGCTGCCGCGGCTCGACTTCCAGCTCCACAACGCCTGCCAGACCGTGCGGCGCCCCCCGGGCTTCTACGCGCACCTCGTCGAGGCCGAGCAGGGTCCGAGCGCCTCCGTCCCGCCGGAGCGGCGCGCGCTCCTCGACGGCTACGAGGCGCTGCGCGCGGACGTCGCCGGCCACCGGCCCGCGGCCGGGCTCGCCGCGCCCGCGCTCCTCTCCCAGGCGGCGACCGAGGCCGATCTCCTCCTGCCCGGGACGCAGGGGCTCGCGCTCTTCCCGGGGGGCGTCCTCGACCAGGACCTCCAGCAGGTGGATCTCCGGCGCCACAACTCGTGGCGCCTCGGCCTCGCGGAGGTGCCGACGCTCGAGCTCCTCGAGGTGCTGCTCGTCAACGCGACGGCGCCGTTCGTCATGACGGCGCGCCTCAAGGACCTCATGCTGCGCGTCCGCGAGCCGCCGCCCGGCACCGCCACGAGCGGCGATCCCGCGAAGCACGTCGTCCTCGTCTCCGCGATGGAGGGGCAGTTCTACCGCGAGCACAAGACCGACCGGCACCCGCACACCAACATGGCGAAGGCGGCGCTCAACATGATCGTCCGGACGAGCGCGCCGGACTGCGCGCGGGACGGCATCTTCCTCAACGCGGTGGACACCGGCTGGGTGACCGACGAGGACCCGGCCCACCTCGCGGCGCGGAAGGCTGAGGAGCACGCCTTCTCGCCGCCGCTCGACGTGGTGGACGGGGCGGCGCGGATCGTCGCGCCCGTCATCGAGGGGTTCCGGACGGGGCGTCACGCCGCGGGCCTCTTCTTCAAGGACTACCGCCCCGCGCCGTGGTAGCGAGAGCGCGGGAGAGAACGCCATGAAGAAGGTCCGCCTCGCCCTCCTCGTCCTCGTCGCCGCGCTCGTCCTCGCCCAGCTGATCCCGGTGAAGCGCACGAACCCGCCCGTCGAGTCGCTGGTCCAGGCGCCGCCCGCCGTGCTGGCGGCCCTCAGGAAGTCCTGCTGGGACTGCCACTCCAACGAGACGGTGTGGGGCTGGCACACGCGGATCGCGCCGATCTCCTGGCTCGTCGCGAGCGACGTGGACGAGGGGCGCGAGAAGATGAACTTCTCGCGCTGGAACGCGGTCGACCCGAAGCGCCGGGAGAAGCTCGCGAAGAAGATCCCGGAGGAGGTCGGCGACGGCGACATGCCGCCGCTCCTCTACGCGCTCGCGCACCCGTCCGCGAGGCCGACCGAGGCCGAGAAGGCCGAGATCATCGCCTGGGGGAGGACGCTCGCCGCGCCCCCGGCCGCCGGCTCGCCCGCGCCGCAGCCGGGGGCGGGCGACGCGCGCCGCGAGGCCGGCGAGCACGAGAAGCCCGAGCACGACCGCTGACGCCGCGGCGCTTCCGGCCGCGCCCGCCGCCGCTCATCGTTCGACTCGCTCACGCACCGAGGAGGAAGCATGTCCCGCACCCGCGCCTACGCCGCCCAGGGCCCCCGCTCGCCGCTCGCGCCGTTCGAGATCGATCGCCGCGAGGTCGGCGAGCACGACCTCCTCGTCGAGATCGCGTTCTGCGGGATCTGTCACTCCGACATCCACCAGGCCCGCGACGAGTGGGGCGGCGCCCTGTTCCCGATGGTGCCCGGCCACGAGATCGTCGGCCGCGTGACGCGCGCCGGCGCGAAGGTGACGCGGTTCCGGGCGGGCGACACGGTCGGGATCGGCTGCCTCGTCGACTCCTGCCGGACCTGCGATCGCTGCGCGCGCGGGCTCGAGCAGCACTGCGCGAAGGGCCCGGCCTGGACCTACAACTCGACCGAGATGGACAGGCGCACGCCGACCCACGGCGGGTACTCGAAGGCCATCGTCGTGGACCAGGCGTTCGCGCTCCGCGTCGCGCCCGACCAGGACCTCTCCCGCGTCGCGCCGCTCCTGTGCGCCGGCATCACCACCTGGTCGCCGCTCCGCCGCTGGAACGTCGGGAAGGGCAAGCGCGTCGGCGTCGTCGGCCTCGGCGGCCTCGGCCACATGGCGGTGAAGCTCGCCGCCTCGCTCGGCGCCGAGGTGACGGTCCTCTCGACCTCGCCGGCGAAGGCGGCCGACGCGCGCCGCCTCGGGGCACACGAGTTCGCGGTCTGGACGGAGAAGGGCGCGACGCGGCGCCTCGCGAGCCGCTTCGACGTGGTGATCGACACCGTGTCCGCGCCGCACGACCTCGACCGGCTCCTCGGGACCGTCGGCATCGACGGGGCGCTCGTCCAGGTGGGCGTGCCGCCCGAGGCGGAGAAGGTGAACGCGAACTCGCTCATCGGCGGCCGCCGGAGCCTCGCGGGCTCGCTCATCGGCGGGATCGCCGAGACGCAGGAGGTCCTCGACCACTGCGCGAGGCACGGCATCGGCGCGGACGTCGAGGTGGTGCCGATCCAGGAGGTGAACGAGGCGTACGAGCGGACGCTGAGGAGCGACGTCCGGTACCGCTTCGTCATCGATCTGGCGACCCTGTAGCGGGGGGCCCGTCCGGCGCGTTACGGTGGCCGCGTGAGGACCGTCGTCGCCACCCGGTACGTGACGCCGCTGCGAGAGGGCGGCTCGCTCCCCGCCATCGTGGAGGGGGACGACTCGGGCCTCTACGTCGCGAAGTTCCGCGGCGCGGGGCAGGGTCCCAAGGCGCTCGTCGCCGAGCTCGTCGCCGGCGAGCTCGCCCGGGCCGCCGGGCTGCGCGTCCCGGAGATCGTGCTCCTCGAGGTGGATCCCGCGCTCGGGCGGAACGAGGAGGACTCCGAGATCCGCGCGCTCCTCCAGGCGAGCGCCGGCACGAACCTCGGGCTCGACTACCTGCCGGGCAGCGTCACGTTCGATCCGGTCGCCGGGCCGGTCCCCGACGCGGCGGAGGCGTCCGCGATCGTCTGGCTCGACGCCCTCGTGGCGAACGTGGACCGCACGCCGCGGAACTCGAACCTCCTCGCCTGGCACCGCCGGCTGTGGCTCATCGACCACGGCGCCGCGCTCTGGTTCCACCACGCGTGGGACCGGGCGGGCGACGCCGCGCGGGACCGCTTCGCGCCGGTGAAGGACCACGTCCTGCTGCCGTGGGCGACCGGCGTGCGCGCCGCCGGCGCCGCGCTCGCGCCCCGGCTCGGGCGCGAGGTGCTCGAGCGCGTCCTCGCCGACGTCCCCGACGCGTGGCTCGCGGCCGAGCCGCGCTTCCCCACCCCGGCGGCGCACCGCGCCGCGTACGTCGATCACCTCGCGCGCCGCCTGTCGGCGGCGGAGGCGTTCGTCGAGGAGGCGGAGCGTGCCCGCGCGCTGCTCGTATGAGTACGCGATCGTGCGCGTCGTCCCGCGCGTCGACCGCGAGGAGTTCGTCAACGCCGGGGTGATCGTGTTCTGCCTCGAGCGCGGGTTCCTCGGGGCGCGGATCGCGCTCGACGCGGACCGCGTGCGGGCGCTCGCGCCGGACGCGGACCTCGCCGTCATCGAGGAGCACCTCCGGGCGATCCCGTCGATCGCCGGAGGAGGGGAGGGGAGCGGCCCCATCGGCCGGCTCTCGCCGCGCGAGCGCTTCCGCTGGCTCGTCGCGCCGCGCAGCACGGTGGTGCAGACGTCGGCGGTCCACGCCGGCCTGTGCGAGCGTCCCGAGGCCGCGCTCGAGGAGCTGCTCGAGCGGATGGTGCGGAGGGCGGGCGAGCCCGCATGACGGAGGAGCTCGTCGCCCAGATCCTTTCTCCCGGTGGCGCGTTTCATCGGGCGAAAGGAGCTTCCGATGCGCCCGACCGTCTCCCTCGCCGCCCTCGCCGCCATCGCACACCTCGCCGCTCCCGCCGCCGCGTCCGCCCGGCCGGAGGTCGCCGCTCGCCGGGGCCCCTGGTCCGTCGAGCTCGTGGACGAGGGCGGCGCCGTCCTCCCCACCTTCGACCACCGCGGCCGCACCTACGTGCTCGGGACGCGGGGACGGCGATACGCCGTGCGGGTGCGCAACGGGACGGGCGCCCGGATCGAGGTCGTCGTCTCGGTGGACGGCCGCGACGCGATCGACGGGCGGCCCTCGTCGCTCGCGAAGCGCGGCTACGTCGTCGATCCGTGGCGCGACGTGGTCGTGGACGGGTTCCGGCTCGGCGAGGACTCCGTCGCCGCGTTCCGGTTCGGCAGCGTCGCGTCGTCCTACGCCGCGCGGATGGGCGACGATCGGGACGTCGGCGTGGTCGGCGTGGCGGTCTTCGCGGAGGTGCCGCGCTGGACGCCGCCGCCGC
>DASVZX010000250.1:0-14482 GCA_036391435.1 Anaeromyxobacter sp. | reverse complement strand
CGCCGCGATCGCGATCGCCGCCCCCGCGCTCGCCGCCGCGGTCCCCGCCCCCGCGCTCGCCGCCGCGGTCCCGCCCGCGCTCTCCGCGATCGCGGTCGCGTCCGCCGCGCGGACCGCGGTCGCGATCGCCCCGATCGCGCTCGCGCTCCCGGTTCCCCTCGCGCTCGCGGTCGCGGTTCCCCTCGCGCTCCGGGCCGCCCTCGCGGCTGCCCTCGCGCTCGCGGTTGCCCTCCCTCGGCTGCTGCTCGCCGCGGTCCGACCGGCCGTAGATGTCGAACTGCTCCTGGTGGTAGCTCTGCTGCGGCCGCACCTGGATGGTCTTGTTGAAGCGATCCATCAGGTAGCGCGTCTCGTCGCGCTCGGAGCCCTGGAGGATGCGCGCGACCTCGGGGTGGCAGTTCACGACGAGCACCGGCTCGCGGTAGTGCGCGGCCTCGCGCCGGATCTCCCGGAAGATCTCGTAGGCGATGGTGATCTTCGACTTCACGTGCCCCTTGCCGTCGCAGTAGGTGCACGGCTCGTTCATCATCCGGGTCACCGACTCGCGGACGCGCTTGCGCGTCATCTCGACGAGGCCGAGCTCGGAGATCTTGAGGACGTTGGTCTTCGCCTTGTCCCGCCCCAGCGCGTCCTGCAAGGCCTTGAAGACCTTGTCGCGGTTCTGGGGTTTGTCCATGTCGATGAAGTCGATGATGATGATGCCGCCGATGTTGCGGAGCCGGAGCTGGTAGACGATCTCCTTGGCCGCCTCGACGTTGATCTTGGTGATCGTCTCCTCGAGGTTCTTCTTGCCGACGTAGCGGCCCGAGTTGACGTCGATGGCGGTGAGCGCCTCCGCCTGGTCGATGATGATGTAGCCGCCGGAGCGCAGCCACACCTTGCGCTGGCTCGCGCGCTTCAGCTCCTGCTCGATGCCGTAGGCGTCGAAGATCGGCTCGTCGCCGGAGTAGCTCTCGATCTGGCTCGCGAGGTGCGGCGCCTGCTCGCGCACGAAGCGCAGGATCCGCTCGTACTCGTCGCGGTCGTCGATGACGAGCTTGCCGACCTCGCTCGTGAAGAGATCGCGCGTCGCGCGGAGGATGAGGTCGAGGTCGCCGTGCA
The DNA here is from genome assembly GCA_036391435.1 of Anaeromyxobacter sp. GTDB lineage: Bacteria > Myxococcota > Myxococcia > Myxococcales > Anaeromyxobacteraceae > Anaeromyxobacter. The sequence goes on along the minus strand of DASVZX010000250.1, from coordinate 13,381 downwards.
GCAGCGCGGGCGCGGAGACCTTGTCCTTCGTGCGGATGATCTCGTTCCAGACCTGGATGAGGAAGCGGATGTCCGCCTCGAGCTTCGCGGCCTCGACGCCCTCGGCGACGGTGCGGACGATGAAGCCCGTCCCCTCCGGCCGCATCCGGTCGACGATCTCGCGCAGCCGGCGGCGCTCGCCCTCCTTCTCGATCCGCCGCGAGATGCCGATGTGGTCCACGGTCGGCATGAAGACGAGGTGGCGGCCGGGGAGCGAGATGTGGCTCGTGATGCGGGCGCCCTTCGTCCCGATCGGATCCTTCGCGACCTGGACGATCACCTCCTGCCCTTCCTTGAGCAGGTCCTGGATGTTCTTCGGCTCCTTCGAGCGCTTCTCCTCCCGCCCGTGGCCGTTGCGTCCGCCGCGGTCGCGGTCGCCCCGCTCGCCGCGGTCGCCCCGCTCGCCGCGGTCGCCCCGCTCGCGGTCGTTCCGGTGCTCGCGGTCGCGATCCCGGTCGCGCCCCTCGCGCCGGCCGCGCTCGTCGCGCCGGTCGCGGCCGCGCTCCTCGCGCTCGGGCCGCTCGCCCTTCGCCTCGCGCGCGGCGTCCTTCTCGCGGACCTCGCGCCGGTCGGAGACGGGCGCCTCGGCGGCGCCGGCGAGCGGCACCGGGGTGAGCGCCGGCAGGATGGGCGGCGGGGTCTCCGTCGGCAGCGGCAGCGGCGGCGGCGTCTGAGGCGGGGCGGCGCCCGCGGGCGCCGGGGCCGCGTCGGACGGGAACGCCGCCGTCTCGGCGTCGGCGCGCGGCGGGACGGGGAGTCCCGGGACCGCGGGGACGGTCCCCATCCCGATCTCGTTCGTGAGCGGGATCGGCGTGAGCGGCGCCGGCGGCGCGAGCTCGGCGCCGCGCTCGGGCGGCCTCCCCTCGACGGGCGTCGCGCCCTCGACGCGCGCCGCCTCCGCGACGGCGCCCTCGGACGGCGGCGCGCTCGCCTCCGGCGCGACGGGCTCGGCCCGAGGGCCCTCGGCGGCGCCCGGCTCGTTCGGCGCGCCCTCCGGCGCGGGCTGCGGCGCGGGCGCGGCCTGCGCCTTCGCCTCGAGCGCCTCCGCCTCCTGCTCGTCCGGGACCTCGGCCACCTCGGTGCCGTGCTCGCCCTCGGTGAGCTCGAACTCCTCCGAGAAGTCCGGATCGCCGTACACGTCCCCCACGTAGAGGAACGCGGCCTTCTCGAGCCCGATGTCGACGAAGGCGGCCTGCATGCCCGGGAGCACGCGCACCACCTTCCCCTTGTAGATGTTGCCGACGATCCCCTTCTCGCGCTTTCGCTCGAGGTAGTACTCGTGGATCGTCCCGTTCTCGACGAGGGCGACGCGCGTCTCCGCGCCCGCCGCGTTGATCACGAGGATGCTGTTGCCGGCCATGGTGGTCCTCTCTCGCCCCGCGGCGCGGGGAGAGCGAGGCCCGGACCATCAGGCCACGACCGAGGTCGTCCCGGTGGAGCCGGGGACCTGGGATCGGCTGTCGAGCTGGTGCTCAAGAGCTTCGCGTCTCCTCGCGCCCGCGGCCGCGTGTGTTCGCGGCAGCTCCGGGCGCGCTGTTTCGCTGTCGAACTTCAGGCGTCGAGGTAGCGCGGTGCGCGCGGGGGCTTCTGGGTGCCGGACCGCGTCGTCCTCGCCAAGCTCACGCCTTCCTTCAGAACCTTCACTCCCCGGGGCGGCGCGCCGTCACCGAAGATCGCCGCCAGCACCTCGGCTGGCTTCGCGCTCCCCGACGGATCCGCCCGCAAGCTGAACGCGACCCGGCCCGGCCCCTCGACGGCCAGATGGGTCACGATTTCCTTCAAGTCTATCTCTCTTTGCCTGGGCGCCGCGACCTTTGCTCGCCGGTTTCCGTCCCTGCCCTTCCGGGGGGCGACCCGGGTGACGACCGCCTGCTCTGCGGCGAGGAACGCCTCGACCCGCTCGGAGAGGGCCCGTTCCCCCCAGAGATCCTCCGGAAAGTCGGCGCGGTAGTGGACGGCCCGCATCGCCTCCGAGACGGACGGCTCCTCCGGCGCGACGACCTCGGCCTCGACCAGGCGCAGCCCGTCCGGGAGCTGAGCCCCGAGCCGGCGGCCGACGTCGGCGGGATCGGCGTCGCCGAGGAGATCGAGGTCCAGGTGCTCGCAGGCGCTCTCGACGCCGACCGGGAGCGCGGGGCCGAACGACACGCGCGGCTTCGGGTGGAAGCCCTGCGAGTAGGCGACGGGCAGCCCGGCGCGGCGCACCGCCCGCAGGAGCGCGTGCATGGTCTCGAGGTGCGAGATCGCGACGAGCTGGCCGCGCTTCTCGTATCGGACCCGCACGCGCGTCCGCCGCGCGGGGTCCGCCGGGCGCGGCGGCGGCGCGGGTTCGCGGACGTAGTCCTTCGCCTCGTAGACCCGGTTCTTCACGACGTCGTAGTCGCACGCGCCGCAGACCGAGCAGGGCGCCGTGACGCAGTCCTCGAGCTCGGCCTGGTTCCGGGCCGCCGCGAGCTGCTTCTGGAGGTAGGGCTTCGTGACGCCGCTGTCGATCCGGTCCCAGGGCAGGACCTCGTCGAGCCGGCGGCGGCGGTGCGCGTACCAGGCGAGGCCGACGCCGTGCTCCCTCTCGCACGCGTCGAACGCCGCGAGCCAGCGCGCCTCGTCGAACCACTCGGTCCAGCCGTCGAGCCGCTGGCCCGCCCGGTACGCGGCGAGCACCGCGGTCCCGGCGCGCCGGTCGCCGAGCGCGAGGGCGCCCTCGATCGACGACTGCCGCGAGTCGTGCGGCTTGAACTGGATCGCGCCGCGCTTCGGCCCGAGCGCGGCCCCGACGAGCGCCTGGCGACGCCGCGTCTCCTCCGGTGGGATCATCGGCTCCCACTGGAAGGGCGTGAAGGGCTTCGGGACGAAGGTCGACGCGCCGAGGTGGATCGCGGCGGAGCCCTGCCCCTTCGGCAGCGTCCGCCGCGCGACGCCGAGGACGCGCCTCGCGAGCTCCGCGATCGCGACCACGTCCTCGTCGCGCTCCTCGGGGAGGCCGATCATGAAGTAGAGCTTCAGGAGCGACCAGCCGTTCGAGAAGATCGACTGGACCGCGCGCAGGAGGTCCTCCTCGCGGTTACCCTTGTTGATGACCGCGCGCATCCGCTCGGTCGCGGCCTCGGGCGCGAGCGTGAAGCCGGTCTTGCGGATCCGGCCGATGCGCTCGGCCAGCTCGGAGCTCATCGTCTCGGTGCGGAGCGACGGCAGGCTCATCGCGATCCGCTCGCCCTCCCAGCGGGCGAGGAAGTCGTCGAGGAGCCCGTTCAGCGGCGCGTAGTCGCCGGAGGAGAGCGAGAGGAGCCCGACCTCCTCGTACCCCGACGCGCGCAGGCCGGTCTCCGCGATCGAGAGCACCTGCTTCGGATCGCGCTGCCGGGTCGGGCGCGTGATCATGCCGACCTGGCAGAAGCGGCAGCCGCGCGTGCAGCCCCGCTGGAGCTCGATCGGCAGCCGGTCGTGGATCGTCGCCATGAACGGCACGAGCGGCCGGACGTACGCGGTCGTCGGGAGCGCGTTCAGGTCGGGCATGACGCGCCGCTCGACCTTCTCGTAGCCGGGGAGGAGCGGCTCGATCGCGGCGAGGACGCGCGTGACCGGGTCGTACCGGGGCGCGAAGAGCGACGGCACGTACACGCCGGGGATGCGCGCGAGCCGGAGCAGGAGCTCCCGGCGCGTGGCGCCGCCCCGGCGGAAGCCGCTCTCGCGGACCGCGTCGGCGATCTCGAGCGCGACCTCCTCGCCCTCGCCCACCGCGAAGCAGTCGAAGAAGTCGGCGACCGGCTCCGGGTTGAACGCGCAGGGCCCGCCGCCGACGACGAGCGGGTGGCGGTCGCCGCGCTCCCGCGCGAGGAGCGGGAGCCCGGCGAGGTCCATCACCGCGAGCGCGCTCGTGTACGAGAGCTCGAACTGGAGCGTGATGCCGAGGACGTCGAAGTCGCCGACCGGCGCGCGCGACTCGAGCGAGAAGAGCGGGAGCCCCGCCTCGCGGAGCATCCCCTCCATGTCCGGCCAGGGGAGGAAGACGCGCTCGCAGGCGATCTCCGGGCGGTCGTTCAGGAGCGCGTAGAGGAGCCGGAACCCGAGGTTCGACATGCCGACCTCGTAGGTGTCCGGGAACGCGAGCGCGAAGCGGACGCCCGCCGCGCCGAGGTCCTTGCGCACGGCGCCGAACTCGCCGCCCACGTAGCGCGAGGGCTTCTGCGCGCGCAGGACGAGTTCGTCGAGGGACGGCGGGCTCGGGACGGTCATGTCTGCGTCGGGCCGCGGGTTCGAGCCGCGTGTCGCCCGGCGGGGCTCCGGGGGCCGCGATTCCCGGCGGGATCCCGCGGCGAAGGGCCGACCTCATAGCACCCCCGCCCCGGCCGCCGCAACGGGGCCCGCCGGGGGCGGGGGTCGGGCGACCGGGCGGCGTTCGTGGCGCGGGAGCCGATCAGCGGCCGGCCGCGAACTCGAGGCCGAGGAGGAGGCGGACGCTCAGCTCGTCCGCGGGCACCCGCAGGTGGAGGGCCTCGAACATGGGCGCCGTGCCGAGCGGGCGGCGGACCTCGACGCCGAGGCGGACCCCCTCCCGCGGCCCGGCGGGCAACGCGTACACGTACGACGCGAACACGCTCGGCTGGAGCCCGCTCGCGCTCGCCAACCGCTGCGACGTCGACGAGTAGTACAGGGTCCCGTCCGCCGCGAGCCAGCCGAGGCCCGCGCCCGCCGCGAGCTCGTGCCGTCGCGCCGGACGGCCGACGAGCGCCACGTCCACGCCGAGGAGCTTCAGCTCGGCGCCGGAGGCCTGGGCCGTCGGCGGACCGCCCGGCGGGGCCTCGAGCGGCACGCCCCAGGCGTCGAGCCCGGCGGTCACCCGGAGCGAGCTCAACGAGAGACCCGCGCGCGCGGCGAAGCCGAACCCGGCGCCGCCGGGTGCCGAGGGCACGACCATCCCCCCGATGTCCACGAACGCGGCGGGATCCGCGCGCGGCGGGTCGAGCGCGGGCCCCGCGGGCGCCGCGGGGGGCGGCGGGGCCCGGAACGGCTCACGCGGCGCGACGTCCCGGGCGGCGAGGAACGCGGCGATCCCCGGGGCCGCCGCGAACCCGCGCTCCAGCTCGTCCACGGCGTCGGCCGCGGCTCGCGAGAAGGCGCGCGGCACCTCGTGCTCGCCGCGGCCCAGGATGGGCCGCTCGTGCCGCCACGTCCAGCGGGCGAGCTCGGCGCCCGCCGGATCGCGGAGCGACGCGCGCTGCGCGAGGATCGCGATCCAGCCGAGCCGCGTGAGCTCGACGTCCGCGGCGACGATCTCGACCTCGAGCCGCAGGTCCGGCGTCGCGTCGCGCCCCGCGAAGTCTCTCCGCGCCATCTCCGTCCAGGCGCGCAGGACGAGCGCGCCCACCGCCACCTTGCCGGCGGGCGTGGGCGGCCCGGAGATGCCGCCGGGCGTGGCGTTCAGGTACCTCGTCGCGCGCGACGCCGCCGGCATGTCGATCCGGAGCGTGAGCGGGTAGGCCGACGCGGCGGCGTCGGCGCGGTCCTGCGCCGGCGGGACGGCCGCGGTCCCGCTCGGCGCCGGCGGCGCCCCGGGTGCGTCGGCGGGCTCCCCCGCGGGCCGCCGCTCGAGGAGGACCGCGAGCTCCGGCCGGGCCGGGAGCTCGCGCGCGACGACGCCCCACGCGTCCGTGGCGGCGCGCGCGAACGCGCGCTCGACCGCGGTCTCGCCGGTTCCGACGATCGGGCTCGCGCGCCGGATCCGCCAGCTCGCGAGCTCCTTCCCCGCGCGATCGCGGAGCGACACGCGCTCCTCCAGGACCGCCGCCCACCCGTCCCGATCGAGATCCGCGTCCGCGACGGCGATCTCGACCTCGAGCCGCACGTCCGGCTCCGGCGCGCGGCCCGAGAAGGCGCGCTGCGCGAGCGCGGCCCACGTGCGGAGCACGAGCTCGCCGACCTTGAGCTTGCCGGCGGGCGTCGGCGGCCCGGAGATGCCGCCCGGCGTCCAGTTCGCGTACGTCCGCGCGAGCGACGCCGGCGGGAGCTCGATCCGCACCGTGAGGGGCCAGGGGCCTCCCTCGGCCGCGGCGGCGCGGTCCTGCGCGACGGCGGAGGACGCGCCGAGCGACGACGCGAGGATCAGCAGCCACGGGCCCGCCTTCGTCGGTGTCATCGACGCCTCCCCCGCACCTTCGGTGCGGCATGGTAGGCCGGCGCGCTCCGAAGATCCACCCGCGCGCGCGGTGAAGCTCACCGCCGCGTCGCGAAGGGCCCGAGGTCTCCCCGGAACGCGCTCCAGGTCGCCTGGACGTCGTCCACCTGCGCGGCCGGAGGCCCGCGGCGGCAGAACGCGACGAGCGCGTCCAGCGCGCGCCGCTCGCCCTCGGCCTCCGCCTCGACCCGGCCGTCGGCGAGGTTCCGCACCCAGCCGGAGACGCCGAGCCGCCGCGCCTCGTCCACGGTGTACGCGCGGAACGCGACGCCCTGCACGAGGCCGGACACGAGGAGGTGGACGCGCGCGCGCTCGGCCATCGGTCACTCCTTCAGGAGGGCGAGGAACTCCTCCTCGCCCACGACGCGGACCCCGAGCTCCCTCGCCTTCGCGAGCTTCGAGCCCGCCTCCTCGCCGGCGACGACGAGGTCCGTCTTCCGCGACACGGACCCGGACACCTTCCCGCCGCGCCGCTCGATCTCCGCCTTGGCGTCGTCGCGGCTCATCCCGGAGAGGCCGCCCGTGAGGACCACGGTCCTCCCGGCGAACGGCCCGCGGGCGTCCACCTGCTCCGCCGCGGGCGCGACGCCGGCGGCGAGCAGCCGCTCCACGAGCTTCCGGTTCTGCGGCTCCTGCGTCCACGCGCGGATCTCGCGCGCGGTCTCGGGACCGACGTCGCGCACCGCGACGAGGTCGTCCTCGCTCGCGTCCATGAGCCTGCGAAGCTCGCCGAAGTGGCGCGCGAGCGTCGCCGCCGTGGCCTCGCCGACCTGCGGGATCCCGAGGGCGTGGAGGAGGCGGCGGAGCGTCGTCGCCTTCGAGCGCCCCAGCGCCGCCACCATGTTCTGGGCCGCCTTCTCCGGGAGCTCGGGCGTCTCGCCGGGCTCGCGCGTCTTCGTCGGCCGGCTGAACGCGCGCTGCCAGTCCTCGAACCTCACGTGGTAGAGGTCCGCCGCGTCGCGGACGAGCCCCTTCTCGACGAGCCACGACGAGAGCCGCTCGCCGAGCCCCTCGACGTCCATCGCGCGCCGGCTCGCGAAGTGCTGCAGGCGGCCGGCGAGCTGCGCGGGGCAGGCGGCGCCGGTGCACCGCCAGACCTTCTCGCCCTCCTCGCGCACCACCTTCGCGCCGCAGACGGGGCAGGCGGTCGGGAAGCGGAACTCCTCCTCGGCCCCGGTGCGCCGCTCCTTGAGCGGCTTCACGACCTCGGGGATCACCTCGCCCGCGCGGCGCATGAGGACGAAGTCGCCCTTGCGGACGTCCTTGCGGCGCAGCTCGTCCTCGTTGTGCAGGGTGGCGTTCGTGACCGTCGCGCCGGAGAGCTGCACGGGCTTCACGATCGCGACCGGCGTGAGGACGCCGGTCCGGCCGACCGACGCGACGATGTCGACGACCTGGGTGACCTCCTCCTGCGGCGGGTACTTGAACGCCACCGCCCAGCGCGGGGACTTGCTCGCGGCGCCGAGCCGCGCGCGCCAGTCGAGGTCGTCCACCTTCACGACGATGCCGTCCGTGTCGTAGGGGAGCTCGAAGCGCCGGGTCGCCATCCGGTCGCGGTAGGCCTTCACCGCCGCGATCCCGTCGCAGCGGGCGTTCTCCGGGTTCGTCTCGAAGCCCCAGCGCGCGAGGTCCTCGAGCTTCTCCCAGTGCGTGCGCCACCGTGCGTCGGCCCGCGCCGCCCGGGCGCCGGCCGCGGGCGGGACGAGCGCCTCGTACCCGATGAAGGAGAGCGGGCGGGTCGCCGTGATGCGCCAGTCGAGCTGCCGCAGCGAGCCCGCCGCGGCGTTGCGCGGGTTCGCGAACGGCTCGCCGCCGTCGCGGAGGATCTGCTGGTTCATCACCTCGAAGTGCTTCTTCTGGAGGAGCACCTCGCCGCGCACCTCGAGCCGCGCGGGGGGGCGGTCGCGGAGCCGCGCGGGCACGCCACGGTTCGCGCCGATCCCGCCGATGGTGCGGAGGTTCGGCGTCACGTCCTCGCCGTTCACGCCGTCGCCGCGCGTCGATCCCGAGACGAACGCGCCGTCCCCGTAGACGAGCTCGACGGCGAGCCCGTCGAGCTTCGGCTCGACGACGTAGGTCACCGTCCGGTCCGCGGCGAGGCCGAGGAGCCGCCGGACGCGCGCGTCGAACTCGTCGAGCTCCTCGTCGGTCGTGACGTTCCCGAGCGAGAGCATCGGCTCGCGGTGGACGACCCGCTCGAAGCGCTCCGAGGGCGCGCCGGAGACGCGCCGGGTCGGCGAGTCGGGCGTGACGAGGTCCGGGTGCTCCGCCTCGAGCGCCTGGAGCTCGCGCATGAGCCGGTCGTACTCGGCGTCGGAGAGGATCGGCTGGTCGAGGACGTAGTAGGCGTGGTCGGCCGCGCGGATGCGCTCGCGCAGCTCCGTCACCTGGCGCGCGGCCCCCGTCGCCCGTCCCGGCATGCGCCAGGATTACGGCCCTCCCGGGAGGAATTCAATCGCTTCGCGGAGGCGGCGCGGACGGGCGCGGGCGCGTCGAGGGACGCGGGCGACGCGCTCCGGCGCCGGCCCTTCCGGGATGCCGAGGTCCGCCTCCGGAGATGCGGGCGGGGTCGCCCCGCGCGGCGGGAGAGTCCGTTGACACCGCACGTGGAGGCGCATACGTTTCCGAACCTCTCCTCCGGCCTCGTCCCGAGGCCGTCGCAGTCCCGATCGCCTCGCGCGATCCACCCGCCGCCCCAGAGACCGACATGCCCGCCGCCGCGCCGACACCCGCGCCCAGTCCCGCGAGCCTCACCGACCTCAAGCACATGAAGGTCGCCGAGCTCGCGCGCATGGCCCAGGACCTCCAGATCGAGGCGGCCGGCGCGCTCAAGAAGCAGGACCTCATCTTCGCGATCCTCCAGGCGCAGTCGAAGGCGGCCGAGGAGAAGAAGGAGGAGATGGAGGTCGGCGGCGAGGGGACGCTCGAGGTGCTCCCGGACGGCTTCGGGTTCCTGCGCAGCCCGGACTTCAGCTACCTGCCCGGCCCCGACGACATCTACGTGTCCCCCTCGCAGATCCGCCGCTTCAACCTGCGCACCGGCGACACGGTCCGCGGCACGGTGCGACAGCCGAAGGAGGGCGAGCGGTACTTCGCGCTCCTCAAGGTGGACACCATCAACGGCCAGCCGCCCGAGGAGAACCAGACGAAGGTCCTCTTCGACAACCTGACGCCACTCTACCCGACGAAGCGGCTCTCCCTCGAGCACGAGTCGGGCGAGATGACGACGCGGGTCGTGGACCTGTTCTCGCCGATCGGCAAGGGGCAGCGCTGCCTCATCGTGTCGCCGCCGCGCGCCGGCAAGACCGTCCTCCTCCAGAACATCGCGCACGCGATCACCGCGAACCACCCCGAGGTCACCCTCATCGTGCTGCTCATCGACGAGCGGCCGGAGGAGGTGACCGACATGGAGCGGACGGTGAAGGGCGAGGTGGTCGCCTCGACCTTCGACGAGCCCGCGACGCGCCACGTCCAGGTCGCCGAGATGGTCATCGAGAAGGCGCGCCGGCTCGTCGAGCACAAGAAGGACGTGGTGATCCTCCTCGACTCGATCACGCGGCTCGCGCGGGCCTACAACTCGACCGTCCCGCCGTCCGGCAAGATCCTGTCGGGGGGCGTCGACTCGAACGCGCTCCACAAGCCGAAGCGCTTCTTCGGCGGCGCGCGGAACATCGAGGAGGGCGGCTCCCTCACCATCATCGGGACGGCGCTCGTCGACACCGGCAGCCGCATGGACGAGGTCATCTTCGAGGAGTTCAAGGGGACCGGGAACTCCGAGATCGTCCTCGACCGCAAGCTCATGGAGAAGCGGATCTTCCCGTGCATGGACATCGGGAAGTCCGGCACGCGCAAGGAGGAGCTCCTGCTCCCGGCGGACTGGCTCTCCAAGATCTACATCCTGCGCCAGACCATCCTGAACGGGCTCGACAACGTCGAGGCGATGAAGTTCATCCTCGACAAGTTCCGGCAGGTGAAGAACCACGAGGAGTTCTTCAAGATGATGGTGGGCGGGGGGAAGTAGACCCGAGGCTTGACGCAAGCCCCCGATCCGACTAGATCCCGCGGTTCCCAGCAACCGGCCCGGACCACGGGGCGCCTCGGCGCCCGGTGCAAGCGGCCGAGAGGACGCCATGAAGGAAGCGATCCACCCCGACTACCAGAACGCGAAGATCATCTGCAACTGCGGGAACGTCATCGAGACCCGCTCGACGCGCGGCGACTTCCACATCGAGATCTGCGCGCAGTGCCACCCGTTCTTCACGGGCAAGCAGAAGATCATGGACACCGCCGGGCGCATCGAGAAGTTCAAGACGCGCTACGGGTCCGCCTCGTCGGCGACGCTGTCGAAGGAGGAGCCGAAGAAGGCCGCGGCTCCCGCGCCCGCCAAGAAGGAGGCGCCGAAGGAGAACCGCGCCGCGAAGCGCGCGAAGTCCGGGAAGACGAAGGCGCAGGCCGCCGCGCCCGCCGAGGCGGCGCCCGCCGCGGCCGCCGAGCCGAAGCCGGAGTAGCCGGCCCGCGCGCTCGAGGTGCACGAGGCGGCGCCTCCGGGCGCCGCCTTCGCGTCTCTCAGAACCCGAGCGCGACGGAGGCGAGCGCGCCGCCCTGGAGCGGCACGACCTCGACCCGCGCGACCGGCTCCGCGAACCCGGCGTAGCGGTTCGGGTCCTCGCCCGCGATCCAGAAGTAGGTCGCGGCCACCGCGGCGACCGCGCCCACGCCGAGCGAGACGTACGACCAGGTCTCGCGCGCGCGGATGGTCGACTGGAGCGAGCTCGCCTCCGCGCGGAGATCGACCCCGTTCTCGGTGAGCGCCCCCGCCTGTACCCGGGCGCGGTCGTAGAGGAACGTGCCCGGCGTGCTCTCGTTCCCGTAGAGCTGGCTCGCGCTCGCCTGGAGCGCGACGGCCCCCGCGAGGCCGGCGACCGCGGCGCCCGTGGAGAGCCAGGCGCCCGCGCGGAGCTTGCGCTGCCGCGACTCCCAGGCGCGCACGAAGTCGGGGCTCGGCACGAGCGCGACCTCCTCCTGCAGGACCTTCCCCGCCTCCACCTGCACGTCCTTCTGCGCGACGACGAAGCCGCGCTTCTCCACGGCGAGCGCGTGCGGTCCCGCGGCGACCACGATCGGTCCGCGCAGCGGGGTCGTGCCCCTCGCCTGGTCGTCGACGCGGATCACCGCGCCCGTCTCGGAGGCGGTCACGACGAGGCGCCCCGCGCGCCCGGCGAGCACCTTCTGCACGAGCTTCTGCGCGGCGCGGGCGGCGCGCTGCACGAGCTCCGGCTCGGAGCGGGCGGTCTCGATGACCGAGCCCTCGCGCTGCCCGGTCCGCACCGCGGTGAGGGTGAGGTCGAGGCTCAGGGTCTCCGGCACGCCGCCCGCGGCGGCGAGCCTCGTCACCTTCCCGGAGACGAGCCAGTCCGCGCCGAGCGCGCCGCCGATCTCCGCCATGCAGCCGGCCTCGGCGCAGCCCAGCATCTGGCGCTGCTTCTCGTAGGCGAGCATCGAGCGGATCGCCTCGCTCGTGATCACCTGGAACGCGCGGAGCCGGTCGAGCTCGGTCGCGACCGCCGTCCCGGCCGCGGCGGCGAGCTCCCTCGACGCGCCGTTCGCCGCCAGGTCGAGCACCGCGAGCCGGGGCTTCGCGTCCGGGCGTGCCGCGGCGGGCAGCAGGAGCACCGTCGTCGCCAGGGCGAGCAGGCGCATGTCCGGAGGATGCCCGGCCGCGGGTCGGGAGCGCAAGGGGCGCGGTTGCCTCCGGAGGCGAGGTGATCTACCGGTGTCCGCATGAAGCAGGGTGTGACGGAGTGGGCGCTCGTGACCGCGTTCCTCGCGCTCGCCGCCGCGGGCGCGGTCGCGATCTTCGGCGACGAGATCCGCGCGGCGCTCGGGGTCCCGCCCGCCCCGCGGGCCCCCGCCGCCCGGACCGCGCCGGCCTCCGCCCCGCCGCCCGCGCGGTAGCGGCCCCGCCCGCGCCGCCGGTGTATCCTCCCGCGGTGGCCCCGCTCGTCCTCATCGTCGACGACGAGGCGTCGAACCTCGAGTCGCTCGGCAAGATCTTCGCGCGCGAGGGCTGGCGCGTCGCGCTCGCCGCCTCCGGCCCGGAGGCGCTCGAGGCCCTGCGGCGCGAGCGCGTCGCGGCGGTCGTGACGGACCTCATGATGCCGGGGATGAGCGGCGAGGAGCTCCTCCGCGCCGTGAAGGCCCTCTCGCCCGAGACCGAGGTCGTGCTCATGACGGCCTACGGCACCGTCGAGACCGCCGTCGCGGCCATGAAGGAGGGCGCGTACGACTTCATCACGAAGCCGGTGAAGCGCCACGCCATCGTGAAGTCGGTGCGCCGCGCGATCGAGCGCGCCTCGCTCGTCGCCGAGAACCGCGCCCTGAAGGCGCGCCTCGCGGAGCTCGCGCCCGGGCTCGGCGGCCTCCTCGGCGACGCCCCCCCGTTCCGCGCGGTGCTCGAGACGCTCCGTCAGGTTGCGCCCACCTCCGCGACCGTGCTCCTCACCGGCGAGAGCGGGACCGGCAAGGAGCTCGCCGCCCGGCTCGTGCACGATCTCTCGCCGCGCGCGGCGGGGCCGTTCGTGCCGATCCACTGCGCGGCGATCCCCGAGGGCCTCCTCGAGTCCGAGCTGTTCGGGCACGAGAAGGGCGCGTTCACCGGGGCCGTCTCGCGCAAGGAGGGCCGGTTCGAGCGCGCCCGCGGCGGGACGCTCTTCCTCGACGAGATCGGGGAGATGTCGCCGTCGGTGCAGGTGAAGCTCCTCCGCTTCCTGCAGGACGGGGTGCTCGAGCGCGTCGGCGGCACGGAGCCGATCGCGGTGGACGTCCGCATCGTCGCCGCGACGAACAAGGACCTCGGCGCGGAGGTGAAGGCGAGCCGGTTCCGCGAGGACCTCTTCTACCGGCTCGACGTCGTCGCGGTGCGCCTCCCGGCGCTGCGGGAGCGGCGCGAGGACGTGCTGCTCCTCGCGAGCGAGTTCCTGCGCCGCGTCGCGGAGAAGCTCCCGAAGCACGTGACCGGGTTCACCGCCGGCGCCGCGGCGGCCCTCGAGCGCTACGCCTGGCCGGGGAACGTCCGCGAGCTGCAGCACGCCGTCGAGCGCGCCGTGATCCTGACGCACGGCGAGATCGTGGACGTCGCCGATCTCCCCGAGGCCGTGCGCGAGGGGGCCG
>DASVZX010000249.1:0-13639 GCA_036391435.1 Anaeromyxobacter sp. | reverse complement strand
GGCGAGGGTCAGAGGTTCGAAGCCTCTTCCGCCCATCTTCGTTGACTTGGGGTGTTAGTTAAGTCGGTTATAACGCCGGCCTGTCACGCCGGAGGCCAGGGGTTCGAGTCCCCTACACCCCGCCAGTAGCGAGGCCGGGATTCCTCGGGACACCGTAGGGGTCCCGGCCTCGGTGCTTCCGGAATCGGGCGGCTGTACCGAGGGGAGCTGCCCATGGCTACTTCGCCAGGACGACGTGGGTGGCCTGGCTCGTGGACGCGTGCTCCGTGCACTTGTAGCCGAGGCTCACCATGTCGATGCCGCCGAGGAGGTGCTCGCCCCGGCCGAGGAGCACGGGGGAGATCGCGAGGTGGAGCTCGTCGACGAGGCCGGCGGCGAGGTACTGGCGAATGGTGGCAGAGCCTCCGCCGAGTCGGACGTCCTTGCCCCGAGCCGCCTCCTTCGCGCGCTTCAGCGCGGCGTGGATGCCGTCGGTCACGAAGTGGAAGGTCGTCCCGCCCTCCATCGCGAGCGGGGCACGCGCGTGGTGCGTGAGCACGAAGACGGGCACGTGGTAGGGCGGGTTCTCGCCCCACCATCCCTTCCAGCCGTCGTCGGGCCAGGGCCCGCGCGACGGCGCGAACATGTTGCGGCCCATGATCCAGGCGCCGAGGTCGTCGAAGCTGCGCGCGGCGAAGCCGTCGTCGACGTCCTCCCGGGCGACCTCGTCACCGATGAGCGACCCCGCGAAGTCGCCGTGCATCTTCCGGAACGTCTTCGTGCCGAGCACCCACTCGTGCAGCGCCATCCCTCCGACGCCCATCGGATTCTCCAGCGCCTGGTCGGGACCCGCGCCGTAACCGTCGATCGAGATGCTGAATGCGTTGACCCGAAGCCTCGACATGAGCGTGACCCCTTTCGGCCCTGCATCGCCGTCGTCTGCTGACTCCTAACGGCGGCTCCCTCCGATGTCTCGGACCCAGGCGCGCAGCTCGGCCGAGGTGAAGCGCACGGCTTGAAGCGACCTCCCGCCTGCGAGAGAGTCGCGCCATGGGCCTCTTGACCTTCGCGCTCAACGTGACGTTGGACGGGTGTTGCGATCACCGCGAGGGGATCGCCGACGACGAGATGCTCCGGTACTGGACGCGCGTGATGGACGCGGCGGGAGCGATGCTCTTCGGGCGCCGGACCTACGAGCTGATGGAGGACGCCTGGCCCCAGGTGGCGCGAGACCCGAAGGCGACGCCGTCGAACCGGAGCTGGGCGAGGAAGCTCGAGGCGAAGCCCAAGTACGTGGTCTCGACGACGCGCCGCGACTTCCCGTGGAACAACACGCATCACGTCGAAGGGAATCTGACCCGGGCGGTGAAGGCGTTGAAGAAGGCCACGCCGCGCGGGCTGCTGGTGGGGAGCCCCAAGCTCTCGGCTGCGCTTCAGCGCCTGGACCTCATCGACGAATATCGCTTCGTGGTCCACCCCGTGGTGGCGGGGCACGGTCCGTACCTGTTCCCCGGCCTGCACCCGTCGTTGCGCCTGAAGTTCGTGGCCGCGACACGGCTGAAGTCGGGCAGCTTGGCGTTGCACTATCGCCGCCGCTAGCTCTGCCGTCTCGGCACGTCGTTCATCGAAGGCGAGGATCGAGGAACTCGGATGAAGACGAGGAGCGAGCTCAAGCGCGCGTACAAGGGCTCCGCGCCGGCGATGGGCGTCTTCGTCGTCCGGAACCTCCGCAACCGCCGGTTCGAGCTGCACGCCAGCCGCAATCTCAAGGCCGGGATGAACCGGCTCGCCGTCGAGATCACCCCGTCCACCCGGCCGAACCGGGAGCTCCGGCGCGACTGGGAGGCGATGGGCCGGGAGGCGTTCGAGATCGCGGTGCTCGACGTGCTCGAGCCGAAGGACGAGCCGGGCTGGGACCCGGGCGACGACCTCGAGCAGCTGAAGGCGATGTGGCACGCGCGGCTCGTCGAGGAGGGCGGGACCCCGTACTGAAGCTCCGGCCCGTGGCTTCGCTCGCTCCGGGGACCCGGGGGTCGGCGAGGGCAGCGGGATCGAGCGGATCTCGCCCGGCGCCGCCCCTTCACTTCACGCTGCCGCAGTCGCTCCCGATCCACCGGGCGGTCGTCGTCGAGTTGACCTTCATCGAGCGGGCGCCCTCGCCGACGGTCATCCTGGCGTCTCCCTTCACGCGTTCCCGCGTGAGCGCCTCGAACCGAAGGTCCCCGGTCATCGGTCGGTCGCCCGTGCAATCGATCTTCACCTCGCGCACCGTCCGCGTGCTCGCGACCACGGTGTGCTTGCACTTGGCGTTCTCCTTGTCCGGGGAGAACAGGCCCCGGTCGAGCTTCTCCTGGGTGAGGCACGACCGCAGCGTGTGCGTCCGGGTTCCCTGGCGCGCCTTCATCGCCGCCTCGAGCCGCCCGCGCTGCTCCGGCGTCAGCTTGCTCGTGTCGATCGGGAGGGCGCCGCTCGTCTCCGACGTCGTCGTGACCTCCCACAGCCCCGGCTTCACGTCGAACGGCTCGGCCCGGGCGGTGGTCGCCCCCGCCGTCGCGGCGACCACGAAGAAGAGCCCCAAGGCTCGTGCGTGTTCCATGCGTGCACCCCCTCGAACGGCGCGCGCAACCCGCGCGCGTGACGTGAGCATGCGTGCGCGCGAGGGTGCGCGCCCGCCTTGGGAGGGGTGTGAGCGGCGCGCCCGAGCGCCGCGCGAGCCGGGGCCCGCACGGCGGGACGTTCTCCGGTCGCGGCGCCGCTCACTGGAGCGACGACGATTCCCGCGGTCGCGCGCCCTGCTTCCCGTCGGGAGCTTCCGGGAGGGGAGACCGGGGCCGGGATGCGTGGACCACGCGCGTCGTCCCGGATCCCTGGTGGATCGAGCGGAGCGCGGCCCGTTCCTCCGGCGCGGGGCGCGAGGGCGGTGCGGTCCGGCAGGCGCGGAACACGTCCAGGCGCCCGTCGTACGCCGGGGTCTCGACGTCGAGGAGCCCGAGCGTGGTGTGGAAGACGTTGTCGTGGGAGTACGGCCCGTCCACGAGCCGCCTCGCGCAGTCGACGTCGAGCCGCTCCGCCGCCCGGAGCTCCGGGGAGAACCAGGCGATGAACGGGACGCGGGTCTGGTCGTCCGGCGCGAAGCGCTTGGGCAGGCCGTGCATGTACCAGCCGTCCTCGCCGGTCGACTCGCCGTGGTCCGAGGTGTACAGCAGGGCGGTGTTGAAGTCGGGCTCGAGCGCCTTGAGATACTCGATGACGTCGTCCAGGTTGGCGTCGGTGTAGAGGATGCTGTTGTCGTAGGCGTTCACCACCGCCTCGTGCGAGCAGGACTTCAGGACGGAGCTGTCGCAGTCGGGCGTGAACACGCGGAACTCCGGGGTGTACCGCGCCGCGTAGTCGGGCCCGTGGCTCCCCCGCTGGTGGAGCACGATGAGCTGGTCCTTCCCCGCCGCGCGCAGCTCCTCCCGGCCGGGGAGGCGGTCGATGAGGATCCGGTCGCGCTCGGCCCGGTAGTAGGAGCCCAGGTTCACCTCGGTGACGTTTCGGGTCACCGCCTGCGCGCCCATCCCGTTCTCGTACCAGGTGACCTGGTAGCCGGCCCGCTGCGCCAGATCGAGGAGGTTGTCGGTCTCCTCCGCGCGCCGGTAGCTGAAGCCCCGCTCGCCGATGCCCGAGAAGAGGCAAGGCACGGCCTGCGCCGTGGCCGTCGCGCAGGCCTCGAAGTGGGTGAAGCTGACCACCCCCTGCCGGCGCAGCCGGGGGTTGGTCTCGCGCCCGTAGCCGTTGAGCGAGAAGCTCCTCGCCCTCGCCGACTCGCCGAGGACGAAGACCACCACCGTCCGCCTGCCGGACCCGGCGAGCGCGCGGCCGCGGCTGGCGTCGACGTGGGTCCCGCCGGGCCCGCCCGCCTTCCCCCCGCCGCGCGGCCGCAGCGCCGTCCACTCCTCGTCGAGGAAGCCGCCGAGCGCGCCGAGATAGTTGAACGGGACGACCATGTTCTTCAGGCGATAATTGGTGGCGTTGTCGGCGAAGGAGTTGAAGAAGAGCTGGTTCGGGAAGTAGAGCGCGACCGCCGCCGCGAGCGTCGCGGCGACCGCCAGCGCCTTCTGGGCCACGTGGCGCCGCAGCGGTGGGTACTCCACGTCGACCCGGCTCAGCAGGACGCAGGGGAGGACGCCGACGAGCAGGAAGTGCACGAACCAGCCCGGCGAGAGGACCCCTCGCGCCTCCACGAGGTCGGTCCGGAACACGCTCCGGACGACGAGCGGGGTGAACTCCGCGCCCAGGTACAGGATCGCGCTGGAGGCCGGCGCGGCCGTGAGCAGCAGGAAGTACGCGAGCGGCCGGGTGAGCCCCTTCCACGCGGTCAGGAAGAAGACCAGGAAGAGCACCGCGTAGAGCGCCGCGAAGACGAGGAGCGCGTCGCCGAGGCTCCCGAGCCGCAGGCCGCCCATGCTCGAGAGGAGCGCCCGCGCGAACGGGTAGTTGAGCGCCACGAGGAAGAAGAGCGCCATGGCGAGCGCGTACGGCAAGGGCGTCGTCTTCAGCCGCACGGGTCCACCTCGTCCACCAGGGGCGGCGCCGCTGTCGCCGCCCGAGCGGTGCCGGCCACGGCCGGAGCCGGGCCGGCGGTCGCGGCTGCCGGCCGAGGCCACGCGCGGCAGACGATCGCCGCCGTGGCGAGGCCCAGCAACCAGCCCCCGATGACGTCCGTCACCCAGTGCGCTCCGACGTACACCCTCGACACGCCGCACAGGAACGCGAACAGCCAGGGCCACCAGCGCTTCCGGGCGCAGGGCTCGCCGGACGCCCACAGGGCCAGCGCCGCCACCCCGGCCGAGTGGCCGCTCGGGAAGGACATGGAGCGAAGCGGGGCGAGCAGCACGCAGGCCTGCCGCGGCCCGAGCACCTCGAGCGGCCTCGGCGCGTGGACGATCCGCTTGATCACGACCACGAGGATCCCGGTGACGGCGAGCGCGACCAGGCCCCGGAGCGCGCTGCGGAGCGCGTCTCGGCCGCCCCGGTGCGCTCTCCAGGCGACGGCGATCGCGATGATCGCGAGGACGTACCCCTCGCCGGCGATCGACAGCGCCTCCATCGGCGCGTCGAGCGCGGGAAGGCACAGGCGCCGGAGGGCCGAGGTGAAGTCGAGCGCGTAGAGGGGTTCGACGAGCATTCGCGATGGGGCGAACTTATCGCGAACCGTCGGCAAGTCGCCAGGCCGCCCGGGATGGCCCGCCGCCGCCGAGAGGAACGCGCCGATCATGATCGCCGGAGGCGGTACCGGCCGAAGCTGATCGCGACCGCCGCCGCCAGCTCGTGGCCCTCCCCCGTCCGCGCGGAAGTCGTAGCCGCCCCGGCGAGCAGCCCGGAGCCGCGGGTCACCCCGTGCGCGACGGAGGAGCCACGACGAGGTCTCACGGACGGTGCATCCGTCCGGTGCCCGTCTCGCCGCCGCCTGCTCGGGTCCGCGCCCTTCCGCCGCGCCTCGCGCGAGCGCTCGCGTCCGGGTGCGCGCTGCGCGTTCCCGCCGCACGCCGCCCAGCTCGATCGAGGGGCCACCAAGCGCGGGCTCGACTGCGGGCCTCGACAACGTGCCGGGGGGTGACGATCTGATGCCGCGCCGCCTGCCCGTTCACCTACCGACTGGGCGGCGCCTCGGGGAGAATGCCCATGTTCGATCGCTCGCGTTGGTTCGTGGCCTGGACGGCGGCGGCCGTCGCCCTGGCCGTTTCCGCATGCACCGGCAGCTCGTCCGGAGGGTCGTCCGACCCTCCGAAGTATCCCGGCCTCGTGTCGCTGTCGGTCGCGCCCGCCGACGGCTCGTTCCCGAAGGGTCTGCAGGTCCCCTTCACCGCCACCGGCGCGTTCGCCGACGGCTCGACCCGGGACGTCACGGCCGGCGTCGTGTGGACGAGCTCCGACGCGGCCATCGCCAGCTTCTCCACGAGCGCGACGGCCCCGGGCGCCGCCACCGCGAACGGGGCGGGGCTCGCCACCATCACGGCCTCGGTGGATGGCCTCGTCGCATCCACCACGCTCACCGTCCTCGACCCGGCGATCCAGTCGGTCGAGATCACGCCGAACGCGCCGACGATCCTCATCAACGAGTCCCTCGCGCTCGCGCTGACGGCGACCCTGACGGATGGCACGACGGTCGCGATACCTCTCGTGAGCTGGTCGTCCTCCGATCCGGCCGTCGTCGCCGTGGCCGCAGACGGGACCGCGACCGCGAAGGCGCTCGCGCCGGACGGATCGAGCGCCAGCGCGACGATCACCGCCGTCGAGCCGACCTTCGGCTGGCAGGCGACGACGCTCGTGACGGTGACGCCGTATCGCGGCGTCCTCTCGTACATCGCGCTCTCACCGGGGTCGATCGTCGGCGGCGGGACCCGCGTCGTCCAGGGGGTCGTCGCCCTCACCTGGGCGCCCGAGAGCAGGACGGTCGTGACGCTGACCTCGAGCGACACGACGCTGGCCACCATCGACCCGAGCTCGCTCGCGTTCGACACCTCCACGCGGTTCCTCCCGTTCCAGGTCACGGCCCCGCTCGCCGTCGACAGGCCCACGAAGGTCACGATCTCGGCGACCGCCGACACCGCGGTCAACGAGGGCGTCGTGAAGACGGCGCGCCTGAACGTCCGCAAGAACAACGGCAAGTAGCGTCACGAGATCGATCCATCGGCGCGCGGCGCCGCGGCTGCGAGGCAGCGGCGCCGCCGCTGCCTTTCCGCCGCCCGTCGGGTCCGCGTCCTTTCGCCGCGCCTCGCGCGAGCGCTTGCGCCCGGTGCGGGCTCGTCCGCACCCTGCGGCGACGCCGCCGTCGCGCGGCGGGACCGGGGGCGGGGATGCGCTGGCAGCTGCGGGCGTGGCGTTCGCGGGCGGGAGCGGTGCTCCGGGCGCTGCAGCGGGACGACGCGGCGCCCACGACGGTCGAGTACGCGATCCTGCTCGGTGGGATCGCGATCGCGATCGTCGTCGCGGTGGGGGTGCTCGGCGGACGCGTGCGCGACCTCTTCGCGTCGGCCGAGAGTCGCTGGCCCTGATCCGCGCGCCGTCGCTCGCCGGAGGTGCCGCGCGCGCGTCCCTTTCCCGAGGGGGCCCGCCGGCGTGCTTGTGGAAGCGAGCGCCCGCACCTAGCGTCGAGCCTGCGCCGGTCGGCGCCTCGGCTGCGGGAGTCTTTCAGAGTGCCTCAGTCCGAGTCGCCCGTTTGCGGCGCACCCGATGACGGCCCCGGGAAACGGGCCCAGGACAGGGTGGGCAGGATGGCGGCGATGCTGAAGAGGCTGTGGCGCGACGAGGAGGCCCCGACCGCGGTGGAGTACGGGCTCATGGTCGCCCTCATCGCGGTGGCGATCATCCTCACGGTTCAGCTCCTCGGGACGCGTCTCAACACCACGTTCACGAACGTCACGAACGCGATGCCGTGAGGTGCCGTGATCGGTGCGAACCCGGCCGCGCCGGCGCGCGGCCGGGTTCGAGCCATCGCACGTGCTCTGCCCGCCATGGGATCCCCTCCCTTCCTCGTCGTGATCCCGGCGCTCCTCGTCGCGGCCGCCGTCTCGGACGTCTCGCGCCACCGGATCCCGAACGCGATCACCGTCTGCCTCGCGCTCGCCGCGCTGGGCGCCCGGGCGTTCGAGGGTGGCCCGTCCGGCGCGCTCTCCGGGCTCGCCGCGGGGCTCGCCGCGGGCGCGCTGCTGTACCCCGCGTGGACCCGGCGCGCGATCGGGGGAGGCGATCTGAAGCTCGCGGTCGCGGCGGGGCTCTGGGTGGGCCTCCCGGGGCTCGGAACGTACCTGCTCGCGAGCGCCGTGGCGGGCGGCGCGCTCGCGGCGGGCTGCTACGCGGCGTCCAGCAGGGAAGCCCGGCGCGAGATCCGGGGCAACCTGCTCGCGATCCGCCTCGGGATCCTGGCGCCGGTGACGGTGTCGCCTCGCGTGAACGGAGGCCGCGTGCCGGTGCCCGCCGGGGCCGCGATCGCGGCAGGCGCGCTCGCCGCGTCGGTGCTGGGGGGGTGAGGATGCGCGCGAACGGGAACAGGTCGGAGCTGGGCGCCGCCGCGGTCGAGTTCGCGATCGTGCTCCCGCTCCTGCTCGCCATCGTGCTCGGCACGATCGACTGGGGGCATTACTTCTTCGTCCAGCAGGTGGTGACGAACGCGGCTCGCGAGGCGGCTCGGGTGGGGAGCCTGTTCGCCTACGACCCCGCCGCGCCGGACCCCGCGGCCGAGGCCCAGGCCGTCGCCGACGCGGAGGCGACCGCGACCGCGTACCTCACGCGCGCAGGCCTCACGGCGTCGCGCGCGACGGTCACGGCGACGTCGGCGGGCATCGCGCCGCGCTCCATCGTGGTCACCGTCACGTACGAGACCGGGTCGCTCACGGGGTTCCTCGATCTCGTGCCGCTCCTGCCGGAGCGTGCCAGGGCCGTGGCGGAGATGCGGCGCTAGGGGGGCGACGTGGCGGGGATGGCGACACCATCGGGCGGCGGGCTGAAGCGCGCGGCGGAGCGCGGCCGGAGGCGCTCCGGCTTCCGCGCGTTCGCGTTCCTCGGGCTCGCCGCGCTCGCCGCGGTCGGCACCGCGGTCGTGCTGACGCGGTACCTCGAGGTCCGCACGGCGGCGGCGCGCATCCCGACCGCCCGCGTGGTGGTCGCCGCGATGGACATCCCGCTCGCGACCGCGCTCCGGCCGGAGGCGCTCCGGACCATCGACTGGCCCGCGGCGAGCCGGCCCGAGAGCGCGGTCGCCGATCCGGGTCCGCTCGTCGGGCGCGTGGCCATGTCCCCGATCGTGAAGGGCGAGCCGATCCTCGAGCAGAAGCTCGCGTCGACCGCGGCGGGGAGCGGCCTCGCGGCGCTCCTGCCGGAGGGCATGCGCGCGGTCGCGGTGCGGGTCGACGACGTCGTCGGCGTCGCCGGGTTCGTCCACCCCGGGGACCACGTGGACGTGATCGCGACGCTGCGCCCGGTCGAGACCTCGGGAGAGCCGCCCGTCTCCAAGATCGTGCTGCAGGGGATCCGCGTCCTCGCGGTCGGGAAGGACGTCACCCGTCCCGGCGGGTCCGTCGAGAAGGCGGTGACCGCCACGGTCGTGACGCTGATGGTGAACAGCGAGCAGGCGGAGAAGCTGGCCCTCTCGGCGACGAAGGGGCAGATCCTGCTCGCGCTCCGCAGCCGGGTCGACCTCGCGGAGGTCGAGACGCGCGGGATCACGCCCCCGGCGCTGCTCCGGGGCGGCGAGGCGAGGCCCGCCGTCGTCGCGGCCGCCCCTCCCCCTCGGCCGGCGCCGCGGCCTGCGGCGTCGCGAAAGGCCCCGGCCAAGGCCACGCCCATCGAGCCCGCCCCCGAGCGGCAGACCGTCGAGGTCATCCGCGGCGACCTCTTCGAGAAGCGGGACTTCAAGAAGGACGCGCGCCCATGATCCTCGCGACCCTCCGCAGCGTCCTCGTGATCCTCGCCGGGGCGGCGCCCCTCGCCACCACCGCCGCCGGGCGCCAGGCGCAGGCGCCGCCGGCGCAGGCGCAGCCGGAGCTCGCGCCGCCCGCGTCGCACCGGTCGCCCCCCGTGCTCCGGATCGACCGGGAGGTCGGCGCGGTCCGCGAGATGACCCTCGAGGCGGGCCAGAACCGCCTCCTCGTGCTCTCGGACGAGATCGGCCGGATCGCGGTGGCGGATCCCGCCGTCGCGGACCTGAAGGTCATCACGCCCACGCAGGTCCTGCTCACGGCCAAGGGCGTCGGGAGCACGGACCTCACCCTCTGGACCCGCGCGAACGAGCCGCTCGTGTTCGCGCTGCGGGTCACCCGGAGCCTCGAGGGGCTGCGCAAGCAGCTCAAGGAGCTGTTCCCGGGAGAGAACGTCGGCATCTCCACCGCGGGGGACCTCGTCGTGCTCACCGGAGAGGTGTCCGACGTGCGGATGCCGGAGCGCATCGCCGAGGTCGCGCGCCTGCACAGCGACAAGGTCGCGAACCTCGTCAAGGTGAGCGGCGACCAGCAGGTGCAGCTCCAGGTGCGGTTCGCCGAGATCTCTCGCGAGGGGCTGCGCCAGCTCGGCGTGAACCTCTTCCACGAGGCCAAGGACTACCGGCGGGCGGGCGGCGTGTTCGGGCCGAACACCTACCCGGGCGACTTCCTCAACACGAACCAGAACCCGGCCATCCCCGGCACCGGACCGCGAGGGGGCGCCGCGCCCGGCCAGCCGCCGGACGTCCCGCACCCGGCCTTCGCCCGGACGTTCAACTTCTTCCTCTCCGGCTTCGGGGCCTTCCCGCTCTCCGGCATCGTCAGCCTGCTCGAGGGGCGGGGGCTCGCGAAGATCCTGGCGGAGCCGTCGCTCGTGACGCTCACCGGGCAGGAGGCCCGGTTCCTCGCGGGCGGCGAGATCCCGATCCCGCTCTCCTCGACGTTCGGCTCCACGCAGGTCGAGTGGAAGAAGTTCGGGATCATCCTCCGCTTCACGCCGACCGTGATCGGGGCGACGACCATCAACCTGAAGCTCGCCGCGGAGGTGAGCGATCTCGACCCGAACCTCGCCGTCACCATCGGCGGCACCACGATCCCCGGCCTCAGCTCGCGGCAGAGCGAGACGACGGTGCGCCTCGGCGACGGTCAGAGCTTCGCGATCGCGGGCCTCCTGTCGGACCAGGTCCGATCGCAGATCGATCGCGTGCCGCTGCTCGGGTCGCTCCCGATCCTGGGCGCGCTCTTCCGCTCCACCTCGTACCAGAAGAACGAGACCGAGCTGCTCGTCGTCGTCACCGCGCGCCTCGCCGAGCCGCTGGCGCCGCACGAGGTGCCGGCGCTGCCGACCGAGTACGAGCGCGCCGACCCGACGGACCTGGGCCTCTTCCTGCTCGGCCTCGAGGGCGGCGCGACGACGCCCGCCGGGCGCGAGCGCGCGTCGCCGCCGCCCGGGGCGACCGGGTTCGAGCGCTGAGCGGGGGAGGACGCATGGAGGCCAGATCGCTCGTGGTGTACGGCCCGGCCGCGGGCGGCGGCCCGGAGGGCGTGTCGCGGCTCGCGGCGGACCTCGGCCTGCGCGTCGAGCCGCTCGCGTCCGAGCCCGTGGACGGCGTGCCCGCCGCCGCGGAGCTCGCGCTCGTCTCGGTCGCGCCGGACGCCGACGCCGCCTTCCGGGCGGCCGCCGCCCTGGCGCGCGGCGGCGCGCGGGTCGTGGTGCAGGGCCCGGCGAAGGACGCCGACCTCATCCTGCGGGCGCTCCGCGCCGGCGCGCACGAGTACGTCGTCGTCGGCGACGCGGACGGGCTGCGGCGGGCCCTCGGCGCGCGGAACCACGCGGCCGCGGAGGCGCGCGGGACCGTCACGGCGGTCCTCGGCGCGAAGGGGGGGCTCGGGGCGACCACGGTGGCCGCGAACCTCGCCGGGACCCTCCAGGCGAGCGGCGCGCGCACCTGCATCCTCGACCTCGATCCCGCGCTCGGCGCGGTCTGCGCCGTGCTCGACGTCGCGCCCGCGTACACCATCGCCGACCTCGTCGCGAACCAGCACCGGCTCGACCGGGACCTCCTCGACCGCTCCCTGCCGCACCACCGCTCGGGGATCGCGGTGGTCGCTCCGGGCGACGACGTCGAGGCGGCCGAGCGGGTGGACGGCGGGAGCGTCCCGGGCCTGCTCGCGTTCCTCCGGCGCCACTTCGACGCCGTGGTGGTCGACGGCCTGCGCGGGTTCGACGACCGGTCGCTCGCCGCGCTCGACGCCGCCGATCGCGTGCTCCTCCTCGTGACGCAGGAGGTGCCGGCGGTCCGCAACGCGCAGCGCTGCCTCGAGCTGTTCCGCAAGCTCGGCTACGCGGACGCCAAGGTCCACGTGGTGCTGAACCGGTTCCAGCGCGGCGCCGCCATCGGCCGCGAGATCGTCGAGGAGACGCTCGAGGCGGCGGTGGCGACCACGCTGGCGAACGACTTCGCCGCCGTGTCGCGGGCGGTCGGTAAGGGGGCGCTCCTCGTCGAGGAGGCCCCGCGCGCGCAGGTGACCCGCGACGTCGCGGCGCTCGCTCCGCTCGCCGGGCTCGCGCCCGCCGACGCGCGCCCGAGATCGCTGCTCGCGCGCATCTTCTCGCGCGGCGGGGGGACGCATGGGGCTCGGTGAGCGCCTCCGCCGGCCGCAGGACGGCGCCGCCCAGGCCGCGCCGGCGGCGCCTCCCGAGGCGGCGCCCGAGGTCTTCCACGACCTCAAGGCGGAGCTGCATCGCCGCATCATCGACCGGCTCGACCTCAAGACGATCGAGAAGCTCTCGCCCGACCGGCTCCGCGACGAGCTCCGCACGGTGCTCGCGGCGACCGTCACCGGCGCGGCGATGCCGCTCAACCAGAGCGAGCGCGAGCGGATGGTGCAGGATCTGCTCGACGAGCTCACCGGCTTCGGGCCCCTCGAGCCGCTCCTGCGGGACCACGGGATCTCCGACATCCTCGTGAACACCTTCTCGACGGTCTACATCGAGCGGCGCGGCAAGCTCGAGCTGACCTCGGCGCGGTTCCGCGACAACGAGCACCTCCTCCGGATCATCGGCCGGATCGTGTCCCGCGTCGGCCGGCGGGTGGACGAGACCTCGCCCATGGTGGACGCCCGGCTCCCCGACGGCTCGCGCGTGAACGCGATCGTCCCGCCGCTCGCGGTGGACGGGCCCATCCTGTCGATCCGGCGCTTCGGGACGTCGCCGCTCAAGGTGAAGGACCTCGTGGCGAACGGCGCCCTCACGCCGGAGGCGACCGGCTTCCTCGCCGCGTGCGTGAAGGCGAAGCTGAACGTCCTCATCTCCGGCGGCACCGGCGCGGGGAAGACGACGCTCCTGAATGCCCTCTCCGCGTTCATCCCGGGGGACGAGCGGATCGTCACGATCGAGGACTCCGCGGAGCTCCAGCTCCAGCAGCACCACGTGGTTCGCCTCGAGACCCGCCCGGCCAACATCGAGGGGAAGGGCGAGATCGTCGCGCGGGACCTGGTCCGGAACTCGCTGCGCATGCGGCCGGACCGGATCGTCGTCGGCGAGGTCCGCGGCGGCGAGGTCCTCGACATGCTCCAGGCGATGAACACCGGCCACGAGGGCTCGATGACCACCATCCACGCGAACTCGACGCGGGACGCCCTGTCCCGCCTCGAGGCGATGGTGGGGATGAGCGGCGTGCCGCTCTCCGACGGCGCGATCCGCCAGATGATCTCCCGCGCCCTCAACGTCGTCGTGCAGCTGAACCGCGGGACGGACGGGCGGCGCCGCCTCACCAGCATCGCGGAGCTCACCGGGACCGAGGGGAGCACGATCACGATGCAGGAGCTGTTCCGGTTCGAGCAGCGCGGCGTGGACGCGACCGGCAAGGTGCTCGGCGAGTTCATCGCCACCGGGATCCGCCCCAAGTCGATGGACCGCATCGAGCGCTTCGGGGTGGACGTGGGTCGCCTCGTGGCTGGGCAGCTGGGAGGGTGACGTGCGGGAGGCCCTCATCGCGCTCGGCAGCCTCGCGCTCCTCGCCGCGCTCGAGGCCGGCTACTTCGGGGTGCGGTGGATCGCCGACCGCCGCGCCGCCGACCTGCGGCGCCGCCTGCGCGCGGTGGGGAAGGACGGCGCGCTCGACTCGACCCTCCTGCGGCGCGGCCGCCTCGCGTCGAGCCCCGGGCTCGCGCGCCTGCTGCGCGGCGTGCCGGGC
>DASVZX010000248.1:0-16493 GCA_036391435.1 Anaeromyxobacter sp. | reverse complement strand
CGGCGATCGAGCGCACGCGGAGCCGCAGCGTGCCGAGGCGCGCGAGGACGGCGGGGTCGAGGAGGGAGGTGCGGGACTCGGGCACTACGCCTTCACCTTCTCGAGCAGCCGATCGACGATCTGCTCGCTCGTCACGCCCTCCGACTCCGCGCGGAAGTTCGTGATCACGCGGTGGACGAGCACGTTCTCGGCGAGCGCGCGCACGTCCTCCACGCTCGCCGCCATCCGGCCGTCGAGGATCGCCCGGCTCTTCGCGCCGAGGACGAGGTACTGCGAGGCCCTGGGCCCGGCGCCCCACGAGACGTTCTCCTTCACGAAGTCGGCCGCGCCGGGCTCGTTCGGGCGCGTCGCGCGCACGAGGTCCACCGCGTACTTCACGACGTGATCGGCGGCGGGGACGCGCAGGACGAGGTCCTGCAGGTCGCGGATCCGCTGGGGCGAGAGCACGCGCCGGAGCGCCGGGCGCTGGGAGATCGTGGTCGAGCGGACGATCTCCACCTCCTCGACCGCCGAGGGGTAGGTCACCTTCACGTAGAACATGAAGCGGTCGAGCTGCGCCTCGGGGAGCGGGTAGGTCCCCTCCTGCTCGATCGGGTTCTGCGTCGCGAACACGAGGAACGGGAGGTCGAGCGGGTAGGTCTCGCCGCCGGCGGTGACGCGGTACTCCTGCATCGCCTGGAGGAGCGCCGCCTGGGTCTTCGGCGGGGTCCGGTTGATCTCGTCGGCGAGGAGGAGGTTCGCGAAGATCGGCCCCCGCACGAAGCGGAACGCGCGCCGGCCGGTGGTGTGGTCCTCCTCGAGCACGTCCGTGCCGGTGATGTCGGACGGCATGAGGTCCGGCGTGAACTGGATCCGGTTGAAGGAGAGGTCGAGGACGTCGGCGACCGTCGAGATGAGGAGCGTCTTCGCGAGGCCGGGGACGCCCACGAACAGGCAGTGCCCGCGGGCGAACAGCGCGACGAGCAGCGCGTCGACGACGTCCTTCTGGCCGACGATCCGCTTCTCGATCTCGCCGAGGAGCAGGCGCCGCGCCTCGTGCAGCTCGCGGACGGCGTCGAGGTCGGCGGCCGGCGGGGCGGCGGTCGCGGTGTCGTTCGTCATCTCGGGTGTCCCTCCGGTGAGAGTATCCGCGCAAAGCGCTCCTCGCGCGAGGCGCCGCCGGGGTCGCCGAGGGCGGCGAGCGCCCTCGAGAGCCCGGCGTGGATCTCGGGGTCGAACGGGTCCTCGCGGTTCGCGCGCACGAGGTGGTCCCGCGCCTTCGCCCACTCCTGGCGGCGGACGAGGAGGCGGGCGAGGTGCACGTGGAGCGCCGCGTAGTCGGGGCTCTGGGCGATGGCGTCGCCGAGGACGGACTCGGCGAGCGCCTCCGCCCCGGACGCCATCGCGGCGAGCGCGTACTGGTCGGCGAGGATCGGGAAGCGCCCGCCGACCCGCTCCCAGGCCTTCGCGTACTCGACGCGGGCGGCGAGGGCGCGGCCGCGGGTCCGCATCATCTCCCCGAGCCGGGCGTAGCCCCGCGCGCGCTCGTCCGGGATCTCCGCCCACTCCGACCAGGCGCCGCCGTGCTTCGGGTCGTCCTTGAAGCGCAGGCGCCGCAGCGCGTGCTGCCCGCCGCGCGGCAGGGGCCGCCTCGCGAGCCACTCCTTCCAGTCGGAGAGGAACCGGTCGAAGGGCCTGCCCACCGTCTCCGCCACCGCCTGCGGCGCGTCCCTGCCAGCGGCGACGAGGTCGAGCACGCGCGCCGGCGCCTTCGGGCCCGCCTGCGCGACGAGCCGCTCGATCGCGAGCACGACCTCGGAGTAGGCGAGCGCCGCCCGCTCCTGCGACGGCAGCTTCGCGAGCGAGGGGTGCATCTCCTCGAACGTGACGAGGGCGTTCCGCTCGGCCGCGTCGCGCACCGCCGCCGCCTCGAACGGCGTGAGCGGCTCGGCGCCGCCGCGCCAGGCGGCCTCGTACCACTTCGCGAGCCCCTCCTGCAGCCAGATGGGCGCCTCGTTCCGGCTCTTCAGCGTGATGACGAGGTGGGTGTACTCGTGCGCCGCCGTGTCGAGCCAGGCGTAGCCCTTGAGGAGCGCCTTGGGCGAGAGGAGCATGAGCTTGTTGAACTTGCAGACCGCGACCGTGCCGGAGGTGCGGATCTCCGCCTCGGTGAGGGTCGTGACCTTCGCGAGCTCCTTCACGTCGTTCACGACCTCGACGGCGAGCTTCCCCTCGGGCGAGACGTCGAGCGCGCCCGCGAGCGCGACGCGCTGGCGCTCGAGCGCGTCGAGGACGTACGGGACGAGCACCTCGTCCTTGCCCGGCGGGTAGGAGACGACGAAGTGCTCGCCCTCGGAGCGCGCGTCGCCCTTCGTGACCTCGCGCGCGGCCCGCGCGAGGGCGAGGTAGCCGGTCGGGTCGCCGCCGCCGGACGCCTCGAGCAGGGCGACGGCGTCGTCGTAGCGCTGCTCGTAGAAGCGGAGCGCGCCGCCGGCGAGCCTCGCGGCGGGATCGCCGGGGTGCGCGGCGAGGAGCGGCTCGACGACCTGGCGGGCGCGGGCGACGTCCTCGTCCGCGAGCAGGCGGAGCGCCTCGAGC
Source organism: Anaeromyxobacter sp. (assembly GCA_036391435.1). Lineage (GTDB taxonomy): Bacteria > Myxococcota > Myxococcia > Myxococcales > Anaeromyxobacteraceae > Anaeromyxobacter. The sequence goes on along the minus strand of DASVZX010000248.1, from coordinate 13,916 downwards.
GCCTCCCGCGTCTCGGGGGTGCGCGGCCCGTGCTCGGGGCGCCCGGCCGCGCGCGCCGGCGCGGCGGAGAGGGCAAGCGCGGCGGCGAGGGCGGCGGCGATCACTTCACGAGCTCCTCGTAGTAGCGCTGCACCTCGCCCTTGTAGCGCTCGGGCGCGCCCTGCTTCATCGCGTCGAGGAGGTCCTTGCGGAACTCCTCGGGCACCTTGTAGGCCTCCGCGCCGGGGATGTTCACCTTCTCGCGCGCCGGATCGCGCCCGTCGCCGGACTCCTCGCCGCCCTCCTGGTCGCCGAACGGGTACGGGAACCCCATCCCGCCGCCCTGGCCCTTGCCCTTCTTCGCCGCCTCGTCGAGCGCCTTCTGGAAGCGCGAGAGGGAGTCGAGCGCGAGCTCCTGCTCGCCGTGGCCGCGCTGCGGGTTCTTCTGGCCGAGCTCGGAGGCGGCCTGGCCCATGTGGCCGCGCGACTCGCCGAGCTGCCCCTGCGCGTTGGGCGGGAAGACCGGCGCCTTCTGCATGAGGTCGCCGAGCCTGCGCTGCAGGTCGCCCGCCCGGTGCTCGAGCTCGGCCTGGCGCTTCGCGAGCTGGTCCATGTGCTGCTGCTCGCCGGGCGACAGGGTGGACTTCGGGTCCGGGAAGAGCTTCGCGAGCTCGTCGCGGATCTCGCGGACCTTCGGCACGGCGCGCGAGGCGTTCCGCTGCGCGTCGCGGACGACGTCGGGGGTGCGCTTCGTGAAGATCGGGTTCTGCTGGGAGAGCGCGACGTCCTCCTCGAGGAACCGCGCGAGCCGCTCCACCGCCGGCGTCGCCCGCTGGACCGTGTCGTAGGCCGCGCCGAGCTCGCGGGAGGAGAGCGCGCGGGAGAGGTCGTCGAGGGCGTCGCGCGACTGATCGAACTCGGGCTCGGCGCGGTAGGTGACGCCGGGCTGCGCCGCGGCGACGTCCTTCTTCGCGTCGGAGGCGAGCTTCTCGAGCCGCTTCACCTTCTCCTCGGCGTCCTTGAGCCGCTTCTGGACCGCGCTCCGGTACTTCTCGCGGAGCTTCTCCGTCTCGCCCGCGGCGCGCTCCTGCTCCGCCTTCACCTTCTCGAGCTGGTCCTTGAAGGCGAGCATCTCCTTCATGAGCGCCTGCGCCTTCTCGTCGGGCAGCCCCGCGGTGCCCTTCAGGCCGGCGAGCATCCTGTCCATCTGCGAGGCCATCGCGTCGAGCTGCTTCATGGCGCCCTCGACGTCGCCCTTCGCGAGGAGCTTCTCGATCTCGTCGAGGTCGCCCACGAGGTCCTGCGACCTCGCCATCTCGGCGAGCGCCTCCCGGTTCATGTGCTCGTCGTTGAAGCCCTTCGACATCTCGGACATGCGGGCGAGCAGCTCCTTCACCCGGTCCTTCATCCGCGCGATGCGGGCGAGGAGCTCCTTCTTCGCCGCCTCGGTCGGCGCCGCCCGGTACTTCTCGAGGAGGCCCGCGAGGTCGCGGCGCTTCCCGGCGAGGTCCTTCGCGAGGCGCACGAGGTCCTCGGCGCGCTGCTTGTCGAGGAGCTGCTCGAGGTAGAGGATCCCCTTCTCGAGCTCCTGGTCGAGGATCCCGTCCGCGTACTTCATCTGCGCGGTCGAGGCCCGGTCGGGCGTGATGCGCACCCGGTACGCCTGGGCCACCACGAGCCGCGCGGCGACCACCCGCTGCTCGGCGACGCGGAGCTGCGCGCCGACGTTCTCGAGCGCCGCCGCGACCTCGCGCGGCCCCGCCCGGTCCTTCCGGATCTCGCGCGCCGCGACGCGCAGCGCCTCGTGCAGGTGCCGGGTGCGCGCGTCGAGCTGATCGGCGACCGCGAGCCGGTCGAGCGAGTCGAACGGCCCCGCGGCCTGCGTCTCGAGCCGGTCGCCGAGCAGGCTCACCATCTCCTCGAACGCGGCGCGCGCCCGCTCCAGCACCTCGCGCCGGTGCTCGGCCTCCGAGTAGATCTTCACGACGTGCGTCTCGGAGACGCCCTTCTTCGGCCCCGACACCGCGTCGCCGTCGACCGCCTCGAGCCAGTAGGAGAGCCGGTCGCCCTCGCCGAGCCGCTCGGGCGCGAGGTCGAGGTCGGCCGTGCCGCCGTCGCGCCGGACCCCGTCGGGCTTGCGCAGGACCTGGCGCCTCTCCTCGCCGCCCGGACCCTTCACGACGAGCGCGACCTCCTCGAGCCCGACGTCGTCCTCCGCCTGCCAGTCCACGTGGAGCACCGCGCCCGGGTCCACCTCGATCTCGCGCTCGGGGCGGGTGATGCGGGCGACCGGGGGGAGATCCGGCTCGACCACGACCGGGATGGGCGGCCCCTCGGCGACGAGCTTCCCGCGGCCGTCGAGGAACCGGAAGCGGTAGCTCCCGCCGTCCTCGACGAGGAGCCGGCCCGAGAGATCGCGCCCCCCGGCGACGGCGAGGGCGTAGCGCTTCGCGGCCGGCCGCCCCGCGTCCTTCGCCCTCGCGCCGTCTTTCGGGGGCGCGGGCGCCGCCGGCGCCGCCGCGTCGAGATCGACCGCGAGCTCGGCCGCCTTCACGTCCCGGTCGGCGCGCGTCCGGAGCGTGACCTCCGTCCCCTTCGGCGCGCGGATCTCGCCGCCCGTCCCGGAGAGCGTCCGCGGCTCGCGGCGCATGTAGGCCGGGTACGCGAACGTCAGCTCGACGTCGCCCGTGATCGGCTCGACGGGGGGCGCCGCGGCCGACCCGCGATCGCCGGTGAGCACCCGCCCGTACGCCCGCGCGAGCGGGCCGCCGGCGAAGAGGAAGGCGAGGCCGTGCAGCACGAGCACGCCGATGAGCGCGAGCGCGCCGAGCCGGGCGGGGCGATCGGAGATCGCCCGGCCGAGGTCGATGGCGCGCGCCCGCTCCGCGGTCCGGTCCACGTGCGCGTCCACGAGCGCGAGCGACCAGCGCCCGGTCGCCTGGACGTCGGCGCGCTCGCGCTCGAACTCGACGGAGGAGACGAGGTCGGAGCGGAGGCCCGGCTCGTGCGCCGCCACGGTGCGTGCGGCCGCCTCCTCGGACCAGGCGGTGCGCAGGAGGGCGCGGATCGCCCACGCCCCCGCCGCCGCCACCGCGAGCGCCGCCCCGGCGAGGGCGGGGCCGCGCACGCCCGGACGGGCGCCCAGGGCGAGGGCGGCCGCGCCCGCGAACAGCACGAGGAGGGCGATCGCCGCCCCGACGGCGACCGCCGACAGGAGCACGATCTCCGCCTGACGCCGGCGCGCCCCGTCGAGGACGCGCCTGATATCGCCGTACCCGACGCTCACGCTCGGTACCGAAACCGGCCTCTCCGCCGCACGTTCCGGCGGCACGAGGGAGGATAACCCGGGTGCGGAAAGTGTGCCCCGGCGCGTGATACCTTCCCCCGGACTCGTGAATTTCCCCCCGGGAGCCCGCGTCCGTTCCATGGAAGCCGACGATCTCTCGCTGGTCGAGAAGGCCAGGGCCGGCGAGGCCGACGCGTTCCGCGCCCTCGTCGTCCGCTACCAGAGGAAGGTCTACGCCGTGGCGCTCGGCATCGTGAAGGACCCGGATCTCGCCTGGGACGTCGCCCAGGAGACGTTCGTGCGCGTCCACCGGGGCCTCGGCGACTTCGAGGAGAAGTCCTCGTTCTCCACCTGGATCTTCCGGATCGCGACGCACCTCGGCATCGACGCGGTCCGGCGCGAGCGCGCCTCGCGCAAGGACGAGCTCGACGACGTGGCGGAGGCCGACGTCGCCGGGGCCGGCGAGGGCATCCTCGCGACCGCGCTCGGGAACGACCCGCGCGAGAACGTGCTGCGGCGGGAGCTGGCCGAGAAGATCCAGGAGGCGCTCGAGACGCTCCCGGAGAAGCACCGGACCATCCTCGTCCTGCGCGAGGTGGAGGGGCTGTCCTACGAGGAGCTGGCGGCGCGCCTCGGGATCCACAAGGGCACGGTGATGAGCCGGCTGTTCCACGCGCGGAAGAAGATGCAGGTCGCGCTGCGCCGGTACGCGGGGAGCGTCGGTTCGGGCGCGGGCTCGGGCGCGGGCTCGGGTGGGGACGAGGGAGAGGAGTGACGCCATGAAGGAATGCGTCCGGTTCGCTCCCATGATCGGCTCCCGCGAGGGCGAGCTCGCGCCGGACGAGGCGCGCGCGCTCGAGGCCCACCTCGCCGGCTGCGCCGCCTGCCGCGCCCGCGCCGCCGACCTCGCGGCGACCGAGGGGCTCGTGTCCGAGGCCCTCCTCGCGCAGGCGAACGCCCGCGACTTCGCGCCGTTCGTGGACGAGGTGATGGCGCGCATCGGCGCGGGCGCGCCGGAGCGCCGCGGCGTGCTCGCCTGGCTCGGGCGTCACCGCCGCGCCCTCGCCGCGGGGCTCGCCCCCGCGCTGGCGGCCCTGGCGGTCATCGTGTACGTTCGGCACGAAGGCAGCCGGCCCCAGGAGATCGCGCTCCTCGAGGTCACGTCGGAAGGCGACGCGACCACCATCCTGCAGACGTCGGACGGACCGATCGTGCTGCTCGCCGAGGAGAGCGGATCGTGAACGCCGCCGGCCGCCCGGAGGGCACATGATCCGGACGCCCATCGCCGCCGCGGCCGTCCTCGCCGTCACGCTGCTCGGGGTCTTCCCCGCCGTCGCGGCGGCCGAGGTCCCCGTGCGGGTCCGGGTCATCAAGGGCTCGCGCCAGGGTCCGCCGAGCCTCGACCCCCGGCTCGGCGACCTGAAGCGGCAGCTCTCGCCGCTCGCCTACGTGCGCTGGGAGCAGCTCCAGGAGCGGCGCGTCGAGCTCGAGACCGGGAAGCCCGTCTTCATCGACCTCCCGGACGGCGACACCGCCGGCGTGACGCTCCAGGAGCGGCACGGCGACACGGTGACGATCGAGGTCTCGCTCGCCCAGCGGAACACGCAGTCCCGCCTCACCGTCGAGAAGGGCCAGCGGATCGTGCACCAGGTCGTGCCGGAGAAGGGCGGGGTCGCCTACTTCGTCACGGTCACCGCCTGGCCGTGAGCCTCTTCCCCCCTCTCGCCCCGGCAGCGCCAGGAAGAGAGGGCCGGGGAGCGGGGGCCGGCCCTACTCGTACGTATACTGATAGTGATACGCGTTCCGCCGCCCGAGCCCTCGCTCGAGCTGCACGTCGTTCATCACGATCCCGCTCACGCGGACGCCGTTGCGGCCGAGCTGGCGCACGGCGGCGGCGATCTCGCGCACGGGGTGCTGGCCGGCGCGGATGACGAGGAGGTTCACGCCGGCGCGGCGGCCGACGAGCGCGGCGTCGGTGACGGCGAGCACCGGCGGCGTGTCGATGAGGGTGATGTCGTGGCGCGCCGCGAGGTCGGCGAGGACGCGCTGGAAGCGGTCGCTCCCGAGCAGCTCGGCGGGGTTCGGCGGGATCGTGCCGGTCGAGAGGATCGACACGTTGGGCGAGCGGGTCGCCCGGCAGGCCTGGTCGAGCGGGACCTCGCCCGCGATCGCGTCGGAGAGGCCGAGGCCGCGCTCCACGCGGAAGTACTGGTGCAGGTGGCCGCGGCGGAGGTCCGCGTCCACGACGAGCACCTTCTTGCCCGTCTCGCCGAGGAGGTGGGCGAGGTTCGCGACGATGAAGGACTTGCCGACGCCGGGCGCCGGGCCGCCGATGGCGACGACCGAGCTCGGCGCCTCGACGAGCGCGAACTGGAGGCTCGTGCGCAGGCTGCGCAGGCTCTCCACCGCGAGGTCCTTCGGGGCGGTGGCGGCGAGGAGCGGCTTCACCCGGCGGTCGGCGCGCGCGGCGTGCTCGTCGGTGGACTGGGTGGCGCTGTGCGGGACGCTCGCTGAGACCGCGATCCCGAGGGCGCGCTCGAGCGCGTCGGGATCCTCGACGCCCTGGTCGAGGGCGCGCCGGCCGAAGGCGCCGGCGACGCCGGCGGCGAGGCCGAGCAGGAGCGAGAGGGCGAGGACGGCGCCCTTCCTGGGCGACACCGGCTTCACCGGCACGATCGCGGAGTCCAGGATCCGCACGTTCCCGATCGTCCCCTCCTTCACGACCTTCAGCTCCTGCGTCTTGTTGAGGACCGCGAGGTACATCTCGTTCGCGACCTTGACGTCGCGCGCGCGGCGGACCGACTCGAGCTCGTTCGCGGGGAGCTTCCGGAGCCGCGCCTCGATGGCGTCGCGCTCGGCGTCGAGCCGCTTCAGCTTCTGCGCGATCGCGACGAGCGCGGGGTGCTCCTCGGTGAAGCGCTGCCGCAGCTCGGCGTGCTGGAGCTTCAGCTCGGCGGCCGCCTTCTCGATGTCCACGGCCCGGTCGATCGCGGCCTTGCCCTCGAGCGTCACGTCCACGCTGCCCGCGTGCGCCTGGTAGGTCTCGAGCTCGCGCTCGGCGGCGTCGAGCCCCGCGCGGAGCGACGGGAGCTGGGAGCCGAGGAACTCGAGGGTCTTCTCGGCCTCGGCGCTCCGGCGCTCGACGTTCTTGCGGACGTAGGCCTGCGAGAGGGAGTCGAGGATCGCCGCGATCTCGCGGGGGTCCCGGCCGTCGAGCGTGAGGCTGAGGATCCCCGTCTTCTTGCCCTTCTCGGCAATCTTGAGATCGTCCTGGAGTGCCGCGATCGCCTCGTCCCGGTCGCGGCGCACGAGCACGAACTCGAGCCCGGGGCGCGCGCGCAGCTCGGAGACGAAGACCTCCACGCCGGCGCCGGCCGCCGCCTTGCCCACCTCGCCCTCGAGGATGGAATTCCGGTCCGGATCGAGGAGGCGGAAGCGGTCGCCCTCCCCCGCGACGAGCGTGAGGGGCTTGCCGACGAGCGCGGCCGGGACCTCGAGCCGGTCCACCGCGATGCGCTCCCCGCCCCAGCCGTACCGCCGGATGCCGAGCACGGCCCCGGCGACCCGGTCCGGATCGCGGTGGCGCGCGACGGCGCCGCCGATGAACGGGAACCGCTTCGGGGTCGCGCGGACGTCGAGCCGCAGCTCGCGGACCGCGGCGCCCACGAGCGCGCGCGACCTCAGGATCTCGATCTCGGTCTCCGCCGGCGAGGCCTCGCCGAGCACCGACGAGAGATCGCCGAGGAGGCCGCCCATCGACTTCTTGTCCTCGACCTGCACGAGCGCGTCGGAGCGGTAGACCGGCGCCGCGAGGAACGCGTACGCGCCGCCGAGGGCGAGGGCGACCGCGGTCGCGACGCCGACGATCCAGCGCCCCGCGAGGAGCACGTCGAGGTACTCGCGGAGCGAGACCTCGTCACCCTCGGGCTGGAGCAGCGGGAGCGGGATCCCGGCCGCGGGCGTCAGGTCCGGCTGCGGAGCGGCCGATCCCTTCACGACCTCCAGCGTCACGTCGCCGCGCGTGGGAGTCATCACCGCACCTCCTGGACCGCCGTCACGCTGCGGTTGCCGATGTCCACCAGCTGCCAGATGCCCTGCACCGTCGGCAGGATCTGGGTGACGACGCGATTCCAGCTCGTGAGCCCGTAGGTCGCGACGTACACGACGTCGTGCGGCTCGAGCTCGAACTGCACCGCGAGGAGCAGCGCGTCGGCGCTGCGCGCGTCGAGCCGGTACACGCGCGGCTTCTCGTACGCGCCGCGGAAGACCCAGACCTCGCCGCTCGAGGTGACCGGGTCGAGGCCGTTCGAGTCGCCGAGCGCCTCGGCGAGGCTCATCCGGCCGCGCGCCATGACGCGGGAGGACGGCTGGCGGACCTCGCCGAGCACGAAGACCTTGTTCTCCTCGCGGGAGGGGACGTGGAGCACGTCGCCGTCCCGGAGGAGCCAGTTCTGCGAGACGTCGCCCTGGTCGTAGAGCGCCTGCAGGTCGAGCCGGTGGACCTGGCCCGCCCGCGTGAGCGTCACGGTCCGGCTCCAGGCCGAGGGGCCGAGGCCGCCCGCCGCCGCGACCGCGTCCTGGACGCGGAGCGGCACGTCGGTGATGGGGAGCGTGGACGGCTTCACGACGTCGCCCGTGACCTGGACGCGCTTCCCGCGGAAGGCGACGACGCGCACGTCGAGCTGCGGGCTCTGGACGTACCTGCGGAGCCGGTCGGTGAGGAGCGCGCGGATCTCCGGGATCGTCTTCCCCGCGACCGGGAGCACGCCCACGTGCGGGTAGAACATCGTCCCGTCCGCGAGCACCGGGTTCCCCGCCACGTCGGCCGCGCGGAACTCGCCCGCCGGGATGGTGAGCTCCGGGTGATCCCAGACCGTCACCGAGAGCACGTCGAGCGGCGCGACCCGGTACTCGTAGGGCTCGGCGGCCGCCGCGGCGGGATCCTTCTCGCGCGCGGAGGCCGCGCGGGCGCGCTCCTGCGCCTCGCCGACGAGGAGCTTCGGCGTGATGTCCACGATCTCGACGGGCGCGTCCTTCGTCCCCCGCGAGGACAGGCTCCCGCTCGGCCCCTGCATCCCGGGAGCGACGGCGGCGCACCCGGACGCGAGGGCGAGGGCGAGGGGAGCGAAGCGCCTCATGCCGCCTTCCAGAACGCGCGGTCGAAGTCGTCGAGCCCGCGCTCGATCTGCCGGAGCGCGCGCTCGAACGCGGCGCGCGGGAGCCGGTACGGATCCTCGACCTCGAAGCCGCCGAACCGGCCGAGCCGGTGCACCCTGCCCCGCGCCGCCTTCGAGAGCCGCTCGATGGCCTGCTGCTGCGCGGCCTCCATGACGAGGACGAGGTCCGCGCGCCCGATCAGCTCGGGCGTGAGCTGGCGGGCCCGGTGCCGGGAGAGATCGATGCCGCGCCCGGCGAGGAGCTCGACCGCGAGCGGGTCCGCGGGGCGGCCGACGAGCGCCGAGATCCCAGCGGATTCCACCGTGCCGCGGGCGCGCGACGCGAAGCGCGCCCGGAGGAGCGCCTCGGCCATGGGGCTTCGGCAGACGTTTCCCGTACAGACCATGAGGACGCGTTCGAGCATGAGATCCGGGCGGACACGAAACGTGACCGCTCCAGCGAGCCGCCGCCCGGGCCCCCCCGGTTCCGGCTCGCGGCCGGCGAGTGTACTCGCGGAGCGGGTCCGCGATCTAGCGCGGTGCGTCCCACGCCGAGGGGATGACGGCTCGGGGATCGCCGCGGGTGCGTGTAGACTCCCGGTCCCGTGCGAACGCCGATCGCCGCCCTCGCCGCGTTCCTCGCCGCCGCTCCGTGCGTCGCGCGGCCGGACGAGCCCCCGTGCACGCCCGGCGGAGTGATCGAGATCAACGGGCTCGGCTCGCCCGAGGACGACCTCGCGCGCGTCGCCGAGCTGACCGGGTCCGTCGAGCCCCACTCTCGCCTGATCCGGCGCGGCGGCTCCAGCGACGAGGTCGTCTGCGCGGGCGCCGACTTCCCCTGGCCGCCGTTCGCCACGCCGCGCGCCGGGCCGGACGACGCGGCGCGCCGCGGACCGACCGTCCGCGCGCTGCCGCTGCGCCTCGCGTCCGTCTGGAACTGGAACTACCCGAGCGGCGACAACGACGGTTTGCTCTGGGCCGGCCGCGGCCTCTCGCAGCTCCTCGCCGCCGGGGGCGAGGCCCGCTGGGGTCCCTTCTCGGCGGCGCTGGCGCCCGAGGTCACCTGGTCCGAGAACCGGGCCTTCGAGCTCGTCCCGAACGGCCACACCGGGACGCTCCGCTTCGCGAACGCCTTCTACCCGGGCGCGATCGACCTGCCGCAGCGGTTCGGCGCGGGGCCGTTCGCGACGTGGGGCCCGGGGCAGAGCTACCTGCGCGTGGACGCCTGGAACGTCGGCGCCGGCATCTCGACCGAGAACCGCTGGTTCGGGCCGGGCGTGCGGAACGCGATCATCATGTCGAACGCCGGGCCCGGCTTCCCGCACGTGTTCCTCGGCACGTCGCGGCCGGCCGACATCGTCGTCGGGAAGGCCGAGGCGCTCGTCTTCTGGGGACGGCTCGAGCGGACGCGCTTCGTCGCGAACGGCGGGCACCCGCTCATCAACGGCCTCGTCCTCACCTACGAGCCGAAGTGGATCCCGGGGCTCTCGCTCGGCGGGGCGCGCGTGTTCGTCCAGCGCTGGAAGGACCTCACCTGGCGCGAGTGGCTCTCCGTGTTCCAGACCCTCGAGAAGAAGGGCCTCACCTCCGAGTACGGGCCGACGGGCGACAACCCGTTCGACAACCAGATCGCGTCGCTCTTCGGGCGCTGGGTGTTCCCGGAGTCGGGGCTCGAGATCTACTTCGAGTGGGCGCGCGAGGACTACAACTGGTCGTGGTGGAGCACGATCCGCGAGCCGGACTGGTCGCAGGGGTACCTCGTCGGCCTCCAGAAGATCTTCCGCGCGGGGACGCGCGTCGTGCGCTTCGGCCTCGAGCTGACGGACCTCCAGGAGCTCGCCGGGCTCGGGAGCGCGCGAGGCGTCCCCGTCTACTACGTGCACGGGGGCGACCTCGACTACACGAACCGCGGCCAGCTCCTCGGCGCGTGGATCGGGCCCGGGGCCGACTCGCAGACGTTCGCGGTGGACGTGTTCCACCGCGGGGGCCGGATCGGCGGCTACCTCGAGCGCGTCCGCCGGAACGACGCGTACTACTGGGAGGTCATCGAGCGCACGCAGGGAAGCTTCTCCCACGACGCGGAGGTCGCCCTCGGCCTGCGGCAGGCGCTCAGCGTCGGGCGGCTCGAGATCTCCTGGGACGCCTCGGCGGCGTACCGGCAGAACCGCGACTTCCTGAAGCACGAGCCGAACCTGAAGCTCGGGGTCACGGTCTCGCTGCCGCTCACGCGGTCATGAGCTGCTTCTCGACGAGCCGGCGGTAGGTGCCGGCGCGCTCCATCAGCTCCGCGTGCGCGCCGCTCTCCACGATCCGCCCGCCCTCCAGCACGACCACCCGGTCCGCCCGCGCGACGGTGGAGAGCCGGTGCGCGATGACGACCGCCGTCCGGCCCACCATGAGCTTCTCGAGCGCGTCCTGCACGAGCGCCTCCGACTCCGCGTCGAGCGCGCTCGTCGCCTCGTCGAGGAGCAGGATGCGCGGGTCCTTGAGGACCGCCCGCGCGATGGCGATCCGCTGGCGCTGGCCGCCCGAGAGCTGCTGGCCGCGCTCGCCGACCTTCGTCGCGTAGCCGTCCGGGAAGGCGCGGACGAACGCGTCCGCGTGGGCCGCGCGGCAGGCCTCGACGACCTCGTCGTGCGTGGCGCCCGGCCGGCCGTAGCGGACGTTCTCCTCGATCGACGCCGAGAAGAGGACCGGCTCCTGCGGGACGACGCCGATGCGCGCGCGCAGCCACTCCGGATCGAGGTCGCGCAGGTCGCGGCCGTCGAGCAGGACCCGGCCCGCGGCGGGGTCGTAGAGCCGGCCGATGAGCGCGGCGATGGTGGACTTCCCCGCGCCGGACGCGCCGGCGAGCGCGACGACCTCGCCCTGCTCGATCGCGAGATCGACGCCGGCGAGCACCTCGGCGTCCGGGCGCGTGGGGTAGGCGAAGCGGACCTGCTCGAAGGCGATCCGCCCCTCGCACGTCTCCGGCCGGGCGCCGCCCGAGAGCGGCATCCGCGGGAGCCGGTCCATCAGCTCGAACACCCGGTCGGCCGCGCCGAGGCCGCGCATCGTCTCCGCCCAGATCTCCGCGAGCGAGGCGAGGCTCATGGCGATGAGCAGCGTGTAGACGAGGAACGCGGTGAGCGCGCCCACGGTGAGGGCGCCGCGGGCGACGAGGACCCCGCCGTAACCGAGGACGACCGCGATCGCGACGTAGGCGCCCGCCGCGGCGCCGCCCATGAAGGTGGAGCCGGCGTACGCGCGCCGGCGCGCCGCGTCGTAGGCGTCCGCCGTCGCGCGCTCGTACCGCGCAGCCTCCGCCGCCTCGGCGTTGAACGCGCGCACCGTGCGGACCGCGGAGAGCGACTCCTCCGCGACGTGGCTCGCGTCGGCGAGGGCGTCCTGGTACGCGCGCGCGAGCGCCCGCACCTTGCGGCCGTAGAACACCGCGCCGATGGCGACGGCCGGCACGACCGCGAGCATGACGACGGTGAGCCGCGGGGAGGTGAAGAAGAGGAGCGCCGTCGCCCCGAGCGCGGTGACCGCCTGGCGGAGCGACATCGAGACGTTCACGGAGACGAGGTTCTGGATGGTCGCGCAGTCGGTCCCGAGCCTGGAGACGAGCTCGCCGGTCCGGGTCTCGTCGAAGAAGGCGATCTCCTGGCCGAGGAGGCTCCGGTAGAGGCGATCGCGGACGCGCCGGACGCCGCGCTCGCCGGCGAGGGAGAAGAGGAGGTGGCGGCCCGCGACCGCGGCGCCCTGGAGGACGGCGAGGGCGGCGAGGAGGAGGGCGATCCGGGTCACGGCCCGGGGATCGCGGCCGGCGATGGCGCCGTCCACGATGGCGCGGATCCCCTGCGGGTAGACAAGCGAGAGGGCCGCGCCCGCGAGGAGGAGGACCGTGCCCGCGGAGAGCGCGGTGGTCTCCTCGCGGAGGAGGCCGAGGACCTTGGGGAGGGAGCCGGGGCGGGACACGCCCCTGGATCTACTCGTTCGCGGCGCGGACCGCAGCGAGGTCCACGACCGCGTTCGACGGCTGCGGGATCTCGGGCGCCGCGCGGTACTCGGGCACGATCTCCCGGAACTTCTTCCGGACGCGCTCGGCGCGCGCGTCCGCGAGCTCGGCCAGCTCCTCGATGTGCCGCACCACGGTCTCCCACGGGTGCGGCCTGAAGTGACCGACGAAGATCTTCGGGTGTCCGGTCGTGTCGGCCTTCTCGGCGTCCACCGACAGCTCCTCGAAGAGCTTCTCGCCGGGCCGGACGCCGGTGAACCGGATCTCGATGTCCTCGCCCGGGCGCAGGCCCGAGAGCGTGATGAGGTCGCGGGCGAGGTCGGCGATCTTCACCGGCTCGCCCATGTCGAGGATGAAGATCTCGCCGCCCGCGCCCATCATGCCCGCCTCGAGGACGAGCTGGCTCGCCTCCGGGATGGTCATGAAGTAGCGCTTCATCTCCGGGTGCGTGACCGTGACCGGGCCGCCGTCCGCGATCTGCTGCTGGAAGATCGGGATGACGCTGCCCGCCGAGCCGAGGACGTTGCCGAAGCGGACGGTCACGAAGCGCGTGCGGCTCCGCTGCGAGAGCGCCTGGACGTAGATCTCCGCGACGCGCTTCGAGACGCCCATCACCGAGGTCGGGTTCACCGCCTTGTCGGTGGAGATCATGACGAAGCGCTGCACGCCGTGCCGGTCCGCGAGGTCGGCGAGCCGCCTCGTGCCGACGACGTTGTTCTTCACGGCCTCGCCGGGGTTCCACTCCATCATCGGGACGTGCTTGTGGGCGGCCGCGTGGAACACCACCGTCGGACGGTGCGCCTGGAAGATCTCGGTCATCCTCGCCTCGTCGCCGACGTCGGCGACGCAGGGCACGAGGACCACGTCCGGGTGCAGCGGCGCGAGCTCCCGGTGGATGTGGAAGAGGTTGTTCTCCGCGCGCTCGACGAGGAGCAGCGCGGCCGGCTCGAAGCGGCAGACCTGGCGGCAGATCTCGGAGCCGATGGAGCCGCCCGCGCCGGAGACCATGACGACGTGGCCCTTCATCTCGGCTGAGATGACGTCCATGTCGAGCTGCACGGGGTCGCGGCCGAGGAGGTCCTCGATCGCGACGTTGCGGAGCTGGCTCACGGTGACGCGGCCGTCGATGACGCGGTCCATCCCGGGGATCGTGCGGAAGCGGACGCCGGTGGACTTGCAGAGGTCCACGACGCGGCGCATCTGTGCCCCCGTCGCGGAGGGAATGGCGATGATGATCTCGTCCACGTCCTTCGCGCTCGTGACGCGGGGGAGGTCGTCGATGTTTCCGAGGACGCGCACGCCGTGGATGTGCGCGCCGCGCTTCTGCGGGTCGTCGTCGAGCAGGCCGACGGCCTCGAACCGAGCGGCGTGGCGCTGCTGGATCTCGCGGAGCAGCATCTCGCCCGCATCGCCGGCGCCGAGGATCAGGATGCGCTGCTTCTTCTGCTCGACCGGCACGCCCGAGCCGTTCGCGGGCTTGAGCCAGCGGATGGAG
>DASVZX010000247.1:0-5516 GCA_036391435.1 Anaeromyxobacter sp. | reverse complement strand
GAGGATGAGCGCGCCGACGTCCGGGTGGCTCGTCCGGAGCAGCGACTCCGTGCAGCCGGTGCACTCCTGGAAGTGGAGCCAGACGACGGAGGGCTTGTGGCCCTTCGCGACCTTCTCGGCCATCTTCTCGCCGGCCCAGGCCGGCAACCCGACGGCCGCCGCGGCCGCGCTGCACACCTTCACGAAGTCGCGCCGCCCGAGCTCCGCGGCGAGGGTCGCGAGCGCCATCCGGATCCTCCTCGGGCGGCAAACACGACACGCTGACCGCCGCCCCGGTGTACCGAGACTCTCCCCCCGTCCGGTGGAACCGTGCGTTGATGTCGGTCAACTCGCGAAAACATCGCGCGCAACACTTGCGTTCTTGTCTGAATACAGGGGCTTACAGGATGCGCACGAACCGATGCGGAGCGTTCTGGCACTCACGTTCGGACAGGAACGCGCGCGAGGCGCCCTGCCGCACGCCTTCGACGCGGGACGGCGGCCGGCCCGCGGCGTGCCCGGAGCGGGCGGCGAATTCACTGTCCGTGAGCTACCGCGTCGCGTCCTTGCGGAGCTCCCGGACGACGTGCCCGACCTCCGGCCCGATGAGCTTCTCCCAGGCGAGCCGGACCGCCGCCCTCGCCCCCGGCACCGAGAACACCGCGCGGCCGCCCCAGGCTCCGGCGACCGCGCGCGAGAGCATCGCCGCGGCGCCGATCTCCTGCCACGAGAGCATCCGGAACAGCTCGCCGAAGCCGTCGAGCCGCTTCTCGAGCAGCCCGGCCACCGCCTCGTAGGTCCGGTCGCGCGCGGCGATCCCGGTCCCGCCGTTCACGACCACCGCGTCGGCGCCCGCCGCGGCCGCCGCCTCGAGCGCGGCGCGCAGCTCGGCCGGCTCGTCCTTCACGATCCGGTAGCCGGCGAGCGCGTGGCCGGCGCGCGCGATCGCGTCCTTCAGGAACGCGCCGCTCTCGTCCTCCGCCTCGCCGCGGGTGTCGGAGGCCGTCACGACGAAGATCCGGATCGACCGCGGCGCCTCGTGCCTGTGCTCCTCGTGGCCCATGCGCCCGTTATAACCAGGGGCGGTGGCGGACAGGTTCGAGATCGCGCGGGCGCTCCGGGAGATCGGGGCGCTCCTCGAGCTGGAGGGGGAGAACCCCTTCAAGGTGCGGGCGTACGAGAACGGCGCGCGCGCCGTCGAGGGGCTCGCCGGGGACGTCGGGGCGGCCGTGGACGCGGGACGGCTCACCGACGTGCCCGGCATCGGGGAGGCCCTCGCGAAGAAGATCGGCGAGCTGCACCGGACCGGCACGACCGCGCTGCTCGAGCGGCTGCGGGCGAAGCACCCGCCCGGCACGCTGGAGCTGCTCCGGGTCCCCGAGCTCGGGCCGAGGAAGGCCGCCGCCCTCCAGGCCGCGCTCGGCGTCGCCGGCGTCGCGGACCTCGAGCGCGCCTGCCTCGAGGGCCGGGTCCGGGGCGTGAAGGGGTTCGGCGAGAGGACGGAGCAACGGATCCTCGAGGGCATCCGCCGGATGCGGGCGCGCGACGCCGATCCGCGCGTGCTCCTCGTCGACGCGCTCGACGCGGGCGCCGCGCTCCTCGCCTGGCTGCGCGGGTCGCCCGCCGCGGCGCGGGTCGAGCTCGCCGGCTCCGCGCGGCGCTTCCGCGAGACGGTCGCGGACCTCGACCTCGTCGCGGCGTCCGCCGATCCCGCCGCGGTCGCGGCGCGGCTCGCGGCCCACCCGCTCGTCGCGGAGGTGCTCGCCCGCGGCGACGCGAAGGCGACCGTGCGGCTCGCGTCGGGGCTGGCGGTGGAGCTGCGGATCGCCGCGCCGGAGGACTTCCCCGCCCTGCTCCACCACGCGACGGGCTCGCGGGCGCACCACGCGAAGCTGCGGGAGATGGCGCGGGAGGCGGGGTACACGCTGAGCGAGGGGGGCCTGTACACCGTCAGTGATGCGACCAAGGTCAGGATCGCGAGCGAGGAGGACCTCTACGCGACCCTCGGCCTCCGGCCCGTGCCGCCCGAGCTCCGCGAGGACGAGGGCGAGCTCGAGGCGGCGCGCGACGGGACGCTCCCGGACGACCTCGTCCGCGGGGAGGACGTCCGCGGGCTCGTCCACTGCCACACGACCTGGTCCGACGGCCGGGCGACCCTCCTCGAGATGGCGCGGGCCGCCGAGGCCCTCGGCGCCGAGTACCTGACGGTGACCGACCACTCGCGCAGCGCCGGGTACGCGGGCGGCCTCGACGAGGACCGCCTGCGGCGGCAGTGGGACGAGCTCGCGCGCGTGCAGGAGCAGGTGAAGATCCGGCTCCTGCGCGGGACCGAGTCGGACGTCCTCGAGGACGGCGCGCTCGACTACCCGGACCGGATCCTCGAGCAGCTCGACGTCGTCGTCGCGAGCGTCCACTCGCGGATGAGGATGGACGAGGACCAGATGACCCGGCGCCTCGTGCGCTGCATGTCGCTGCCGGTCTTCAAGATCTGGGGGCACGCGCTCGGGCGGCTCCTCCTCGACCGCGAGCCGTTCGCCTGCCGCGTCGAGGAGGTCCTCGACGCGCTCGCCGCCTCGCGGGGCGCGGTCGAGGTGAACGGCGACCCGCGCCGCCTCGAGCTCGAGCCGCGCTGGCTGCGGGCCGCGACGGCGCGCCGGATCCCGATCGTGCTGTCCGTGGACGCGCACGCCACGCGGGACCTCGGCCACCTGCGCTTCGCGGTCGGCACCGCCCGCCGCGGCTGGGTCCGGCGCGGCGACGTCCTGAACGCGCTCCCGGTCGAGGGGTTCCGCGCGGCGGTGCGGCCCGCCTGATCGCTCCCTCCCGGACGCCCCCCGTTCGCGCTTGTGGCGCGCGGCGCCCGCGTCTACCCTCCTCCGCGCTTGAACCCGAAGCTCCTCCGATCGAAGCGGATCGCCGTCCTGAGCGTGCTCTCGACGGCGTCCGGGATGCCGTTCGGGTGGGTGAACCAGGCGCTCCAGTTCTTCCTCGTCGCGCTCGGCATCCCGAAGTCCACCATCGGGCTGCTCTCGGGCGTGTCGCTGCCGTACGTCCTGAAGGTCCTCTGGTCGCCGCTCGTGGACCGCTACGCGTTGCCCTGGCCCGGACGGCGGCGCAGCTGGGTGATCCTGACGCAGCTCGGGCTCGCCGGCGCGCTCGGCGCGGTCGCCGCGTTCGCCTGGCGCGCGCTCGCCGCGAGGCAGGCGGGCGGGATGGTCCCGCACGCGGCGCTCGTCATCGGGCTGCTCGCGCTGCTCGTGACGTTCCTCGGCGCGACGCAGGACATCGCGCTCGACGCGTACGCGGTCGAGGTGCTCCACAAGGACGAGCAGGGGCCGGTCTCCGGCCTGCGGATCCTCTTCTGGCGACTCGGCATGCTGCTCGCGGGCGCGGCCGCGGTCTCCGCGAGCGACTGGATCCCGTGGCCGATCGTGTTCCTCGCGACCGGCGCGGTGTTCGCCGGGTTCACGCTCCTCGCCCTCGCCGCGCCCGAGCCGGATCGCGCCACCGCGCCGCCCCGCTCGCTCAGGCGCGCGGTCCTCGAGCCGCTCCAGAACTACTTCGCCCGCCCGGACGCGATCGGCATCGCCCTGTTCCTCGTCTTCTACAAGTTCGGGGACAACATGGGCGGGACGATGGTGAACCCGTTCCTGAAGGACCTCTGCTTCTCGAACGCGGAGGCGGGCGCGGCGATCAAGAGCATCGGCACGGCCGCGACGATCTCCGGATCGCTCGTCGGCGGGCTCCTGCTCGCGCGGATGGGGCTCGGCCGGGCCCTCTGGATCTTCGGCGTCCTCCAGGCCGGCGCGAACGCCGTGTACTCGATGGCGGCCATGTCCCGGCACGTCCCGCTCGACGTCGCGCAGTGCGCGGCGCTGCCGGCCATCGACGCGGCGACGCGCGCCTGGACCTACGCGGCGATCACGGCCGAGTACGGGGCGCAGGGCCTCGCGACCGCCGCGCAGGCGGTGCTCCTCCTGCGCGTGTGCGACCGCCGCTACAGCGCGACCCAGTTCGCGCTCCTCTCCTCCCTCTTCGCCCTCGGCCGCTGGGGCTCCGGGCTGCCCTCGGGCTTCCTCGTCGAGCGGCTCGGCTACCCGACCTTCTTCGCGGCGTGCGCGACGCTGATGGCCCTGCCGGGCTTCGTCTTCCTCCAGCGGATCGCCCCCGTCTCGCAGCGCGAGGTGAACCTCGCTCCCACCTCTGGCGACACCCCCGGCGGCGCTTGATCCCGACCGCGCGCCGCGCGTCCTCTTCCGGTAATATGCCCCACCCCGCGCGCCGTCGCGCGCGGACCGGAGGATACCCATGTACGTCCGTCGTGCATCTCTCGCCCTCGCCGCAACGCTCCTCGCGCTCGCCCTGGCGCCCGCGCCCGCGGCCGCCCAGTCGACCGACGCGAGCCGCTGGGCCGTGCTCGTCGGCATGGAGGACTTCAGCGGAAACGCCGGCGTGCAGCTCCGCGGCGACCTCGAGTTCGCGCAGCGGCCCATCTCGTCCGTCGTCGGGTTCTCGATCGTCGGGTCGCTCGGGTACAGCCACTGGAGCGACAGCGGCTACGACTGGTACTACGGCAACCACTGGGACTGGTCGGTCAACCTGCTGAAGGTCGTGGGCTCGGCCCGCTTCAGCTTCGGGCGCTCGCAGGTCGTCCGGCCGTACGCCGACGCCGGCGTCGGCGTCTACTACGCGGGCCTCTCGGGCACGCACGCCGTGTGGGACCCGTACTACGGGTACTACGTCGGGAACACGTACCACGACTCGAGCGTCAGCCTGCTCCTGCGGCTCGCGGGCGGCGTCCAGTTCAACCTGTCCCCGCGGTTCGCCCTCGGCGTCGAGCTCGGCGTCCACCCGTACTTCGGCGACATCCCGAACGACACCTCGACGAGCCTGATGGCGTCGGCCTCGTTCCGGATGTAGCCCGCGCTCACCGCGCCGGAGCCGCCGGCTCCGGCGCGGCGAGCTCCAGCACGTCGAGCGTCGGCAGGCGCTCCACGACGCGCACCGGCCAGAGGTGGAACGCGCGCAGCCAGCGCTCCGCCTCCGCGTCCTCGCCGCGCGGCCGGCAGACGCGCAGCGCGGCGCGCCCCGCCCACCACTGGAGGACCGTCGCGTTCGTGCGGTGGGTGACGCCCCACACCTCGCGCGCCTCGCCGCGCTCGCGCAGCGCCAGCCGCGCGTGCCAGACGGCGGGCCACACCGACCAGTAGTCCCCCGCGACGAGCGCGCAGCGTCCGGCGAGGACGTCCGCGGTGTGCCCCCCCGCCACCCGGTCGAGGTCGGCGCGCGCGCGCGCCACGGACGGCGGCCCGTAGGCGACGAGCGCCGCGACGGGGACGAGGACGAGGGCGCCCGCCGCGGCCCCGCGCGCGGCGCGCGGCAGCCGCGCGAGCGGCTCGGCGAGGAGCGACGCCGCCGCGAGGTGGACGAGCAGCGCCGAGGGCGCGAGGTAGCGCCAGTGGAACGCGTTCGCCTCGACCCAGCGGAGCGCCCCCGCGAACAGCGCGTACGCGAGCGCCGCGAGGACGAGCGCCGCG
>DASVZX010000246.1:0-1842 GCA_036391435.1 Anaeromyxobacter sp. | reverse complement strand
CGCTCGCCGGCCGCCCGCTCGCGTTCTGGCGCGCGGGAGGCGAGGCGTGGGCGCTCGCCGCCCTCCCGCTCGAGACCGCGCCCGGCAAGGTGCCGCTCGCGCTCGGGCCGCCGCCCGGCGCCGTCGCCGCGACCCTCGACGTCGTGGAGCCCGGGTTCCCGTCGCGGACGCTGAGCGTCGCCCCGAGGTTCGTCGAGCCGCCGCGCTCGGTGCGCGAGCGCATCGCCGCCGACCGGCGCGCGTTCGCCGCGGCCTGGGCGCAGCCGTTCTCCCCGCCGCTCTTCACGGCGCCCTTCCGCTGGCCCCGCGCCGAGCACGTGAACGGCCGGTTCGGCGACCAGCGCGTCTTCAACGGCAGGAAGCAGAGCGTGCACTACGGCCTCGACCTGGCCGCGCCGCGCGGCGCGCCGGTCCACGCCTCGAACGACGGGGTCGTCGTGCTCGCCCGGAACGCCTACCTCTCCGGCAACAGCGTGGTCGTGTGGCACGGCGCGGACGTGTTCACGGTCTACTTCCACATGGAGCGGCTCGCGGTCCGCGCGGGCGCGAAGGTGAAGCAGGGGGACACGCTCGGCTTCGTGGGCTCCACCGGCCGCTCCACCGGGCCGCACCTCCACTGGAGCGTGAAGGTCGCCGGGCTCTACGTCGACCCCGAGTCGCTCGTCGGGATCGACTTCGGCGCGGGCAGCGCGCCGCCGCGCCGGGCCGGTCCGCCGCCGGCCCCCGCCGCCGAGCCGCCCCCCGACACCGCCTCGGGACCGGCGCAGGCGCGGCCCGTGGCCGCTACGCCGGCCGCGGGACCGACGCGATGACGTCGAGGATCGGCCGGTGGAGGGCGGGCGCCGCGGCGGCGATGTCGCCGGTCTCGAGCATCGTGTCGCCGCCCCACATGTCCGTCACGAGCGCGCCGGCCTCGCGCGCGATGAGGATCCCGGCCGCGACGTCCCACGGCTTGAGGCCCAGCTCCCAGAAGCCGTCGAACCGGCCGGCCGCCACGTAGGCGAGGTCGAGCGCCGCGCTCCCGAGGCGCCGGACCGCCCGCGCGCGCCGGAGGAACGCGCCGAAGAGGGCGAGCGGGTAGTCCGGCCGCTGGTGGACGTCGTAGGGGAACCCGGTGACGAGGAGCGAGCCCTCGAGCCTCGCCCGGGCCGAGCAGGCGAGCCGGACGCCCCCCAGCGTCGCGCCCTCGCCGCGGCCGGCGGTGAACAGCTCGTCGCGCAGCGGGTCGTAGGTCGCCGCGGCCGCGAGGCCGCGCGCGTCCGCGACGGCGACGTTCACGGCGAAGTGCGGGAGGCCGTGCGCGTAGTTCGTCGTGCCGTCGAGCGGATCGACGAAGAAGCGCAGGCCGCCCGCGCCCGCCCCGCTCGCGCCCGACTCCTCCGCGAGCACCGCGGCGCCCGGGTACCGCTCCTGGAGGAACGCGAGGAGCGCCGCCTCGCTCGCGCGATCGGCGTCCGTGACGAGGTCGGTGCCCCCCTTGAGCTCGATGGTCCGGACCTGTCCCCACCGCTCGCGGAGGACGGCCCCGCCGCAGCGCGCCGCCGCCGCGCATCCCTCCCTCAGCTCCGCCACCTCGGCCACGGGTGACCTCCCGGCGCGCCGCGCGCCCTCCCGAGCATAGCCGCGGCTCCCCACGCCCGCATCCGAAGTGCGCGCCCCGCCCACGCCGGCCCACATGTTCCGCGCGCTCGTTCACCCAAAGTTTACGATCGTCCCTGAGTCCGGGTACACTTCCGGGTCGCTTCGTTCGGTCGATCACCGGAGGGAACCCGTGCACCCTGATCCGCTCTGCCCACCGCGCGCGGCGCGCCGCCTCGCCGCCGCCGCGCTCGCCGCCGCGCT
>DASVZX010000245.1:0-3695 GCA_036391435.1 Anaeromyxobacter sp. | reverse complement strand
CGCCGCGAAGCCGTCGTCCGCGCGCGGCCGGCCGGCGCCGGCGAAGCGCCGCGCGAAGCCGTCCCGCGGGCGGGCGCGGCCGCGGTAGCATCGCGGGATGCGCCGCCTCCTCGCTCTCCTCGTCCTCGGGCTCGCCGTCGGGCTCGGGCTCGGCCTCGCGCTGCGCGCGTTCCGCCGCGCGCCGGCGCTCCCCGATCCCCCCGCGGTGGCGACGCAGATCCGGGAGATCGCCCGGCTCGAGACGCTCGAGGTGACGCTCTACAAGAAGGTCTCGTTCGCGCCCGAGCCGTCGCCGGCCGACTCGGTCTGGGGCGATCTCGCCGGGTGGATGCGCCACACGTTCGCGACGCCGCGCGGGAAGGCCATCGTGTTCGCGGTGGCGCGCCTCGGCCTCGACCTCTCGCGGCTCGACGCGTCCTCGATCCAGGTGCAGGACCGCGAGGTGTTCGTCGTGCTGCCGCCCCTCCGGACGACCGTGGAGCTGAAGCCGGAGGACACCGAGGTCGTCGGGTCGAACCTCGACTCGGCGGAGACGGCGCGCCTCTTCGAGCTCGCGAAGGTCGCGTTCGAGCGCGAGGTCGCGGCGGACGCGCTGCTCCGCGCGAGGGCTCGCGCGTCGGCGGAGCGCCAGGTGCGGGCGCTGCTCGTCACGCTCGGCTTCCGGGCGGTCCACTTCGTGGACGCGCTGCCCGGGGGGCGCGCGACCACGTAGCGCCGCGCGAGGAAAAGCAGGCTGGAGGTCGTCCACCCGGGGGAAGCGGACGACCCCAGCCCGCAGGTTCGCCGTCGTGCTCGTTGCGGCCCCGAGTCGTCCTGCGCTCACGCCGTCGAGGGGGGGAACGACGGTGTGGGCGCCGGCCGGCTCTCGGGACCCGGGACACCACCATCATCCCGGAGCGCGAAAGCTCACGTCGGGCGGTTTTGCACCGCGCGTGCCCGGAGAACGCATCGCGTCGCTCGGCCACGCGGCCGGAATCACGACGGTCTCCGCTCCGGCGGTGTGGGGTGTCCGCGCACCCCCGGGTCCGCCGCGGCCGGTCGGCGGCACCCCGCCATCACCGACGGGCTCCCCCGCTCGCGGCCGGGGCCGCCGCCTCGACCGCGAGCGGCTGCTCCTGCGCGGCGTCCACCGCGGCGGCGAAGGCGGCGAACTCGGGGTAGCGTTCCGGCGCGACCCTCCCGCGGGGGAGGTCGAGCCGCTCCTCGCGCACGAGCGTGCGGCCCTCGACGCGATCGGTCCGCGAGAACGCGCCGAACGTCGTCTCGATCGGCGCCCCGCTCGCCGGCACCGGGGCGAACCCCTCCGGCGCGACGATCTCGACGCGCTCGACCGAGCGCTCCGGGATCTGGAGGAGGAGCGGCGTCGTGCGCGTGGCGACCTGCACGAAGCGGGCACCGAGCCGGGCGGGCAGGATCGGCGCGTCGAGGACGAGGCCGCCGTTCGCCGCGCGCGCGAGGCGCGGGACCTTCCCGCGCCAGCGGATGACGAGCGGCGCGTCCGGATCGTCCTCGCCCCGCATGGCCGCCTCCGCGAGGACGACGCCGCGGAAGCTCCGCGCGAGCATCGACTCGATCACCTGCCGCCGGTCGTCCGCGTCGAGCCGCTCGATCGCGCCCTTCGCGGCGGCGCCCGCCGCGCCGAGGTAGCGGTCCTCGCCCTCGACCGTCGCGCCGCCGTCCGCGTCGAGCGCGATCCGGACCGCGATCTCGCGCCGCTCCTCGACCGGGGCGCGGGCGGGCGTCCGGACGACCGCGGGCTCCTCGCCGGGCTCGGGCAGGAGCAGCGCCTCGACGTCGAGCACCGGGGACGGGATCGTCCCGAACGGCGCGACCCTTAGGCTCGGATCGAGCCAGGCCGTCTCGCCGCCCGCCTCGACGCGCAGGAGCGGCTGTCCGTAGAGGCTCGACGGCGGGAAGCGCCAGGAGGAGGGATCGGTGCCGAACGGGCGGGCGAGCGCGATCCGCACGCGCGCGCCGAGCTCCGCGAGGAGCGCCTTCAGGACGACGAGCCGGCTCCCCTCGCCGCGCGAGAGGACGACGCTCGCCTCCTCGCCGAACGCGCCGCCCTGGCCGAGCACGGCGCGCGACACGCGGGCGACGGCGGCCCGCACGAGCGTCATCGGCGCGGCCCCCGGCCCGACCGCGGCGCGGATCTCGCGCGCGAGCGTCCGGAGCTCCTCCGTCGGCCGGGCGCGATCCGCGGCGTGGTCCGCGAGGCTCCGCTCGAGCGCCTCGAGCCCGGGGCCGACGCCGACGTGTAGGAAGGGCATGTACTCGGTCGTCGGCGGGGACGAGGGCTCGGGGACCTGCGCCGGGACGTCGAGCGCGAGGCCGCGCACGACGTCGCGGCCGCCCTCGCGCTGCACCGGCGGGGCCGGCATCCCGTGCGCGTCCACCTCCATCCCGAGCCCCTGCGGCGCCGCGACGACGTACGTCGACCTGAAGAGCCGCTCCCCCTCGGCCCGGAAGAAGAAGGGATCGGCCGCGAACCGCACGCCGTCCCCCCGCACGGCGCGCAGGTACTCGAGCTCGACGTAGTCGCCCGGCTCGAGCCCCGCGAGCGACACGGAGCGCTTGTCGCCGCCGCCCGCGCGCTCCGGCTCGAGCGTCCGGCCGTCCTTCTTGTGCGTCCGCAGCGTGAGGACGTCGGCGCCGGAGGGGAGCGACACCTCCCCGTGCCGCTCGACGCCCTGCGGGTCGAGGACGTGGATCACCTGGTGCGTGCGCTCGGTGGCGCTGCCCCCGGGGTGCAGCTCGACCGCCGCGGCGTCGAGGACGAGGGTCGAGGAGGTGTCGTCCGTCCGGCGCGCGGCCTCGTAGGCGCGGATCGCGGCGCCGCCGTCCTCGGCGAGGTCGTCGAGGACCTCGTGACCGTCCTCGAGGGCGAGCGCGCGGCGCAGCCCGAGGTCCGAGCCGTCGAGCCGGAGCGCGCGTTCGCGCGCGGCGCGCGCCGCCCCGGGGTCTCCGGCGAGCTCGCGCGCGTCGGCGAGCGCCTTCTCGGTCCGGGCGCTGCGCGGCCAGATCGCGCGGAGCGCCTCGAGGACGTCCGCCGCCTTCCCGGGCTCGCCGGCCGCGACGAGCGCGTCGGAGAGCGCCGCCGCCGGCGCGACCGCCCAGGGCCGGGCGGCGACGAGCGGCCGCAGGACCTCCGCCGCACCCGCCGGGTCCCCGTGGCGGCGCAGGTGGTCGGCGAGCTTCTCCCGCCCGTCGCGGCACCCGGCGAGCGCCCGGGCGCGGGCGTCCTCGAGCGCGACGGCGTGCCGGCGACCCGCGAGCTCGCGCCCGTGATCGAGGACGCGGCACCCGCCGCCCCCGGCGATCGCCTCCGCGACGAGGGCCTCGGCCTCCTCGGCGAGCCCGCGGGCGTCCGCGGCGCGCGCGCGGATCGCGAGCGCCTCGGGGCGGGAGGCCGCGTCGCCGAGGCCGGCCAGCGCCTCGTCGGCCTCGTCGAGCCGCTGTCCGGCGAGGAGGATCGCCGCGAGCTGCACGCGCGCCTCGGCGTCTCCCGGATCGCGCGCGAGCGCCTCGCGCAGCGCCGCCTCGGCGCGCGCGCGCGCGACCTGCGCGTCGAGCGTCGGATCGTCGGCGGTCGCGTCGGCCTGGGCGGCGCGCACGATCGCGGAGCCGGGGAGCGCCGCCGCCGCCTCGGCGAGGAGCGCCTTCGCGGCCTCGCGGTCGAGTCCGACCGCGTCGCG
>DASVZX010000244.1:0-13509 GCA_036391435.1 Anaeromyxobacter sp. | reverse complement strand
ACGCCCGACCGCGAGCGGGCCTCCTCGAGGTCCTCCTCGTCGAAGACGCCCTTGTCGAGGAGCACGCACTCGGCGACGTCCGCCTGCGCGAGCGCGTTCGCGGCGTCGTGCTCGGCGGTCTCGAGCCGCACCGAGAGGTCGTGGATCCGCTCGGTGAGCGCCGCGACCTCGCCCGCGAGCGCCCGCAGCCGGCGCACGAGCTCGAGCGAGAGGGCCAGGAGCAGCGCCAGCGCGACGAGGCCGATGGACGCGGGCATCGGGCGGCATGCTACAGGCCCCGCGCGGGGCGTTCAAGCGACTGCCCGCACGGCCGCGCCGGCCCGGACCCGCCGTCCGTGCGGCGCGGCTCCCGCCGTTCGCCTTGTCGCGCCCCGCCCCGCGCGCGATGCTCGCGCCGGTGGAGCGGCTCAACGTCACGCGCGCCGTGAGGCGGCTCGTGCGCGACCTCGCGGCGCGGCTGCCGGAGCTCTCGCACGTGCGCGCGTCCCGCGTGCTCGTCGTGGCGGGCGAGGCCCGGCGCGCGTCGCGCGCCACCATCCGGCCCGCCCACTTCAGGGAGACGCGCCGGCGCAGCGACGCTGGCGCCCGCCAGAAGCCGCTCATCCGCGTGAAGGGGCGGAAGATCCTCTACGTCATCACGCTGCGGCCGCTCTGGTTCCTCGACTCGACGCCGCGCGAGCGGGTCGCGACGATCGTCCACGAGCTCTACCACGCGTCGACGCGCTTCGACGGCACGCTCCACCGCGGCCGGCTCCACTCGCGCCTGCCGGTCGCGGCCTACGACCGGCGCGTCCGCGACCTCGTCGACCGCTACCTCGCCGAGGCGGCGGAGGAGGTCGTGGCGCCGTTCGCCGCGGACGGGCTCGTCCGCGCCCGCATGTGGCTCGAGCGGCCCACCGCCTCCTACCGCGCGGACGACTACCGCGGGCGGCGCGTCTACACCGAGCGGCAGCTCTTCCTCGGCGTCGTGCAGATGCGGACGCGCCCGCGGCGGCTCACGGCTTCGGGCTGAGCTCCGCCTGCCGCGCCGGCTCCGGCCGCGCGTGCAGCGTCTCCCCGTGGGCGTCCATGGTGACGACGGCCGGGAACGCGTCGAGCTCGATCTCCCAGAGCGCGTCGGTCGGGCCGAGCGCGTCGAGGCCGTGCACGGCGTGGACCTTCACGACGTGGCGCGCGAGCGCCACCGCGAGCGCGCCGCCCGCGTGCAGGTAGACGGCGCCCTGGGCGCGGAGCGCCGCGAGGGTCCGCGGGCCCATGCCCCCCTTGCCGAGGACGACGCGGGGCCCGAAGGCCGCGAGGAGGTCGGCCGTCCAGGGCTCCATCCGCACCGAGGCGGTCGGCCCCGCCGCGACGAAGCGCCAGCGCTTCGTCGTCGGGTCCTGCGCGACGACGGGGCCGCAGTGGTAGATCGCCCCGCCGCGCAGGACGCGCCGCACGCCCTCGTCGGGCGCGTCGGACTCGAGGAGGCGCCGGTGGGCGGCCTCGCGCGCGGTGACGGCGCGCCCGGAGACGAGCACCTCGTCCCCGGCGCGGAGCGCGCGCACGGCGTCCGCGTCGAGCGGCAGCGTGATCGGTATCGGCATCTCGGGTCTCACCTTCCCGGGCGGGCGGCGCGGCGCTTGCGAAAGGGCGAGCGCCCGGCCTATTGAGGAGCGGCGGCCGGCCACGCCGGGGACCGAAAGATGGGCATCCCCGCGCCGGCCGGCGACTCCCCGGACCGACCGTGCGCCACGAGCTCCGCCTCCCGCTGACCACGACGGGCCGTCTCGATCGCGCCCTCGCCGACGCGCTCGGGCTCGGCCGGGCCGCCGTGAAGCGCGCCTTCCTGCTCGGGGAGGTGCGCGTCGGGGGGCGCCGCGCCCGGGCGAGCGATCCCGCGCGCCCCGGGGCGCTCGTCACGATCGATCTGGAGGACGCCGCCGGGCCGCCCGCGCCCGAGCCGGACGCGCCGCTCTCGGTGCTGCTCGAGCACCCGCGCCTCGTCGTCGTCGACAAGCCGGCCGGCGTCGCCGTGCACCCGCTCGCGCCCGGAGAGGGAGGCACGCTCGCGAACGCCGTGGTCGCGCGGTTCCCGGAGTGCGCGGAGGCCTCGCCCGATCCGCGCGAGGGCGGCGCGGTGCAGCGGCTCGACGTGGACACGAGCGGCTGCGTCGCGTTCGCGCGCGACCGCGAGGCCTGGGACGAGCTCCACCGCGCGCTCCAGGAGCGGCGGGTCGAGAAGATCTACCTCGCGCTCGTCACCGGCCGCGTCGAGGCGGGCGGCGTCGTCTCGGTGCCGCTCGCCCAGCGCGGCGGCCGATCGGTGCCGGCGCCCGACGCGCTCGCCGAGGAGCGACTCCGCGCGAAGGGATTGCGCCCGCGCCCCGCGGAGACGCGCTGGGAGGTGGCGCGACGGTTCGATCGCCACACGCTGCTGCGGGTCCGGATCCTGACCGGCGTCATGCACCAGATCCGCGCGCATCTCTCGCACCTCGGCCATCCGGTCGCCGGAGACCCACTGTACGGCGGCGCGGGCGCGGCGCTCGCGGGCCTCTCGCGCCAGTTCCTCCACGCGTGGAAGCTCGCGCTGGATGCGCCGGGAGGCGCGCGGATCGACGTGGAAAGCCCGCTGCCGCGCGATCTCGAGGCGGTGCTCGACCGGCTCGCGTGACTGGGTGTCCTTGCACCCGGTCGGGTTCGCGGACCGGCAGTGTACGGGAATAAAACCGTGCGCCGCGCCTTGACGCACATCCGGGGTTCGCGTAGCTAGTTGAGCCACTTGATTCGGATGTCGATGCGTCGTCGTCGTCGGATCTCTTCGGCCCACGGCCGTGCCCGTGTGCGCGGCCGTCAGCAGTGAGCTCAACCAAGGGAGTTGGCCATGCTTCGACGTAAGGTCCTGCGCCTGGCAACCGCGCTCGGCTTCGTCATCTCGTCGGTGGCGTTCGCCCAGGACGCCACCACTCCGCCCCCCGCAGAACCTCCGCCGGCCGCGCCTCCCGCTGCCGCGCCCCAGTCCGCGGTGGTGGGCGAACAGCCCGCGGCCGCGCCCGCCGCGAAGGGCCCCGAGGAGCGGACCGAGGAGATCGTCGTCACCGGTACCCGCATCCGCCGCAAGGACCTCAGCACGCCGGCGCCCGTGACCGTGCTCTCGAGCGAGCAGCTGACGAGCTCGGGCAAGGTCTCCATCGGCGACTTCCTCCAGACGCTGCCGGAGCAGGGCGGCGCGATCAACACGCAGTACAACAACGGCGGCGACGGCACGACGGAGGTCTCGCTCCGCAACCTCGGCTCGCAGCGCACCCTCGTCCTCCTGAACGGCCGCCGCTTCGTCGCGGGCGGCACGAGCGCGCAGTCCACCGTCGACCTGAACTCGATCCCGACCGCCGCCATCGAGCGCGTCGAGATCCTGAAGGACGGCGCCTCCGCCGTGTACGGCTCCGACGCCATCGCCGGCGTCGTCAACATCATCACGAAGAAGAAGCTGAACGGCACGGAGGCCACGGCGTACGCGGGCGAGACCGGCCACGGCGACGGCACGACCTACGACGTCGCGCTCACGACCGGCACGTCCTCGGACAAGGGCAACCTCCTCTTCTCCGCCGGGTTCACGAAGGTCGACACGATCTGGGCCGGCGATCGTCCCTGGGCCAAGCACGCGATCCTCTACAGCTACAACGAGGCCGACAGCGGCCTGCCCGTCGGCGAGAACGCGGGCGGCAGCTCCGCCATCCCGCAGGGGCGCTTCGGGCTCGGCGGCTACATCATCAGCCCGACCGGCGGCGTCTGCGAGTACTCCTCCACCGCCGGGGGCTGCGCCGGCGCGGACGTCGCGTCGAGCTCGTCGATCGCCGCGGAGCTCCTCCGCTCGCGCCTCATCGATCCGGCCGGCAACCTGCAGGATCCGAAGAACTATCGCGGCCTGAACTTCATGTACGATCCCACGCGCGGCGCCGCGACCGGCGGCTACGCCCCGTACTCCAGCGCGTACTCGTACAACTACCAGGCCGTGAACTACCTCGTGACGCCGTCGCAGCGCGTCCAGCTGTTCTCGACCGGCGACGCGAACCTCGGCGACGTGGCCCGCGCCTACTTCGAGGCGTCGTACGTGGATCGGACGTCCCGCACGCAGATCGCGCCGGACCCGCTCTTCACGGGCAACTACGGCGTGGTCGTCTCGAAGGACAGCATCTTCAACCCGACCGGCGTCGACCTCTTCGACGTGCGCCGCCGCCTGGTCGAGTTCGGCGGGCGCGCGGACGACTACTCCGTCCAGACGTTCCGCACCGTGTTCGGCCTCGACGGCACCATCCCGGACAGCGTCCCCGTCCTGAAGGGCTGGTATTGGGACGCGAGCTTCAACTGGGGCAAGACGGGCGGCACCGACACGAACAGCGGCGCTCTGCGCCTGCCGTACGTGCAGGACGCCGTCGGGCCGAGCATGATCGACCCAACCACGGGCCAGGCGATCTGCGTGAAGACCCCGGGCGATCCGACCACCGTCATCCCGGGGTGCGCCCCGCTGAACCTCCTCCACGTGAGCGTCCCCGGCCACCCCGAGCTCGACGCGCCCGCCCCGGGCAACCTCGCGTTCACCGGCACGAACCGCGCCCGGAACCAGATGCAGCAGTTCGCGGCGAACGTGACGGGCGAGCTCTTCCGGCTCGCCGACCGTCCCGTCAGCCTCGCCCTCGGCGGCGACTACACCCAGTACTCCGCCGCCCTCGTGGTGAACACGATCAACGTGGCGGGCGAGGGCGACAACTACAACGCCGCCGACGTCGCCGGCAGCTACAACACGACGCAGGGCTACGCCGAGCTCCAGATCCCGATCATGTCGAACGTGGTCGGCGCCCAGGAGCTCGAGCTCGACCTCGCGGCGCGCGCCGCGCACTACAACACGTTCGGCGACAAGACGACCTACAAGGCCGGCGTCCGCTACAGCCCGATCCGCGACGTGACCCTGCGCGGCACCTTCTCGACCGCGTACCGCGCGCCGAGCATCACGAACCTGTTCGCCGGCGCCTCCGAGAACTTCCCCTCCGTCTCGGATCCGTGCGGAAACCTCGCCGGCGCGAGCCCGACCATCATCGCGCGGTGCGCCGGGACCGGCGTCACGAACCCGGCCGGCTCGGGTGACGACTCCACCCAGCTGAAGGAGTTCATCGGCGGCAACGTCAACGTGAAGCCGGAGACGGCGAACATCTTCACGATCGGCGTCGTGCTCCAGCCGCAGATGCTCCGCAACTTCTCCGCGACGGTCGACTACTTCAACACGAAGATCTCGAACACGATCGGCCAGGTCCAGGCGGTGAACATCCTGTCCGGCTGCTACGGCCTCGGCTACCAGCCGTACTGCGCCGCCATCCACCGCGACCCGAACACGCAGATGGTCACGAGCATCGACGACCTCATCACGAACTACTCGAAGCTCGACGTGCAGGGCATCGACGTCGGCGTGAACTACGTGCAGCCGACCCCGGTCGGCAAGTTCGGCCTGAACCTGAACGGCTCGTTCCTCACCAAGTACCAGCAGGACCTCCCCTCCGGCCAGGTCATCGACGGCAAGGGGAACTACGACCTCGGCGTGAACCCCTCGTTCAAGGCGCTCGTCGGCCTCACCTACGGCCTCGGCGGCCTCGGCGTGGGCTGGACGGCGCGCTACATCGGCTCGTACACGGAGTGCATGAACAACAACCCGGCCGACCAGAACTTCGGCACCGCGACGGGCGGCCTGTGCTACCAGGGCAACGCGACCTTCACGGACATCGGCTTCGCGCCCCGGGAGGAGCACCAGGTGTCGGCGTACTTCCTCCACGACCTCGCGCTCCGCTACGGCGTGAAGTCCTCCGCCGGCCTCACCTCGCTCGCGCTCGGCATCCAGAACATCTTCGACGCCCGGCCGCCGCGCGTGTACGCGAGCTTCCTCTCGTACGCGGAGTACGACTACCAGTTCGCCGGCCGGGCGTTCTACGCCCGGCTCACGCAGAACTTCTAGGCGGACGCATCAGGGGACGGCGGGTGGGCGCTCTGCCCACCCGCCGTCGCATTGAGCAGGGGCGACGTGTACGCGGGGGTGGGCGACCGGGTGGGTGGGCGATCGGAAGCTCGCCCGCACGCTCCCGGAAGC
The DNA here is from genome assembly GCA_036391435.1 of Anaeromyxobacter sp. GTDB lineage: Bacteria > Myxococcota > Myxococcia > Myxococcales > Anaeromyxobacteraceae > Anaeromyxobacter. The sequence continues at coordinate 7,400 of DASVZX010000244.1, read as the reverse complement.
AGCCGACGCGCCCCGGCGGGTGTGCGCACCGTTGAAGTGGGCGCAGGCATTGCCGTGTTCGCGACCCTCGTATAGAAGACCCACGAAATGTTCGATTCGGTCCTCAAGAAGGAAACGCTCCCCCGGCGCCGGTTCGGCCTCGGCACCCTGCTGGGGGCGCTGATCTACGTCGGCGTCGCCGCCTTCGCGTTCTGGGCGCAGGCGAACGTGAAGCAGAAGGACAAGCAGGACGTCGCCGTCACGTTCGTCAAGCCTCCGCCGCCTCCGCCGCCTCCGCCCCCGGCCCCGGCGACGGTGCGGCCGAAGATGAAGACGCCGACGCCGCAGCAGACGGTGCTCTCGCAGGCGATCGTCGCGCCGACCCAGATCCCCGACGAGAAGCCGCCCGAGTCCGAGCCGGTGGACACCGGCAAGACGGGCGGCGAGGCGGGCGGGATCGAGGGGGGCGAGGTCGGCGGCGTCCCCGGCGGCATCGTCGGCGGCGTCGTCGACGCGACCGACGTCCGGATGGAGTTCGACGAGCGGATGGCTCCGCCCGAGAAGCTCGGCGGCCCCGATCCGCAGTACACCGAGAAGGCGATCGAGCGCGAGGTCCAGGGCACGATGGTCGTGCGCTGCGTCGTCACGACCGAGGGCAAGGTGTTCGGCTGCCGCGTCCTGAAGAGCCTGCCGTTCATGGACCGCGCGGTCATCGACGCCCTCGAGAAGCGGCGGTACAAGCCGGCGACCCTGGGTGGGCGTCCGGTCGAGGTGAACTACAACTTCAAGATCACGCTGCGGCTGCCGGAATAGCCGGGGCCAGGCGTTGCAACCGCGCCTCGCCGGCGCCTTCACGCACTCCAAACCACAAGGGACACCATGCAGTTCACACTCACTGAGCTCTGGCATCACATGGGCCTGTTCGCCCGGCTCGTCGTCTACGTGCTGGCGATCATGTCGCTCTCCTCGATCATCGTGATGGCGGAGCGCTTCGTTTCGTTCGCGAAGTCGAACCGCGACTCCCGCCGCTTCGCGACCAAGCTGGCGGACACGATCTCGAAGAACGGGCTCGACGACGCGGCGAAGGCGAAGGCCGGCGCGCCCAAGACGCTCGGCCACCTCGGCCGCGTCCTCGCCTCGGGCCTCGGCGCGTACACCATGACGCGCACCGCCGGGACGACCGCGGACCTCACCATCGAGTCCGTGGCCCGCGCGCTCGAGCGGCAGGCGCAGCGCGAGCAGCAGAACCTCAAGCGCGGCCTGAACCTCCTCGCCACCGTCGGCTCGACCGCGCCGTTCGTCGGGCTCCTCGGGACCGTCGTCGGCATCATCAACGCGTTCCAGCAGATGGCCGCGACCGGCTCCGGCGGCCTCGCCACGGTATCCGCCGGCATCTCCGAGGCGCTCATCACGACCGCCTTCGGCCTCCTCGTCGCGATCCCCGCCGTCATGGCCTACAACTACATGCAGGGCTGGGTCGACGCGCGGATGGTGGACATGACGGAGTCCTCGAACGAGCTGCTCGACCACGTCGCGCGCAAGCTCGACGAGGGCACGGCGGCCCCCGCCGGCGCCCGCGCGGTCTAGCCGGGCGCGGACGGGCGCGAGGGATCGATCATGGCAATGACCGCGGGCGGCAAGGGCGGCATCAAGAGCGACATCAACGTCACGCCGCTCGTCGACGTCGTCCTCGTGCTCCTCATCATCTTCATGGTGGTGACCCCGATGCTCCAGCGGGGCAAGGACGTCGTCCTCCCGAGGTCCCACGTCATCGACAAGGACCCGGGCCAGGGCGATCCGCTGATCCTGTCGGTCACCGCCGACAAGAAGGTCTGGGTGGACAAGGACGCCTTCGACGACGCCGCGCTCGAGCAGAAGCTCCGCGACGAGATCATCGCGAACCCGACGCGCCCCTTCCTCCTCAAGGGCGACAGCCGCGTCACGGTGGGCAGGGTCCGCGAGGTGATGGCGATCGCGCGCAAGGCGGGCGCCCGCGGCATCCGCGTGGCGGTGGAGCAGATCAAGACGGAAGGCCAGGGCTAGCCCGATGGCGCTGCGACACCTCCACCACCACCGCGCCTTCGGCCGCTACACGGTCCGTGCGGGGGGCCGCCCGAACTCGGACATCAACGTCACGCCGCTCGTCGACGTCGTCCTCGTGCTCCTCATCATCTTCATGGTGGTGACGCCGCTCCTCGACAAGATGCTGCGCGTCCGCGTCCCCGACGCCGAGCAGACCGAGCAGTACGAGCAGCCGACGGTGACGCAGATCGTCGTCTCCGTCCGCAAGGACGGGCACATCCTCATCAACAACGAGGAGGTGGAAGACGACGCCTACGTCGGCAAGCTCCGCCGCGTGCTCGCGGCGCGCGCCCCGGGCGACCGGCTCGTCTTCTTCTCGGCGGAGGACGACGCGCTCTACCAGCGTCTCGTCGTCGCGCTCGACGGGGCGCGCCAGGCCGGCGCCGAGATCATGACCATGACCACCGAGCCGATGGTGGCCGCGACCCCGGCCGCCGCCCCCGCCACGCCCTGAGCGTGGGCCGGGGCGCGGCTCGCAACCGCGCAGCACGTGGAGGGGACGACATGGCTGGGACCCGGAAGCTCGTCACGTTCCTCGCGCTCGCGGCCTCGGCGCTCGCCGCGCCGCGGCTCGCCGGCGCCGCGTCGGCGCCCGAGGGCAACTTCACCCCGAGGAAGCCGCCGGCGGCGAACTACGGCCCCGACCCGGGGAAGAAGTGCGACATGTCGATCCTCGGCGACGTCCTCTCGGACATCGCGGAGGCGGCGAAGCGGGCGCATCGCCCGGTGGCGGAGGCGGACGGCCGGCTCTGCGCGATCGCAGAGGAGCTCCTCGCGTGGCCCTCGGGACAGAGCCCGCGGCCCGAGGTCCTCGAGTTCCTGTCGCACTGGTTCGGGCTTCCCGCCTCCGTCGGCTACCCGGCCGTGATCGCGGACTTCGACATCCCCGATGAGCGGGAGATCGCGACGCGCGTCGCGCAGTCCGGGGCGGGCACCGCCGCGCTGAACGCGACGCACCCCCGCATCGGCATGGCCGTGCAGAAGACGCGCCGCGGCCGGTACGACACGACGACCAAGATCGCGGTCGTGGTGCTCGACGCCCCGGTCGAGCTCCAGCCCGTGCCGCGCGCGCTCGCGAAGGGCCAGACCGCGACGCTCTCGGGCAAGCTCGTCGCGGGGGGGACGAAGCCCCGGGTCTACGTCGCCGATCCGTCGGGGAAGCTCGCGTCGAGCGAGCCGGAGTCCGGCGAGGCGTTCCAGGTGCCGGTCGCCTGCGGCGACAAGCCGGGGCAGATCCTGGTCGAGATCCGTGGCGAGGTGAACGGCGGCGGCGCGCAGATCGCGAGCTTCCCGATCGCCTGCGGCGAGCCGCCCCCGAAGGCCATCGCGGTGGCCGCCGAGGCCTGGCCGACGGATCAGGCGGCGGCAGAGAAGAAGGTCCTCGACGGGATCAACGCGGATCGCGCGGCGGCCGGCCTGGCGCCCGTGAAGTGGGACGACGGGGTCGGCCGCGTCGCCCGGTCGATCTCGGACGAGCTCGCCCGGAGCGGCGGCGTGCCGGGCAGCTCGAGCCTCGTCGATCGGCTCAAGAAGGAGGGGATCGGCTCGCCGCTCGTGCTCCAGAGCGCCGCGGCGGAGCGCACCTTCGCGCGCGCGGCGGAGCGGATCGAGAAGAGCCCGCGCGATCGCGCGACCCTCCTGAACCCGGAGGCGAACAGCGGCGGGGTCGGGCTGGTCGAGGCGAAGGACGCGCAGGGCCGGCCCATCGTGTACGTCACCGAGATCCTCATCAAGGAGCTGCCGCCGGTGGACCTCGCGGCCGTTCGCCAGAAGCTCCGCGACGAGATCGAGCGGAAGCGGAGGGACGCGCGGATCAACTCGCTGAAGCCGGACGCCACGCTCGACGGGGTCGCCGAGAAGTTCGCGCAGGCGCTCGCCGCCGGGGGCGGCACCCTCCCCAAGGAGCAGGCCTCGGCGCTCACCGCGCCGCTCAACAAGTCGTTCAAGACCGTGACGATGCTCTCCGGCGCGAAGCAGGACCCGATGGACTTCGCGGAGGAGCCGCAGACCACCGTGCCGGGCAAGGCGCTCGGCGTCGGCGTCGCGCAGGGGCGTCACCCGGCGCTCGGCCGGAACGCGGTCTACGTGACGATCATGGTGGGGACGCCGCGCGCGGGGGCCGCCGAGGAGACGAGCGCGGCGCCGGCGAAGAAGAAGAAGGCGGGGCCCTCGAAGAAGTAGCGCGTCCGCGGCGAGCGGCGCTGGGAGCGGCGGGCCCCGGGCCCGCCGCTCGCGTCTGCGGGCGCGCGATCAGCGCGCCGAGGCCACGGGGTGGGCGGCGCCCGGCGCGGGGCCGGCCACCCGTCCGCTCGCGAGCCCGACGAGGAAGCTCGCCTGGAGCAGCAGCGCGAGCACGATGAGCGCGAGGATGAGCCCGGAGGAGGCGCTCGGGGCGGCGCGCCGGGTGAGGGAGGGCAGCGGCCCGGGCCGCCGCGCGCCGCGGGCGACGAGGACGGGGAGCGGGGCGCTGCGCGGGGCGGGAGCGGACAGGGCGTGCGTGGGCGTCATGGTTCCTCCGACGAGGAGGCCCTACGGCCGCCCGCGGAGGCTATTTCACGGCGCCTCTCGGGGGCATTCCCCGTGAACGCGCCCGAGCCCGAGCCCGACCCCGAGCCCGACCCGAGCCCGGTCTCCTTCGGGCACGGGCACGGGCTCGTTCACGTTCACGGGCACGCTCACGTTCGCGGAAAGAAGAGCGCCCCGCCCCGGCGGGCCGGGGCGGGGCGCAGAGCCGCGCGTGATGTCCGAGCGTGGTGAGCGGCTACCTCTGCGCGGCGGCCGCGGTCTTCGCGACCTCCTCGGCCAGGTTCTCCTGCTTCTTCTCGAGCCCCTCGCCGAGGACGAACCGGGCGAACCGGCGGACCTGGATGTTCTCGCCGATCTTCGCGACCGCCTCGGTGACGACCTGCTGGATCTTCTTCTTGTCGTCCTTCACGAAGGGCTGCTCGAGGAGGCAGAACTCGCCGTAGAACTTCTCGACCTTGCCGGTCGCGATCTTCTCGAGGATGGCCTCGGGCTTCTTCTGCTCGCGCATCTGCGCCTTCGCGATCTCGATCTCCTTCGCGACGACGTCGGCGGGGACGTCCTCGCGGCGGACCCAGCGCGGCGCGGCCGCGGCGATCTGCATCGCGAGGTCCTTCACGAGCGTCTGGAAGCCCTCGGTGCGCGCGACGAAGTCGGTCTCGCAGTTCACCTCGACGAGCACGCCGATCTTGCCGCCCATGTGGATGTAGCTCGCCACGGCGCCCTCGGTCGCGGCGCGCGAGGACTTCTTCGCGGCGGCGCTGAGCCCCTTCTTCCGGAGGACCTCCTCGGCCTTGGCGAAGTCGCCGCCCGCCTCGGCGAGCGCCTTCTTGCAGTCCATCATCCCGGCCCCGGTCTTCTCCCGGAGCTCCTTCACCTGGTTCGCGCTCACTTCGGCCACGTCGTTCTCCTTCGGTAAAAGTTCGGGGGCGGGCCGTCGGGCCCGCCCCCGGATTCCGGGTCCGGTGCGCCCTCGGCGCGCCTACTCCTTGGGAAGCTGGGGCTCCGCGGCGGGGGCCGCCGCCGGCGCGCCGCCGCCGAGATCGCCCTTGCGCACGACCTCGACGTTCGCGCTCGCCGCCGCGCGGTCCTCGCGAGGCTCGCGGCGCGGGCCGCGGCGGTCGCGCCGATCGCGGCGGTCCTTCTGGCCGCGCTCGCTCGCCGCGTCGCGGTCCTCCTCCTCGCGCCGCTCGTCCCGGCCGCCGTGCTCGGCGACCCACGCGCCGTAGCGCGCCTTGCCCTCGAGGCAGGCCTCCGCGATCTTGCCCGTGAAGAGCCGGATCGAGCGGATGGCGTCGTCGTTGCCGGGGATCACGTAGTCGATGCCCTCGGGGTCGCAGTTCGTGTCGACGACGGCGACCACCGGGATGCCGAGGCGGTTCGCCTCGTGCACCGCGATGTGCTCCTTCTTCGTGTCGATGACGAAGATCGCGGCGGGCAGCCGGCTCATCTCCTTGATGCCGCCGAGGTTCTTCTCGAGCTTCTCGCGCTCGCGCTCGAGCGAGGCGATCTCCTTCTTCGGGAGCCGCTCGTAGGTGCCGTCGGCCGCCATCTTCTCGATGGTCTTCAGCCGCTCGATGCCCTGCTTCACGGTCTTGAAGTTCGTGAGGGTGCCGCCGAGCCAGCGGTTCGTCACGAAGTACTGGCCGGAGCGCGCCGCCTCCTCGCGGATGGCGTCCTGCGCCTGCTTCTTCGTGCCGACGAAGAGGACCGAGCCGCCCTTGCCGGCGGCGTCCGACACGAAGCGGAGCGCCTGGCGCGCGAGCCCGACCGTCTTCTGCAGGTCGATGATGTAGATGCCGTTGCGGGCGCCGAAGATGTACGGCTTCATCTTCGGGTTCCAGCGCTTCGTCTGGTGCCCGAAGTGGACGCCCGCCTCGAGGAGCTGCTTCATCGTGATGGCGGTGCCCTGGCCGACGAGCGCGGTCGTCATCGCGTCCGTCGCCGGCGGCGCCGCCGCCGCCGGGGCCTCGGGCGCCGGCGCGGGGGTCTGCGGCTGTTCCTGCTGCGTTTCCATGAGTTCCTCTCCGGTTGGTGTCCGCCACTCCCGCGTGGATCGAGGGAGCGCCCGACTCCGGAGGACCTTTCGTCCGCCGGGAGCACCGGGGCGCGCCGATGCGTGGAGTGTGTGAATTTGACTCCTCCGCCCTCGCGGGCGGACCTCGCGCACACGTTCGCGCGGGGACGGGTCAATTAACACAGGGAACGGGTCGCCGCAAGCGCGCCGCCGGGGGGCGACGATGGAGGGAAACCGTCGTGGCCATCCGGGGTTAGCTGCGTGATCGGGGCCGTCGAGACCGCCACCAACCGAGCGCCACGAGGGATCCGTCGTAGCCGCGCCAGGCGACCGGCCGGGCGGGCGAGCCCGGGCACGCGTGCCGGGCGAGCCGCGCGCCGAACTCGAGCGCGGAGGCCCCGCACTCCGGGCAGCGGAACGCCTCCTCGAGGATCGCGCGATCGCGGGACGAGAGCGGGTCCTCCGCGCCGGCGCGCCGGGGCAGGCCGCGCGCCGCACGGAGCGGGGCGCCTCCGAGCAGGCCGCGCGCGCGGTAGGCCTCGAGCTCCGCGATCTCCGCCGCCTCGCCGCCCAGCGCGCGGTCGCGCTCCGCGCGCTCGCGGGCGGCGCAGGCGGGGCAGGGGAGGAACCCCAGGGAGCGCGCGCAGCCGATCGCGACGCCCCCGTCGGCGCCGGGCTGCTCCCAGTCCTCTCGCGCGTCCACCTCCACCGCCGGGACCGCCGCGGCGGCCAGCGCCGCCTCCTTCTCCGGCTCGACGGCGTGGGTCACCTTCACCTCGATCGCGAGCGCCGGCCGCCC
>DASVZX010000243.1:0-32843 GCA_036391435.1 Anaeromyxobacter sp. | reverse complement strand
AGGCGGCGGGCGCGCCCCGGCAGCAGGTCGGTTCGCTCGCCGACCGCTGCGTGGCGCTCATGCGCGGGGAGCTCGATCCGTCCCAGCGCGCCGACGTCGGACCGCGCTGCGAGGACCTCGTGCGGGCGGGCGCGGAGCGCGGCGCCGCGAGCGCCGTGCCGGCCCAGGGGCGCGGCGACGTGCAGCCCGGCGAGACGGTCCGCGCCGCGTTCACCAACGCGGCGGGCGAGCTCACGGGGCACAAGCGGGCCGGCCTGGGCCAGACCTCGCGCGGCGACGTGCGGAACACGCTCGTCTCGAACCCGCTCGGCTGGTTCTCGGGGCTGGGGGTCAACGCGGAGTACGAGCGGCCGTTCGAGCAGGCGGACAAGTTCTCGTGGATCGCCGCCGCGCGCTACGCCCGCGCCAACGCCACGAACGGCAACATCACGACGCTCGGCCTCGGCGCCGGCGCCGACCTCTTCCTCTACGGCCGCAACAACGAGGGGATCCGCATCGGGCCTCGACTGGAGCTGGCGCTCGGGAGCGAGAACGTGCAGGGGAGCACGACGTTCGCGCGGCTCGGCCTCTCGGGCGAGATCGGCTACGACTTCATCGCGTCGAGCGGCCTCACCGCCGAGGTCGCGGGGGGCCTCGGGGGCCGGCTCGCCGGCGACGCGAAGAACGACGAGAACTTCGCGAGCTTCACGGGCGGCTCGCTCGGCCCGTACCTGAAGCTCGGGGTCGGGTTCTCCTGGTAGCTAGCGGTCCGGCGCCGCGCGCTCACCGCGCGCGGCGCCGCCCCGGCTTCCGGGGGCGCCGTGCCGTGCGACGGGCGCTCCCGCGGGCCGCTGCGGCCGCCGCGGGCGCGCGCGCGAGCTCCTCGTAGAGGTAGACCGCGGAGAGGATGCCCTTGCGGTAGTTCTCGAGGTCGAGCCGCTCGTTCGGCGCGTGGCTGTTCTCGTCGGGGAGGCCGAAGCCCATCAGGATCACCGGGCAGCGGAGCGCCGCCTGGATCGTGGCGGTGAAGGGGATCGACCCGCCCTCGCGCGTGAGCACCGGCTTCTTCCCGAACGCCCGCTCGAGGGCGCGCTCGGTGGCGCGGAACGCCGGCGCGTCGACCTCGGAGAGGAACGCCGAGCCGCCGTGCAGGCTCCGCACCGTGACCTTCACCTCGCGCGGCGCGATCTTCTTCACGTGCGCGGTGAACTTCCGCGCGATCTCCTCCGGCGTCTGGTCCGGGACGAGCCGCATCGAGATCTTCGCGCCGGCCCTCGACGGGATGACGGTCTTCGCGCCCTCGCCCTGGAAGCCGCCCCAGATCCCGTTCACGTCGAGCGTGGGGCGCGCCCAGATCCGCTCGAGGACGTGGAAGCCGGCCTCGCCCCACGGCGCCGGCGGGCTGCCCGCCGCGTCGAGCCACTCGCTGCGGTCGAACGGCAGGCGCTTCGTGTTGGCGCGCTCCCGGGCGGTGAGCCTGCGGACCCGGTCGTAGAAGCCGGGGACGAGGCACCTCCCCGACGCGTCCTGCAGACCGGCGATGATCCGGGCGAGCGCGTTCGCGGGGTTCAGGACCGCGCCGCCGAAGCTCCCCGAGTGGAGGTCCCGCCCCGGGCCCTCGACGTCCACCTGCATGTAGGCGAGCCCGCGCAGGCCGTAGCAGATGGAGGGCACGCCCTTCGCGAACATCGGGCTGTCGGAGACGATGACCGCGTCGGCGGCGAGCCGGGCCCGCTCCTGCTCGAGGAACGGCCCGAGGCTCTCCGAGCCGATCTCCTCCTCGCCCTCGAAGAGCATCTTCACGTTCACCGGCGGCCCGCCGGCCTGCCGCCACGCCTCGAACGCCTTGAGGTGCAGCCAGACCTGCCCCTTGTCGTCCACCGCGCCGCGCGCGTAGAGCGCGCCGTCGCGCACCTGCGGCTCGAACGGCGGGCTCGTCCAGTGCTCGAGGGGATCCACCGGCTGGACGTCGTAGTGGCCGTACACGAGGATCGTCGGCGCGCCCGCTCCGGCGCCCATCCACTCTCCGTAGACGACCGGGTGGCCCGCGGTCGGGAAGATCCGCGCCTCGATCCCGAGCCGCTGCAGCTCGTCCCGGAGGAAGGCCGCCGCGCGCGCGACCTCCGGCGCGTGCTCGGACGACGAGCTGATCGAGGGGATCCTCAGGAACTCGACGAGCTCCGAGACGAAGCGCGCGTCGTTGTCCTTCAGCCAGCCGGCGAGATCCATGGCGGTGTCCTCCCTCTGGTGCGGCGCAGCATAGCCCGGCGCGGGCGCGGGCGCCTCGGCGCCGGCGACGAGCCCGAGGCGCCGCGCGTCCCCGGGCGTGTTGGCGTTCGCGAAGGCGCGGCCCCCCGGATCGACGGCGCGCCACTCCTCCTCCTCCACGATCCGCGTGCGGACCGCGGCGGCGAGGTCGCGGAACGAGGGCTCGCCCTCCGCGAGGAGCCGCGCGAGGACGGGCAGGCACGCGCGCGACCAGAACGCGTGGAGCGGCTCGACGAGGCCGCGGAACCGGACCATCACCGCGTCCGCGCCCTCCCGGCGCGCGGCGAGGAACGCGATCGCGTCCGCGTCGAGGAAGGGCATGTCGCAGCCGGCGGCGAACACCCAGCGCGTCCGCGCGGCGGAGAGCGCCGCGTGCAGCCCGCCCGGCGCGCCGCGGCCGCGGATCGCGTCGGGCACGACCGGCACGCCGAGCGCCGCGTACGGCGCGGGCTCGTTCGCGACGACGATCGCGCGGCCGAACACGCGCCGGAACAGCGCGACGGAGCGGGCCGCGAGCGTCTCGCCGCCCAGCCGCAGCAGCCCCTTCGGCGCGCCGCCCATCCGGGTGGCGGCGCCGCCCGCGAGCAGGGCACCGGTGCAGTCGGCGATCCGCGGGCGGGCCATGGGCGCGCGGAGTCTAACGCGGAGCGGCATGCGCGGGGGCCCGGGAGTGGCAGCGCCGGGGGGTTTCGGGTAAAACCCCGTTCCCCCATGACCCCGGAGCAGCGAATCCAGGCTTTCCGGGCCTTCGTGACGAAGAGTCCCGACGACGCCTTCGCGCGCTACTCGCTCGCGATGGCCCTGAGGACGTCGGGGCGCGGCGAGGAAGCCGCGGCCGAGTTCCACGAGCTGCGCGCGAGGAAGCCGGAGTACGTCCCGGCGTACCTCATGCACGGGCAGACGCTGGAGTCCCTCGGCCGCGACGCGGACGCCGCGCAGGTCTACGAGGACGGGATCGCCGCGGCGACCCGGGCGAACGACATGCACGCGCGGAACGAGCTGGGCCTGGCGCTCGAGGCCGTCCGCGCCCGAGGACATCGAACATGAGCTCCATCGACCCCCAGGACGCCCGACCGTTCGACGGCTGCGGCGGCCTGCTTCGCGGGAAGCGCGCGCTCGTCACCGGCGTCGCCAACGACCGGTCCATCGCCTGGGCCATCGCCCAGCTCTTCCACCGGGAGGGGGCGGAGCTCGCGTTCACCTACCCGGGCGAGGGGATGGAGCGGCGCGTGCGGCCGCTCGCCGAGAGCCTCGGCGCGAAGGCGATCCTCGACTGCGACGTCGCGAAGGACGAGGACATCGACCGCACCGTGGCCGACGTCCGCAAGGTCTGGGACCGCGTCGACGTCCTCGTCCACTCGATCGGCTACGCGCCGCGCGAGGCGCTCGACGGCCGGTTCACCGAGGTGACGACCCGCGAGGCGTGGCGGATCGCGATGGACGTGTCGGCCTACTCGCTCGTCGGCCTCGCCCGCGCCTTCAAGCCGCTCATGCCGGCCGGCTCGAGCGTCGTCTCCCTCACCTACTACGGCGCCGAGAAGGTCGTGCGGAACTACAACGTGATGGGCGTCGCGAAGGCCGCGCTGGAGTGCGCGACGCGCTACATGGCGGACGACCTCGGGATGGACGGCATCCGCGTGAACGCGATCAGCGCGGGCCCCGTGAAGACGCTCGCCGCCGCCGGCATCAAGGGCATGCGGTCGATGCTCTCCGAGAACGCCGACCGCACGCCGCTGCGGAGGAACATCGAGCAGGACGACGTGGCGCGCGCGGCGCTCTACCTCTGCTCGGACCTCGCGCGGAACGTGACCGGCGAGGTGCTGCACGTCGACGCCGGGCAGAACATCGTCGGCACCGTGTCGATGGGGTAGGGCCGCCGCGGCGCCGCCTACAGGAACCGGCCGCGCCGCGTCTCCTCGCCGACGAACGGGTTCGCGCGCCGCTCGTCGCCGAGCAGGCCCGCCGGGCCGTGGCCGGGGTGGAACCGCACCGCGTCGCCGAGCGGGAAGAGCTTCTCCTTGATGGACTTGAACAGGGCGTCGACGTCGCCGCCGGGGAGGTCCGTCCGCCCCACCGATCCGGAGAAGAGCGTGTCGCCGCTGAAGAGGACCTTCGCCTCCGGGAACCACAGGCACGACGAGCCCGGGCTGTGGCCGGGCGTGTGGATGACGCGCGCCTCGCACTCGCCGACCCGGAACGTCTCGCCGTCGGCGTGCCGGTGATCGACCGTCGGCGGCTCGACCGGATCGAAGCCGAACATCTCGGCCTGCTTCGGCAGCGCCGCGAGCCAGCCCTCGTCGCCGGCGTGGATCTGGAGCGGGGCGCCCGTCGCCTCGCGCGCCTCGGCGGCGCCGGCGACGTGGTCGACGTGACCGTGGGTGCAGAAGATGCGGACGACGCGCCACCCGCCGGGCTCGCGGAGCGCCAGCACGCGCCCGATGTCGCCGCCGGGATCGACGAGCACCGCCTCGCCCGACCTGCTGCACACGGCGAGGTAGGCGTTGGCCGCGAACGGCCCCACGACCGCGTGGCGGACGACGAGCATCGATCGACCCTAACCCGACCGGCGCCGGGGCGGGGGCCCGGAGGCGCCGATCAGTACGAGAACGACGACCCGCAGCCGCAGGTCGTGCGGGCGTTCGGGTTGTTGAACTTGAAGCCGGCGCCCTGCAGGCCGACCACGTAATCCACCGTCACGCCCTGCAGGTACATCGAGCTCATCGGATCGACGTACAGGCGGACGCCGTCCTGCTCGAACGAGAGGTCGCCGTCCTTCGGCTCCTTCTCGAAGTCCATCGAGTACTGGAAGCCGGCGCAGCCGCCGCCCATCACGCCGACGCGGATGCCGAAGCCCGCGAGGCCCTCGCGCTGGATGGCGTCCTTGACCATCTCGACGGCCTTCGCCGTGAGCGTGATCGGAGGAGCGTCCGGGGAGGCGGCGACGGGGGTCGGGCTGACGAGGTTGAGGCTGGTGGCGTCCATGTGTCCGGAACTCCGTGGGAAAGGCCCGATTTGACGGGGCGCAACCCAATTCTAACAGCGGCAACCTGCCGCATCAAACGGAACTGCCTGGGCGGGAGGCGCGACCCTCGCCCGGGTTCAGGATAGGCGCGCCGGCGCCACGTCGCCCCGCGTCACTCCGGCGCGCGACCCGAGAGGTGCCGGCCGCCGTCGACGGGGAGGACGGCACCCGTCACGAACGGCGCGCCGGCGAGGTAGCGGACCGCGCCCGCCACGTCGTCGGGCGTCCCCTCGCGGCCGAGCGGGATCCGCGCGGCGAGCGCGCGCCGGCGCGAGGCGGGGTACGCCTCCGGGAAGAGGACGGTCCCCGGCGCGACGGCGTTCACCCGGACGGCCGGCGCGAGCTCGAGCGCGAGGCACTCGGTCAGGCGGACGAGCGCCGCCTTCGACGCCGCGTAGGCCGCGTACCCGCGCCAGGGCACGAGCCCGCCGCCGACGTCGGCGACGTTCACGACCGACCCGCCCGACCGGCGCAGGAGCGGGAGGAGCGCCTTCACGAGGAGGAGCGGCGCGCGCGCGTTCAGGTCCAGCTGCGCGTCGAACAGCGCCGCGTCGGTCTCCTCGACGGGCGCCGCGTCGAACGCCGCCGCGGCGTTCACCAGCAGATCGAGCCGGTCGAACCGCGCCCGGAACGCCGCCGCGAGCCGCGCCGGGCCGTCGGGGACCGCGAGGTCCCCCTCGAGCGCAGCGGCGAGTCCGCGGGGCGGGTGCGTCCGGTAATGGCCGGCGACGATCCACCCGTGGCGCGCGAGATCGCGCGCGATCGCGCTCCCGACGCGCACCCCCGCGCCGGTGACGAGCGCGACGGGCGCCCCGCCGCGGCCCCGCCGGCCGCGGCTCACCGTCCGCGCGCGGGGTCCCAGAGCGGCTCCTCCTTCTTCGCGCGGTGGTTCGCGACGCGGGCGGCGACGAAGAGGAAGTCGGAGAGGCGGTTCAGGTAGGCGAGCACGACCGGGTCCACCTCCACCGCGGCCGCGAGCGACACGACGTGCCGCTCGGCGCGCCGGCAGACGGTGCGGGCCACGTGAAGCGCCGCCGCCGTGCGCGTCCCGCCCGGCAGCACGAACCTCGACAGCGGCGGCAGCTCGCCGTCCCAGGCGTCGATCGCCGCCTCGAGCCGCGCGATCCAGCCTCCGTCCACGGGGGGGATCGCGGAGCGCGCCTTCGCGCCGTGCGGCGTCGCGAGCTCCGCGCCGACGCAGAACAGCTCGCCCTGGACCTTCTGGAGCTGCGCCTCGATCTCGGGGTCCTCGACGATCGCCCGCACGGCGCCGAGGGCGGCGTTCAGCTCGTCCACCTCGCCGTAGGCCTCGACGCGCGGATCGCTCTTCTTCACCCGCGGACCCCCGAAGAGGCCGGTCTCTCCCGAGTCGCCCGTCTTCGTGTAGATCTTCACGGCCCGGACACTATCGGAGGGGTGGGGCCCGCACAACCGACACGATGGAGCCGATCTTCCAGGGAGAGGCGGTCGAGCGCGTCGGGAGGGACGCCGCCGGCCGCGCGTGGGGCGGCGGGATGACCGTGCTGCGGCCGGACGGCTCGGTCGTGCCGATCCCGCTCGTCGCGGAGCCGGAGGTGCTCTCGCGCGACGCGCTCGCGGGGGCCGCCCGCGAGGCGCAGCTCGTCCTGTCCGGCGCGGTGAAGCTCGCCCGGGCGCTCCTCGAGCGCGGCGACGCGCGGGATCGCGCGGCGCTCCAGGAGCCGTTCTCCGGCCTCGAGGCGGAGGCGATGGCGAGGCTCTGGTCGGCGCCGCTCCCGGTGATGGTCGCGCGGGTGGACTTCCTCGTCCCCGAGGGCGGTGGGCTCCCGCGCGCGATCGAGCTCAACGCCACGATCCCCGCGATGCCGGGCTACGCGGACCTCGCCGCGTTCTCCTGGATCCGGGCCGCCGCCGCCGAGCGCGGGATGACGCCGCGCCAGGCGGGGGCGCTCGTGGCGCGCTGCGGGAGCCACATGGAGCGGCTCCGCGAGGCGCTCGTCGCGCTCTACCGGTCGCGCGGCGGCACGCGGGCGCGCCCGTCGATCGCGCTCGTCGCGCGCCCGAACGACGCGCAGATCGGCGAGCTCCGCCGGCTCGCCGCGCACTTCCGGCAGATGGGGCACGAGGCGGCGAACCTCGTCCCCGAGGAGTGCGAGCCCGAGCGCTGGGACGTCCTCTACCGCCACGTCTGGGCGCACCGGGTCGACCCCGCGGCGCCGTTCGCCCGCGCGCTGCGCGCGCCGGAGCGCTTCGTCCTCGCGAACCCGGTGAACGGCCTGCTCGAGGCGAAGGCCCTCTTCGCCCGGCTCAGCGAGTGCGCCGAGGACGCCGCGCTCGCCGCGCTCGCCGGGCTCGACGCGGACGAGCGCGCCGCGGCCGGCCGCCTCCCGTACACGCGCCGCCTCGACGCGCGGCTCGCGCCGCGGCTCCTCCGGGAGCGGGAGCGCTGGGTGGTGAAGCGGAGCTGGGACTACGGCGGGAAGAGCGTGCACCTCGGCGCCGAGCGGTCGCCGGACGGGTGGGCGCGCGCGGTCGACGAGGCGCTCCGCGACGAGCAGGGCGGCGGCTTCGTCGCGCAGGAGCGGATCTTCGCGGGCCGCCGGCCGGCCACCCGGATCGCGCCGGAGGGCACGACGCGCGCCGACCTCTACCGCGACCTCTCCACCTACTGCGGCCTCGGATCCTCCCGGCCCGACGGCTCGGTCGTCCGCGCGGCGGCCTCGCCCGTCGTGAACATCCTCGGCGGCGGCGGGCTCGCCCCCGTCCTGCCCGCGGACGTGGCGGAGGCGCTCCGGTGATCTCCGGCGAGGCGAGGCACACCCGCTGCGTCATGGGACGGCTCGAGCGGGGCGAGGAGGTGGTCGACGCGCTCCTCGAGGTCGCCCGCTTCGAGCGGATCGACGCCGGCTTCGTCCGGGCGCAGGGGTCGATCGAGGCGGTCGAGCTGCTGCGCCACGACGCCGTCGCGCGGCGCGACGTGCCGCACGCGCGCGCGGACGCCGCCGGCGGCGCCTGGGAGCTCGTGTCGCTGCAGGGGAGCGTGTCGCTCCTGCGCGGTGCGCCGGACGTCCGGGTCTGGGCGGTGGTCTCGGGGGCGCCCGGCGGCGTCCCGCAGGTCCTCGCGGGGCTCCTCGGCTCGGCGCGCGCGGTCTACGTCGAGTTCGCGATCGACGTGTGCGACGACGGCGACCTCGAGCGGCGGGACGACGCCGTCACGGGGCTCCCGCTGTGGCGTCCCCCGCGCCGGCGCTGACGAGGCCGGGCGCGCGGAAGTCGGCGATCGACGGCACGCGCCCGAGGACCTCCTCGGGGCGCTGGCTGTGGTCCGTGTCGAGGTGGACCGCGAGGGCGGCGGGCCAGGCGCGCGCGTACGCGTTCACGTGCGCGGGCTCGTTGTCGAACGCGGCCACGACGCGCCCGAGGTCGTCCACGGCCTGGCGCGCCAGCGACTTCCACGCGTCGTCGGAGAGGCCGTCGCCCGGCTTCATGAGGAGGTGCGCGCGCGCGCCGTCCGGGAGCGGGAACCCGAAGCGGCGAAGCACGTCGACCGTGCCGTCCTCCATCCGGACCGGACGCCCCGTGACGTAGGCGACGCGCGCGCCGGCGGCGGCCATCGCGCGCACGTACGCCGGCGCGCCGGGGAGGGGCACGTCGAGGGCGCAGTACGCGCTCGTGAAGAACCGCTCGGCCCAGAAGCGGCGGAAGTCGGCGTGGTGGCGGCGGAGCTCGCGCGGCGGCAGGCCGGCCGCGAGGAGCGCCGCCTCGAGGTCCCACCCGCGCCAGTGCTCGGGGCGGGCGCCGAGGAGCACGGCCAGGCCCGCCGTGCGGCCGTAGTCCTGGGCGATCCGGGCCTGGCGCGGCCGGTTGTCGAGCAGCGTCGAGTCGAGGTCGAAGACGGCGACCCCGCCCGGCGCGGCCGCCCGCGCCCGCTCGAGCGCGGCCGCGAGGATCCCGGCCTGCTCTCCCGGTCGCGCGCGACGCATGGGGGCAGGGTAGGGGCCCGCACCCCCCGCACGAAACGCTCCGGATGTGGGTGCGACGGCGGGACGGGGACCGGCCGGCGAGAGGGCGCACCCACGAGGGATCTCGGGTATCGTTCGATCGTGAGCGCGTCCAAGATCCTCGTCGTCGACGACTCGAGGACCCAGCTCGACTGGCTCGTCGCGGTCCTCGAGCGGGAGGGCTACGACGTCCGGACCGCGATGGACGGCAAGGACGCCATCCGGAAGGTGCGGACGGAGTCCCCGGAGCTCGTCCTGCTCGACATGATCCTGCCGGACATGTCGGGCCTCGAGGTGCTCCGGCTCATCAAGCCGACCGACGAGTCGCAGTTCCTGCCGGTGATCATCCAGTCCTCGAAGTCGGACGTCGAGTCGAAGGTGGAGGGGCTGCGGATCGGCGCGCACGACTTCCTCGTGAAGCCGTTCGCGGAGCAGGAGCTCGTCGCGCGCTGCGCGAACATGCTGCGGATCAAGCACCTCCAGGAGCGGCTGCGCGACGCGCAGCGCAAGCTCGAGGAGCAGTCGGTCACCGACGGGCTCACGGGCCTCAAGAACCGGCGCTTCTTCGACGAGCGGCTCCACGAGGAGTTCCGCCGCGCGCAGCGCTACGGCGACACGCTGTCGCTCATCATGATCGACCTCGACCACTTCAAGGAGGTGAACGATCGGCACGGCCACCCCGCGGGCGACGTGGTCCTGCGCGAGGCGGCGGCCCTCCTCCGCGCGTCGATCCGCGATCCCGACATCTGCGCGCGCTACGGGGGCGAGGAGTTCGCGGTCATCCTGCCGAAGACGCACATGACGGGCGCGCTCGCGGTCGCCGAGCGGATCTGGAAGGAGCTCGGCAACAAGGAGTACCTCGTGGTGGCGAGCGGCGCGCCCGCGCCGCAGAAGGTCCACGTGACGGCGTGCATCGGGATCGCCTTCTATCCGTCGAAGGACATCTCCTCGGGGGAGCTGCTCCTCCGCTTCGCCGACCAGGCGCTCTACAACGCGAAGCGCGGCGGCCGGAACAGCATCTGCCTGTACCAGGCGCAGGCGTATCGCTACGACGCGCCCAGGGGCTGATCGCGATCAAAGCAACGCCTCCTCACGACCGGGTACGGTTCCACCCGGGAAGAACGGCACCCGGGGGTCGCCCGAACCCGTTCTCCGGGTCCAACAACGCCGCGTAAAGAGCGATTTCAGGAGTCCTGCGGGCCTGGACCGCAGGATGCAGCCGGAGGGGCGCGGTCCATGGAAGTCCTGGCGAACCAGGGGATTGGCGACGGCCGGGGCGAGTCTCGCCCCGAGACGACGCTGCTCGTCGTCGACGACGACGAGCACGTCCGCCGTGCGCTGCGCCGGGTCCTCCGGCGGGCGAAGTGCCGGGTCCTCGACGCGCCCGACGCCGACGCCGCGCTCGCGGTGCTGACGGCGGAGCCGGTGCAGGTGGTCGTCTCCGACTACCGCATGCCCGGCATGTCGGGCGTGGAGTTCCTGCGCGCGGTGAAGGATCGCTGGCCGCGCATCCAGCGCGTGCTCCTCACCGGCCAGGCGGACTCGACCGCGATCGAGGAGGCGGTGAACCAGTCGGAGATCTTCCGGTTCATCTGGAAGCCCTGGGACGACGGCCACCTCCTCATCACGATCCAGAGCGCCATCGACCAGTTCTGGACGGTCGAGGAGAACGCGCGGCTGCACTCGCTCGTCGAGCAGCGCAACGACGAGCTCGAGCGCCTGAACCGGGACCTCGACGGGAAGCTCGCCGCCCGCTCCGCCGCGCTGGTGCGCGCCGCGCAGGAGTGGCGGGCCTGCTTCGACGCCCTCGGCGACCCGCTCGCCATCATGCGCGGGGGGGGCTGCGAGGTCATGCGCGCGAACTCCGCGTTCGCCCGCGCCGCCGGCGTCCCGGTGAACATGCTCGCGGCGCTGCGCTGCACCGACCACGCCTACGGCGCGCTCCCCTGCCCGTCCCGCTGCCTCATGCCGGCGGCCGGCGCCGAGCGCGAGACGACGTTCGGCGAGCGCACCTGGCTCATCCGCTCCTACCCGTTCGAGGAGGACGCGCTCGTCGTCGTCTTCAAGGACGTGACCGACGAGCGCGAGGTCGCGCGCCGCCTGTCGCACGCCGAGAAGATGTCCGCGGTCGGCCAGCTCGCAGGCGGCGTCGCCCACGAGATCAACAACCCCCTCGGCGGCATCCTGGCCTTCGCGCAGCTCATGAGCCGCGAGGACCGCTCCGCGGAGGACACCGAGAACCTGCGCCTCATCCAGGACGCGGCGATGCGCGCGAAGCGGATCGTCGAGAGCCTGCTCCGCTTCTCGCGCCGCCCGCAGAGCGAGGAGAAGGGGCCGGTGGACCTGGAGAGGGTCGCCGACGAGGCGCTGTTCCTCGTGCGCCCGCAGCTGAAGGAAGGCGACGTCGAGGTCGTCCGCGAGTTCCAGCCGGCCGTCGCGCTCGGGAACGCGAACCAGCTCCAGCAGATCGCCGTGAACCTGATCGTGAACGCCATCCAGGCGGTCGCCGGGAACGGGCGGATCACGGTCGGGGTCGGCCCGGCGCCGTCCGGGCGCGTGCGGCTCGCCGTCAGCGACACCGGCCCCGGCGTGCGCCCCGAGCACGCGAAGCGGATCTTCGAGCCGTTCTTCACCACCAAGCCGGAGGGGCAGGGCACCGGGCTCGGCCTCTCCATCTGCTACCAGATCGCCGAGGAGCACGGCGGGACCATCAAGCTCGAGCCGAGCGCGGAGCGCGGCGCGTGCTTCGCGCTCGAGCTGCCCGCGGCGCCGGCGCAGGCCTAGGCACACGCAGCCGAGGAGAGGGGAAGCGACATGGCCGAGAACCTGGACCCGAGACCCGCCCGCGTGATCGTCGTCGACGACGAGCCGACCCTGCTCAAGGCGCTCGAGGCCTTGCTGCGCCGCCACGGGCACGACGTGGTCGCGCTCGAGTCGCCCATCGCGGCGACCCAGCGGCTCGCGCAGGAGGACTTCGACGTCGCCCTGCTCGACATCAAGATGCCGCAGCTCTCCGGGCTCGAGCTCCTGAACGCCGTGAAGCACCGGCGCCCGGAGGTCGAGGTCATCATGATGACCGGGCACGGCACCATCGAGACCGCCCTCCAGGCGGTCAAGGCGGGCGCCTACGACTTCCTCACCAAGCCGTTCGACGACGTCGAGCTCGTCGCGCGCGCGGTCGCGAAGGCCGCGGAGCGCAAGCACCTCTTCGACCGGAACCGCCAGCTCGAGACGCAGCTCCGCGAGCGCGACGGCGCGCCGGTGACGGGGCTCGTCGGCACCTCGGCGGGCATCCGCGAGGTGACCCGGATGATCGACGCGGTCGCCTACAGCTCGGCGACGGTGCTCGTGACCGGCGAGTCGGGCACGGGCAAGGAGCTCGTCGCCCGCGCCCTCCACGCCCGGAGCCCGCGCAAGGCGGAGCCGTTCGTCGCCCTGAACTGCGGCGCGCTCACCGAGACGCTCCTCGAGTCCGAGCTGTTCGGGCACGTGAAGGGCGCCTTCACCGGCGCGCAGCGGGATCAGAAGGGGCTCTTCGACGCCGCCGACGGCGGGACCATCTTCCTCGACGAGATCGGCGACATCCCGCTCGCGACGCAGGTCCGGCTCCTCCGCGTGCTGCAGGAGGGGGAGATCAAGCGCGTGGGCGCGGCCGACTCGGTCCGGGTCGACGTGCGCGTCATCGCGGCGACCCACCGCGACCTCCCGAAGCTCGTGAAGGCCGGGAAGTTCCGCGAGGACCTCTTCTACCGGCTCAACGTCATCAACATCCCGCTCCCGCCGCTGCGCGAGCGCGTCGAGGACGTGCCGCTGCTCGCCCACCACTTCCTGCTGCGCTACGCCGACCGGCTCGGGAAGAAGGTCCGCGGCCTCGCGCCGGACGCGATCGACTTCCTGTGCGGCTACCGCTGGCCCGGGAACGTGCGCGAGCTCGAGAACGCCGTCGAGCGGGCGGTGGTGCTCTGCCGCGCCGACGCGATCACGTCGGCGGACCTGCCGCCGGCGGTGACCGGCCGGACCGCGCCGCTCGTCCGCGACGCGCCCGCGAGCGGCGACGAGTCCGCCTGGCTCACGCAGTCGTACGCCGCCGCGAAGGAGAACGCGCTGCGCCGGTTCGAGAAGGGCTACGTCGAGGCGCTCATGAAGGCCTGCGACAACAACATCTCGGCCGCCGCGCGGAAGGCCGGCATGGACCGGTCGAACTTCAAGCGCGTCCTGCGAAAGTACCGGAGCGACGTGGAGCCCGAGGGCGGCGACGAGGACGAGAGCCTCGCGATGGCGTAGGGCCGGCGGGTTCGGAGGATCCACCCCCTCTCCCGGCCTCTCCCCCTGGCGCTGCCAGGGGAAGAGGAGCAAGGGTGGGCGTAGCCGCGCAGCGGCCACGCCATCGGGTTCCTACGGGAACAGCAGCTCCGCGAGCCGCGGATTGGCCGCCGCGCGCTCGGTGGTGAACCGGAGCTTCGCGCGATCGCCCTCCCAGACCTCGGCGGCGCGCGGGAACCAGTCGCCGCCGGTCGGGGAGCCCCAGCCGAGCAAGCGCACGTCGCGGAGCGCGCCGCCCTGGTCCGCGACGAGGCGGAGCGGCTGGAAGGCGTCCTTGCCCACGAACAGCCGGGGCTTCGCGTCGTTCGCGCGCGCCCCGATGACGTACGCGATCTGCCCGTCGAACCGGCCGAGCGACACGTCGACGAGGGGGACGCCGCGCCGGGCGAGCGCGGCGGCGTAGGCGCCCGAGGCGTCCCCGCCGGTGGGGACCGCGAGCAGCGTGCACGCGGCGCGCGCGAGGGCCACGGCGGCCGGGACGTCGCCGAGCCCGCCCCCGGCGGCGATCTTCCCGTCCCGCACCGCGACGTACGGGCGCGACCCCTCGGCGACGCCGGCCGGCGCGAGCTCCAGCCGGCAGCGGCCGGGCACCTTGATCGCGAGGCGCGCGGGGACGGAGAGCGGGCCGCCCGCGGCGCGCTGGCCGAGCGCGGCGGCGAGCCGGTCGGCCGCGTCCGCCTCGGCCACGAGCGTGCCGGTCACCTCGAGCGACGCAAGGTCGAGCGCGGCGCGGCGCTCGCCCATGCGCCGCAGGATCCCGGGGACCGGGAGCACGTAGGCGAGGGCGGGGAGGGCGGCCGCGAGGGCGGCGGCGGCGGCGGCGCGGCGGGCCCGGTTCATCGGTCGAGCTCCCGCAGCCAGCCGAGGAGCTGGTCGCGCAGGTCCGGGCGCTTCAGCGCGAACGCGACGTTCGCCTTGAGGTAGCCCAGCCGGTCGCCGGCGTCGTAGCGGTCGCCCTCGAAGCGGTAGCCGAGGAGCCCCCGCTCCCGCGCGAGCTGGGCGAGCGCGTCGGTGAGCTGGATCTCGCCGCCGACCCCTGGCCGCACCTGCTCCAGGATCCCGAAGATCTCCGGCGGCAGCACGTACCGGCCGATGACGGCGAGGTTCGAGGGCGGGTCCTGCCTCGGCTTCTCGACGAGCCGGTCGATCCGGATCGTCCGCGCGTCGACCGGCCTCCCGGCGGCGACGCCGTAGAGGTGCGTCTCCTCGCGCGGCACCTCCATGAGCGCGATGGCGCCGAGCCCGTGGCGGTCCCAGCAGTCCGCGAGCTGCTTCGCCCCGGGCACCCGCGCGTCGATGACGTCGTCGCCGAGGAGCACCACGAACGGCTCGTCGCCGACCACGTCCTTCGCGCAGAGCACGGCGTGCCCGAGCCCGAGCGGCTCCTGCTGCCGCACCGTCACCACGTTCGCCATCTGCGCGATCTCCCGCATCTGCTTGCGGAGCGCGGTCTTGCCGGTGCGCTCGAGGTGGGCCTCGAGCTCCGGGGCGATGTCGAAGTGATCGACGATGGAGTCCTTGCCGCGGGCGCAGACGAGGATGACGTCCCGCACGCCGGCCGCGACCGCCTCCGCGACGATGTACTGGATCGTGGGCGTGTCGACGATGGGGAGCAGCTCCTTGGGCACGGCCTTCGTCGCCGGGAGGAACCGCGTCCCGAGCCCCGCGGCGGGGATCACGGCCTTGCGGATCTTCTGCGTGGGCATGGTGCCGGACAATGTAGCGTGGGCGCTACTTCTCCGCGCGCTCCGCGTCGGTCTTGCAGTCGATGCAGAGGTCCGTGACGGGGCGTGCGCGCAGGCGCGCGGCCGAGATGGGGCGGCCGCACGCGGTGCACTTGCCGAACGTCCCCGTCTCGAGGCGCGCGAGCGCGTCTTCGATCTTGCCGATGAGGCGCCGATCGCGGTCGCGGAGCCGGAGCGACCAGTTGCGGCCCTCCTCGACGGTGGCGCGGTCGTTCGGATCGGGGATCTCCTCGCCGCCCTCGCCGGCCATCTGCTGCACGGTCTTCTCGCTCGTGCCGACGAGCGAGGCGAGCTGCTCCTCGAGGAGGGTCCGGTATCGATCGAACTCGCGCTTGCGCATGGGAGGCTCCTTTCCCCACGGCCGTCTCGACGCTAGCGCGAGAGGGGAACCGGCCACAAGCGACCTTGCCGGGGGCGCGACACGCCCGTATCCTCGTGCGGGTGATGCGACCGATCGGACTCGCGCTCGCCCTGCTGGCCCGTGCGGCCGTCGCCGCCGCGGCCGAGACGCCGGCGCCGGCGGGCTTCCCGGATCTCGCCGGTCCGCGCGCCCTCGCGCTCTCCGCCTCGATCGGCGTCGCCGCCGGCAACGAGGGGATCTGGGTGAACCCGGGGGCGATCGCGGCGCGCAGGCGCTACTCCGTCGAGACGGGCGGGTTCGTGGACCGGCGCGGCGCCGACACCGACGCGCGCTTCTACGGCGGCTCCGTCGTCGACTCGCTCAGCTCGCCCGTGGCGGGGGCGGTCTCGTACGTCCGCTCGGACCGGGGCGACTACTCGGGCAACGCCTGGAACGGCGTGCTCGCCGGCGCCGTCGCGCAGGGGCTCTACCTCGGGGTCGGCGGCAAGTACCTGTCGATGAAGGGTGACCCGGCGAGGAACGAGCGGAACGTGAGCGCGGCGACCGTCGACGCCGGCCTGCTGTGGCAGGTCGCCGAGTACGTGTCGCTCGGCGCGGCCGGGTACAACCTCGTCTCGATCGCGACCCCGGTCGTGGCGCCGATGGGCTTCGGGGCGGGCGTCGGGGTCGGGACGGATCGCTCGGTCCAGGTCACCGCGGACTGGCGCGCCGACCTCGACCGGCGCCAGAAGACCACGAACCGCTGGGCGGTGGGCGCCGAGGTGCTGCTCGGCGAGCTCGTGCCCGTGCGCGCCGGATGGATGAAGGACGAGACGCTCGGCGGGAGCTGGTGGTCGGTCGGGGCGGGGCTCGTCACGCGCAGCGGCGTCGCGATCGACTTCGGCTACCGCCAGTCCACGGTCGATCCGAGCGCCCGGACCCTCGCGGCGACGCTCAAGCTCTTCCTGTTCCAGTGACGGCCCGGGCGCGCCGCCGCAGGGTCTGGGCCCTCGCGCCGGTGCTGCTCGCCGGGTGCTCGCTCCTGTCGGGCCAGCGCGCGGAGCTCCGCCGCGCCGTCCGGAACGACCTGCTCGGACACGCGCCGATCGCGAGCCCGGAGCGGATCGCGTCGGCGCTGCGGACCGGCGCGCGCCACGCGGGCGACGTCGCGACGCTGAACGACGCGCGCTTCTCGCCCGACGCCGGGACGCTCGGCCTGTGGGATCCCGCGCTGTTCCTCGAGCGCTGGGGGATGGGCGTCTACTTCCTCCAGCCGTACGAGCCGTCCAAGATCCCGGTCCTCTTCGTGCACGGCGCGTCCGGCTTCCCGCAGCAGTTCGCCTACCTCGCGTCGCTGCTCGACGGCACGCGCTTCCAGCCGTGGGTGTTCCACTATCCGTCGGGCCTGCGGCTGCAGGTCGTCGCCGACGCGCTCGCCGACCGGCTCGAGGAGCTCCGGAGCGCTCGCCGGATCCCGGCGGTGGTCGTCGTCGCCCACAGCGCGGGCGGCCTCGTCGCGCGGATGGCGGTCCGGGACCGCGGCGGGGGCCCGCCCGGCCCCGTGAAGCTCCTCGTCACGCTCTCGACGCCGTGGCAGGGGCACGACGGCGCGAGCAGGGCGGTCGGCCGCTCGCCCGTCGTCGTCCCCGCCTGGATCGACCTCGCGCCGGGCAGCGCCTTCCTCCAGGCGCTCGGCGCGTCGAGGCTCCCCCCCGGCCTCGCGTACCAGCTGTTCTTCGGGTACCGCGGCGGCGAGACGCTCACGATGCGGGAGAACAGCGACGGGTCCGTCACGCTGCGGAGCGTGCTCGACCGGCGCGCGCAGGCCGAGGCCGTCCGGGTCCAGGGCTTCCACGAGGACCACGCGAGCATCCTCCGGAGCGCCGAGGTGTCGCGGGCGCTCGGCCAGCTCCTCGACGAGACGGCCGCGCGCGTCCGCGCGCCCGAAGGTCCGGCCACGGCCGCGAAGCGCTGACCGCGAGACCGCGGCGCCCGCCCGACGGAGCCCGTGCGGGCCCCGTCCCATCCGGCAGGGCGACCCGCGCCCGCGGGGTTCCTACCTCATGGAGAGATGGCGCGACGAACACGGGCGACGGGCTGGAAGGCGCTCCTCGGGGTGGGCCTCGCCGTGGCGACCGCCGGGACGGGGTGCCTGCCGCGGGCCCTCGCCGCGCGGATGATCCTCGAGCCGCACCGCCGCGCCGTCCAGGAGACCCTCGACCCGCCGCACGTCGAGGTCGCCTTCCCCGGCGACGGCGTCGAGCTGCGCGGCTGGCTGTTCCCGGCGCGGCCGCCCGCGAGGGGGACGGTCATCTTCCTCCACGGCCGCAACCAGAACCGCGACGCCGGGATCGTCGTCGCCCGCCGGCTCGTCCCGCTCGGGTACGACGTCCTCGCCTACGACAGCCGCGCCCACGGCGCCTCCGACGGGCAGTACTCGACGTTCGGCTACTACGAGAAGTGGGACGTGAGCCGCGCGATCGACTTCCTCGGCGCGGACCGCGTGGTGCTCGCGGGCGTGTCCCTCGGCTCGGCCGTCGCGATCCAGGCGGCGGCGGAGGACCCCCGCGTGGTCGGGGTCGTCGCGGTCTCGAGCTTCTCGAGCATGGCGGAGATCGTCCGCGAGCGGATCCCGCGCCTGGTCGGCGACCGCCAGGTCCGCGACGCCCTGCGCGAGGTCGAGCAGCGCTCGGGGATGCGCGTGAAGGACGCCGACTCCGTCGCGGCGGCGCGGCACGTGTCCGTGCCCGTCCTCCTGCTGCACGGCGACGAGGACGAGTTCACGCCGCTCCTCCACACGCAGCAGATCTACGCGGCGCTGCGCGGCGAGCGGGAGATCGTCCAGGTTCCGGGCGCCCACCACGCGGACGTCCTGCGGTTCGACGCCGCCTGGGAGGCGATCCTCGCGTGGCTGCCTTCAGTCCGCGAGGGCGGCGTCCGCTGGGCAGCTCAGATCCAGCGTCACGACGCGGACCCGGACGTCGGGGCCCATTCGCGGCGCGACCTCGATCGCGTCGGGGAAGGCGCACCCCTCGCGCCGGCGCAGGCCCTCGAGGCGGATGGCGTAGTGCCGGGACCGGGCGTCGGCGCGATCGGCGGCGCCCGGGCGGAAGCCCTGCGCGTACAGCTCGCCCAGTAGCTCGACGAGCCGCCGCGCGGCGTCCTCCGGCGGGCCGCCCGGGAACGTCTCGACCTTCACCGCGGCGCCGCGGCGCGTGGCGTGGAGCAGGGGCACCGCGAACGCGGGCTCGAAGAGCGTCACCTCGAGGTCCCCGCCGCGCCAGCGGAGGCTCGCGAGGAGCTCGCGGGTGTCGCCGTCCATCCGGACCGTGACGGCCTGGTTCGCGTCGAAGGCGGGCGGGAAGGCGAACGGCGGCCCCTCGCCGCGCGGGGCGTGGGCGCAGGCCAGGACGAGCCCGGCGGCGGCGAGCGCCGCGGCGCGGGTCACGCGCCGCCCTCGTCGGCGGCGGGGAGCCGGACGAACAGCGCGAAGGCGAGCGAGATGCCGCAGCCGATCGCGACGGTGACGCCGAGCTCGCGCATCACCGGGTGGCGCGCCAGCACGAGGACGCCGAAGGTGGCGAGGGTCGTGAGCCCGGTGAGGAGGACCTTCGACAGCTCGAGCGGGCGATGGTCGGTCGACACCGCCACGGCGGTGTAGTCGAGGGCGAGGGCGATGACGAGCGAGAAGCCCATCACGTGGACGATGCTGAGCGGCGCGCCGGTCACGCGCGCGTAGGCGGCGAACGCGAGCGCGCTCGGGAAGAGCGGGGCGAACACGTACAGCACGCGCGCGAGGCTCCGCTGGAGGAGGCCGAGGTAGAGCGCCATCGCGGCGAAGCCGGCGAGGAACAGCCACCCGAGCTCGCGGGAGAGGCCGGTGAGGAGCGCGTCGTAGTGGTGACGCGGGCTCATCGCGAGCAGCGCCGCGCCCGCCGGCGGCGCGACCCCGGGCCTCAGCCCCACGAACAGGTACCGGTGGCCGCCGGCGCGGTCGGCCCAGCGGATCGGCGAGAGCGCGCCGAGGCGGTCGAGGAGCTCCCACTCGCCGATGGGGCGCAGGTCGTCCGGCGGCCGGGGCGGCGGCGCGATCCGGATCCCGGCGCCGGCGAGGCGCGCGACGAGGCGCGCGGTCGCGCCGGGCCACTCCTCCCGGAGCACGCGCAGGCTCTCCTCCTGCGCCGCGGGCGGGCGCCACAGCGAGAGCGGGTGCCGCGAGGCGTCGACGAGCCCGCGGGCGGCGAGGTCGGCGAGCGCCGCGCCGGGAGCGCCCGCGACCGGGACGGCGACGACGTTCTCGAGCGCGAGCGCGTCGAGCGCGCGCGAGAAGTGCGCCACCTGCGCGTCGAGGGCGGGCGTCTGGAACCGGAAGTCCTCGATGCGCGTGTCGAGCCGCGGGACGCCGAGGACGGCCACGCCCACGGCGCAGGCGCCGCACGCCGCCGCGACGGCGCCGGGCGACACGGTCAGCTTCGGCCAGTCCACCGGGCGGAAGCGCACCGCGCGCAGCACGCGCCGGTACGGCACGAGGAACAGGAGGAACCCCGCGGTGCCGCCGAGCGAGGCGAGCGCCATCTGGCGCACCATCACCGAGCGCCCGAGGAGCAGGACGAGGAAGCCGATCACCGTCGTCCCGATCGCCGACCAGACGCCGAGGAGGGACCGCCGCGCGTCCCGCTCCTCGATGCCGGAGAGGTGGACGAGCGACTCGTTGTTGAACCCGACGAAGGTGGAGGTGTAGGCGAGGACCACCGCGAACACCTGCGCGTAGAACGCGCGGATCGCGAGCAGGCCGGTGAGGTACGAGACCGCCGTGCCGAGGAGGAGGAGGCCGACGAGCGCCCAGCGGCCGTTGAACAGGAAGAAGACCGCGAGGCTCAGGACGAGGGAGAGCGTCGAGCAGAGGACCATGTCCCGCTTCACGGCGCGGTAGTTCTCCACCGCGAAGAAGTCCCCGCCGATGAAGTGCACCGCGGGGCCGAGCGCGACGAGGGCGTCGTACACCTCGCCGGCGCGCTCGTAGTCCATCGGGCTCGGGCTCCGGAACACGCGCGGGGCGGCGCCACCCCCGCCGCCGCGCGGCCCCGAGAGGCGCGCGAGCAGGGCCGGCCCGAGCATGGCGGGATCGGCCTCGAGGGCGGCGAGGTACCCGTCGCCCCCGGGGAGCCCCGCCACCGACGCCGCCTCGTCGGCTCGCCGCCGGACCGCGTCGTCGCCGAGCAGGGCGCGGAGGTCGTCGGCCGGCAGGAGCGGAGCCAGGGCGAGCACCTCCTGCGGCGGCGGCGCCCGGAAGAGCGGCTCCTCCACGTACCCGGCGCCCGCGAGGCGCGCCTCGAGCGCCTCGCGATCGCGGGAGGGGAGGGCGCCCGTCTCGACGAAGATCCGGCCGCGGAACGGGCTGCGCTCCTGGAAGCGCTCGAAGAGCGCGGCGACCGCGGGATCCGGGTCGGTGAGCGAGCGGATCGGGTCGTCGTCGAGGGACAGCGTCCGCGCGACGACGATCGACAGGAGGGCCGTCGCGACGAGGATCGCCAGCGTGACGCGCTTCACCTCGAGGCCCCCGGGGCGGCGCCGGGCGGCGGCGGGGTCCGCGCGACGTTGCGGAACGAGAGGCGGGTCCGCTCGGTGGCGGTCACGAGCTCCATCCCGGTGAGGTCGTCGTGCGCGTCGAAGCGCAGCCGGATCCGCTCGAAGAGCGCGAGGCGCGCGCCCGGGCGCGGCGTCGCGACGACCTCGCCGTCCCCGTAACGCAGGGTGAAGTCGCGCTCGATGGCCTCGAGGTCCACGGCGACGAGCGCGCGGATGAACCCGAGCAGCGCCACCACGCGCGGATCGCCCGCGAGCGCGCCGAGCTCGCGCGTCTTCCCCGAGGCGTCCGCGACGACGAGCCGGTCGCCGGCGATGGTCACCGTGGAGCGGACCGGCGCGACGGTCTCCCACGTGATCCGCTCCGGGGTGTAGGTGAGCCGGATGCGGCTCTCGAGGGGCCGCGCCCAGAAGCGGCCCTCCTTCACCTGGACGACGTCGGCGGAGAGCGCGCGGATCCCCGCGTACCTCGCGCGGAGCGCGTCCGGGCCGAGCCGGGCGGGGGTCGCGGCGAGCGCCGCAGAGAGGAGGAGCGCGAGCATCGTCGAGGTCCCTAGGGCGCCCGCCCCGGCCCCGCGGCGCGGAGGCGCTCGAGGATCGGGTTGGGCGTCGCGAGGCAGAGGGTTCCCTCGTGCGTCGTCGTCACGAGGACGGTGGAGGCGTGGGCGCAGCGGCACGCGCGCGTCACGTTCACGAGGTCGTAGGCGATGTCGAGCCGGTTCTCGACGTCGCGGAACCACGCGGCGACCCGGAGGCGGTCGCCGTAGCGCAGCGGCGCCACGTGGCGGATGTGGCTCTCCGAGACGAAGAACCGGTAGCCGAGGTCGCGCATCTCCGGCGCGTCGAGCCGCCGCGAGCGGAGGAGGGCGGTCCGCGCCACCTCGAGGTACCCGGGGTAGTGGCCGTGCCACACGACCTCGAGGATGTCGATGTGGTGGAACGGGATCTCGAGCTCGACCGCCACGGCGGAGGGCGGCGGCCCGGGGTGGCGGCTCATGGCTCCTCCGGCTCGCCGAGCGACGGCGCGCCGCGGCCGCGGAGCAGCTCGACCGCCGCCTCGATGTCGCCGTCCTGCCGCCGGTCCGCCCCGTTCACCTCGACGCGCGCCCGGACCTCCGCGTGGACCGCGCGCGTCCGGGCGCGGCACTCGGCGGGCCCGCGGATGTCGACCGCCTGGCAGGCGGCGAGGAGCACGATCGCGGCGACGCGCTCGGAGAGCTCCAGCACGCGGAGCGCGTCGCGCGCCGCGATGGTGCCCATCGACACCTTGTCCTGGTTGTGGCACTCGGTGGAGCGGCTGAAGACGCTCGCCGGCATGGTGAGCTTCAGCGCCTCGGCCGTCAGCGCCGACGCCGAGATCTGCATCGCCTTGAAGCCGTGGTGGGCGGCGCGGTCGGGCGTCCGGCGCGCGACGAGGTTCGCCGGGAGCCCGTTGCTCGTGCCCGGGTGGCAGAGGAGCGCGAGCTGCCGGTCGAGGAGGTCCGCGACGTTCGCGACCGCCGCCTTGAGGGCGTCCATCGCGAACGCGACGTGGCCGCCGTAGAAGTTGCCGCCGTGGAGGACGTCCCCCGAGGCGGGGTCCACGAGCGGGTTGTCGTTCGCGCCGTTCACCTCGATCTCGATCGACCGCCGCATCGCCGGCAGCGCGTCGAGCAGGACGCCGATGACGTGCGGGGCGCAGCGGATCGAGTAGCGGTCCTGCACGCGGGTCGCGGTGCGGCCGAGCGCGGGGTGGTACTCGAGGTGCTCGCGGATCCAGCGGGCGGAGAGCGCCTGGCCGGGGTGGGGCTTCGCCTCGAAGATCCGTGCGTCGAAGTGGCTCGCCTCGCCGCGCAGCACGTCGCTCGCGAGCGCGGTGATCGTCGAGGCGGTGCGCGCGAGCCGGCGCGCCCGCTCGAAGGCGAGGCAGGCGAGCGCCGTCATGACGCTCGTGCCGTTCATGATCGAGAGGCTCTCCTTGGGCCGGAGCGCCAGCGGCGGGAGCCCCGCCCGCGCGAGCGCCTCCGCCGCGGGGACGACCTTGCCGTCGACGCGCGCCTCGCGCTCGCCCATGACGAGCGCGGCGAGGTACGAGAGCGGCGTGAGGTCGCCGCTCGCGCCCACCGAGCCCTCCTCCGGGATCACCGGCAGGATCCGGCGGTCGAGCAGCTCGCACAGGCGCTCGACCAGCACCTCGCGGACGGCGGACCACCCGCGGGCGAGCGTCGCGACGCGCACCGCGACGACGGCGGCGGCCTCCTCGTCGCCGAGGACCCGCCCGGTCCCGCAGCCGTGGAACCGGACGAGGTTCATGGGCAGCTCGAAGGCGAGCTCGGACTCGATCGCCGTCTCGCAGGAGTCGCCGAAGCCGGTCGTGACGCCGTAGATCACCTCGCCGCGGGCGAGCCGCCGGTCGAGCGCCGCGACCGCGCTGCGGAGCCGCTCGCGGACGGCCGGGGACGGGTCGAGCACCGGGCGCGCCTCGCCGCGCGCCAGCGCGACGACGCCCTCGATCGTGAGCGGGAGGTCGCCGAGGGCGACGACCGGCCGCGCGGAACGGTTCATCGGGCGCTCCAGAAGTCGTAGAAGTTGAACCAATTGTACGGCGCGAGGCGGCAGAAGTGCTCCAGCCGGGCCGCGTAGCGGGCGGCGTAGCCGGCCGCCGCCTCGGCGCGGCCGGCGCGGGGGAGGACGACGCGCTCGGCGAACGGCTCGCAGTGGAGCGCGTACCGGTTCGGCTCGTGGTAGAGGCCGAACCCGAGGTACACGGGGCAGCCGAGGGCGGCAGCGAGGAGGTACGGGCCGGTCGGGAACGGGGCCGGCGCGCCGAGGAACGGCACGAGGGCCGCCTTCCCGTCGTCACCGACGCGATCGCCCATCGTCCCCACGAGCTCGCCGTCCTCGAGGAGCCGCGCGACGTCGAAGATGAAGGTCGGGTCGTCCGGCCGGATCTCGAGGAGCCGCGCCTCGACGGCGGGGTTGAGCTCGCGGAGCACGGCGTTCACCATCCGGGCGTTCTTGAAGTAGCCGAGGAAGTGGACGGGGACGTCGCGCACGTCCCCGGCCGCGCGCAGGACCTCGAAGCTGCCGAGGTGCGACATCACGAGCACGGCGCCGCGCCGCTCCCGCTGCAGCGCGCGCAGGTACGGCTCGCCCTCGATCTCGACCGCGAACCGCCCGAGCGCGTCGCGGGCGAGGAACACCCGGTCCGCGGTGACGCGCGCGAAGCAGAGGACGTGGCGGTACACGTCGCCGAGGGTCGCCCGCCCGCGGAGCCGCGCGAGGTACTCGCGCGACGCGCGGCGGACCCCGGGGTGGAAGGCGACGTACCAGGCCGCGACGACGTGCAGCAGGGCGCCGACGGCGCGCCGGCCCAGCGTCGTCGCGACGGCGACGACGATCCGGATGCCGAGCACGGAGCCCTTCTCGGCGACGTCCTGCCAGCGGGTCGCGGTCGTCATGGGGACGGGTGCAGCCTGCGGCCGGTCGCGAGGCGGAGGAGGGCGCCCGCGCACAGCCGCGCGTGCGTCCAGCTGATCTCCGCGTTGTCCCGGAACATCCGGAAGTGGGAGACGCCGCCCTCCTCGGCCGAGAGGTAGCGGATCCGCGTCGGCACGTTCACGACGCGGGCGCCGAGCCACACCATCCGCACCGCGATCTCCGGGTCGAACCCCATCCGGTCGGCGCGCGCGCCGGCGCGCACGGCGAGGTCGAGCGGGTACACGCGGAACCCGCAGAGCGGGTCGGCGATGGTCCGGCCGCCCGTCTCGAGGTCCGTCCAGAAGCGGCTGACGAGCCGGCCGCGGACGCGCGACGCCGGCGCGCCCGCGTCGAACACCGGGCACCCGAGCACGAGCGCGCCCGGGTCGGAGGCCGCGGCCGCGAGGAAGCGCGGCAGGTCGTCGAGGTCGTGCTGGCCGTCGGCGTCGATCTGGATCGCGTGCGTGAACCCGAGCGCGTGCGCGGCGCGGAGGCCGTCCCGGACCGCCGCGCCCTTGCCGCCGTTCTCCTCGCGCCGCACGACGCGCGCGAGCCCGTCCCGCGCGAGCGCGGCCACCGCCTCGCGGCCGGCGGCGCCGCTCGCGTCGTCGACGACGATGACGTCGGGCAGGCGAGCGCGGATCCGCTCGACGACCGCGCGGACCGTGCGCGGGTTCTCGTAGGTCGGGACGACGGCGCAGAAGCGCGGGGAGGTCACGGGCGCGGCCCCTCCGGAGGGAACACGAGCGTCCCGGACGCGCACTCCGCCGCCGCCGCCAGGATCTGGAACGAGACGCGGCGGTCGCCCGCGGGACGGACGAGCCGGACCGTGAGCCGCTCCCCCGGCGCGATGATCCGCTTGAACTTGAGCCGGAGCACCTTGCGCGGCGCGCCGAGGTCCGGCCAGCTGCGCGCGACCTGGCGGAGCACGAGCCCGTGGAGCTGGACCACGCCCGCGAGGATGGGGCGCCCGGGGAAGTGGCCCTCGAAGTAGAGGAGGTCGCGCGGCACGGCGAAGGCGAGGGTCCGCGTCTCGCCCGACGCGTCGGCGCGCACCGTCTCCTGCTCCGGCGCGAGCTCGACCGCGCGCGCCTCGGGGACGAACAGCGCGCGCAGCCGCCGCCTCGTGAGCTTCCCGTTCTCCTCCCGCGGCAGGGCCTCCACCACCCGGATGCGGCGCGGGACGGTCGTCGGGTCGAGCCAGCGGCCGAGCGCCGCCCGGATCCGCTCCGCCGGGACGTCCGTCGCGGCGACGGCGAGCCACACCTCGGTCTCGCGCGCGCCGCCAACGGCCTCGGCGAGGGCGGCCGCGTCGCGCACGCCCGGGACCTCGACCGCGCGCGCCTCGATCTCGCCGAGCGCGACGCGCTTCCCGCCGACCTTCACCGTGCCGTCGATCCGCCCGAGGAGGTCGAACCGGCCGTCCGCGCGGATCGCGATCCGGTCGGAGCAGGGGAGGGGGCGCGGCGAGCCGGGGGCGAGCAGGGGCGACTCGAGGAGGAGGCGGCCGTCCGGGGCGGCGGCGACGGTCACGCCCCGGAACGGCCGCCAGGGGCCGGCGACGTCGTCGCGCCAGGCGATCCCGCCCGTCTCGGACGAGCCGTACGCCTCGGTGGCCGGCACCCCGAGCACGCGCGCGACGATCCGGGCGGTGTCCTCCGGCAGCCGCGCGCCGGACGAGAAGACGCGCCGGAGCGGCCGCGGGGCGGGCGCGAGCGCCTCGAGCGAGCGGAGGTGGGCGGGCACGCTCGCGAGGTGCGTCACCCGGTGCCGGTCGATCGCCGCCGCGACCGCCTCGGCGTGCACCGGCGTCTCGCGCACGAACGCGGCGCCCGCGCGGAGCGGGGCGAGCACGCCGAAGAGGAGGCCGTAGATGTGGTGGGACGGCACCGTCGCGAGGATCCGGTCCGAGGGGCCGAGGCCGAACTCGGCGGCGAGCGTCGCCGCCTCGCCGAGGAGCTGCGCCGCCGTCTTGGGGAGGAGCGCGTGATCGCCGGTCGTGCCCGAGGTGGCGAGGGTCGCGACGCGGACGTCCGGCGAGAGCGGCGCGAGCTCGTCCGGCTCCGGCGGCCCGGCGAGGAGCGCGCCGAGGGGCTCGCCCTCCGAGGAGCCGGCGCGGTCGTGCAGGAACGCCGCGACGTCGGGGCGCGCCGCGAGCGTCCGGATCGTCTCGGGCTGGCCGTTCGGCGGCAGGAGCACGGCCCGTCCCGCGCGCCAGGCGCCGAGGAGCGCGGCGGCGAAGGCGAACCGGTCCTCGAAGATGAGCAGGACGTCGCCCGGCGCGCGGGCGCGGAGCGCGCGCGCGACGCGCGCCGAGGCGTCCCGGAGCTCGGCCGTCGTGCGCGGCCCCGCGTCGCCCACCGCGACGAGGTGGTCCGGCGGGCGCGCGAGGAGCTCACGGATCATGGGCGACGCGGCTCCGGAGCAGCGGGGCGAGGAGGCGGTCCACGGGGCCGCGGCCGAAGCGCTGGAAGCGCGCCTTTCGGACCACGTACTCGACGGCGAAGAGCGCCCCGACGAGCGCGTAGCCGATCACGCCGGTGTAGAGGGCCCACCAGGCGCGCGGCGCGAAGGCGGCGAGCAGCGCGGCCGCGGCGCCGTTCAGGACGAAGAAGGCGCACCACACGATCGTCACCGCGCGGCAGTAGCGCCGCTCCGCGTCGGAGAGATCGGACACCCGGAGGCGCGCGAACGTCTCCACGATCGGGCGCTCCCCGCGGAGCGAGAGCCCGAACTGGAGGAGGAGCGCCCCGTTCACGAGGACCGGGTAGGCGAGCATGAACCGGCCGTCGTCGAGGGCGGCGGCGAGCACGAGCAGCGCGGCCGTGGAGAGCGGGAGCAGGAGCGCCGCGCGCAGGCGGCCGCGCCCCCGCAGGACGGCGAGGGCGGCGCCCGGGAGGAGCAGCGCGCAGAGGGCGAGCGCGGTGGTCCGCGCCCCGAGGCGCGACACGCCCCCGAGCACGAGGAGCGGGAAGGCCACGAAGATCGCGGTCTCGACCGCCACCGCCGCGGCGCGGAGGGCTCCCCGGACGCGCGCGCTCATGCGACGAGCTTCTCCCAGAGCGGCCCGGCCTGGCCGCGCTCGTGCAGCCGGGCGATGAGCGCCGAGGCGCGCCCCGCGCCCGCGCCCACGATCCAGTTGAGCCGCCCGTCGGCGCGGCGCTCCACGCGGGCGGCGATCTCGGCGAGGGGCAGCCCGGGCGGCTCGTAGAACACCGGCGGGAGCAGGCTCTCCTCGCCGAGCTGGCCCTCCCGTCGCGCGATCCGCTCGAGCTCGGTGCCCGGGTAGACCCGCATCCCGCAGAAGAAGAAGAGCGCGGCGTCGGAGAGCGCCTCGGCGGCGTCGAGCGTCTCGTCGACGGTCTCGAGCGTCTCCCCCGGGCCGCCGAGGAGGAGGAAGTGCGCGACGTGGAGCCCGGCGGCGCGCGCGGCCCGGTGCGCGTCGAGGGCCTCCGCGGCGCGGAACGTCTTGTGGATGCGGGCGAGCATCCGGTCCGACAGCGCCTCCGTCCCGAACTCGACGTGGCTGCAGCCGGCCAGCGCCATCCGCTCGTAGAAGCCGCCCGGCGGCCGCGTGGGCGCGAAGAACGCGCCCCAGGGGAGCCGGACGCCCGCGCGCGCGAACGCGGCGGCCACCGCGTCGGCGTGCCCGGGGTCGCCGTTGAAGACGGAGTCGGTGAGGAAGAGGAAGCGCGCGCCGGCGTCCTGCAGCTCCACCGCGGTGCGGGCCACGTCGTCGGCCGCGAGCCGCCGCACCGCGCGCCCCTCGATGCCCGGGTAGGTGCAGTACACGCAGCGGAACCCGCAGCCGCGCTGCGTCTGGAGGTTCAGGACCCCGCCGCGCGCCGCGTAGAAGGCGAGCGCGCCGTTCGCGCCCGGCGCGGCGCGCGCGGGCAGCGCGCCGCAGAGCGGGGACGGCGCCGGCGCGGGCCGCCCCCTCACCGCCACGCCGGGCAGGCCCTCCGGGCTCCGCCCCGCCGCGAGCGCGTCGAGGAGCGCCAGGGCCTGCTCGCCCTCGCCCACGACGCCGTAGTCGGCGCCGAGCAGGCGCATGAGCTCGTCGGGGAAGATCGTGAAGCCGGCGCCGCCGAGCACGATCGGCGCGCGCGTCGCGGACCGGATCCGCGCCACGATCGCGCGCAGCGGCGAGAAGAACTCCTCGACGGCGGTCGCGTCGTTGCTGTCGATGTTGCGGATCGACAGCCCCACGGCGTCCGGCCCGACCTCGCGGACGGCGCGCTCCACCTCGTCCTCGACGCGCGCCTCCGAAACCGGGCAGAGGTCGAGGATCCGGACGGCGTGCGGCGGCGAGATCGCGCCGGCCACGTGGTCGAGGCCGAGCGGATACACCGGATAGGGGAACGAGCTCCGGTTGACGGATATGAGCAGGACCTTCACGTCGCCGGGGGCGTGCGCGGGGGCTCGGCGCCCTCCGCCAGGTGCGCGAGCACCACCGTGACGAGGTCGTCCACGGTGCGGATCGAGCGGAGCCCCGCCTCCTTCACCTTGCGGCCGGTCATCTGCTGCAGCTCGATGACGAGGTCGATGGCGTCGAGGCTCGTGAGCTCGAGGTCCTGGAAGCGCGACTCGGGCCGGATCTTCGAGCGGTCGATGTCGAACAGCTCGGAGATCTTCTGCGAGACCTTCTCGAACACCTCTTCGCGGGTCACGGTCGCTCCCTACGGCTGCCGGTTCGCGGCGATGTGCGCGGCGAGGCTGCGGACGGACGCGAAGATCTTCCGGTTCTCCTCGTCGTTCGCCTTGGTCCGGACCCCGTACCGCTTCTTGATCTCGAGGGCGAGCTCGAGCGCGTCGATCGAGTCGAGCCCGAGCCCCTCGCCGAACAGGGGGGCGTCGGTCGCGATGCGCTCCGGGGTCGTCCCCTCGAGGTTGAGCGTGTCGATGATGAGCTGCTTGAGCTCGCGCTCGAGCTCCTCCATGGAAACCTCACGAGGCATGGGGCGTCGCCACCGGCCGGGTGGACGGGCTCGCCTGCCGGCCGTCCGGCCCGGCCCGCGCCAGGCGCTCCAGATACACCGAACGCAGGGCGGAAGCGAGGTCGCGGGCCGGGCCGTGAGGCGGACGCAGGGTCGGCAGCTGGATGACCGTCAAGGTGGCCATCCGCTCGGGGACCTCGTACCAGGGCCGGCCGCGCATGAGCGTGGGCGGGTCGCACGTGAGGAACAGCGGCACGACCGGCACGCCCGCGCGCGCGGCGATCTCGAACGGCCCGTGCCGGAACTCGCCGAGGCCGCGCTCGGGCGAGCGGGTGCCCTCCGGGAAGACGAGGATCGGCGTGCCGGACGCGAGCAGCGCGAGCGCCCGCTCCGCGACCGCCACGCCCGAGAACGGCGAGCCGTCGCCGGCGTCGATGTGGTCGCAGTAGCGGAGCAGGCGGCCCACGAGCGGGCTGCGGAACATCGCGGACTTCGCGATGCTCACCGCCTGCGGGCAGGCCGAGACGATCGCGGTCACGTCGACGAGCGTCGGGTGGTTCGCGACCATCACGAACGGACCGTCCGGCAGCTGCAGCCGGACGGAGCGCGGGTCGTACCGGAGCAGCCCGGCCGCCTGCATGTACCAGTGGAAGATCCGCCAGGCGCGCGCGAGCACCCCCCGGCAGCGCCGCGCCCGCTCCTCGCGCGGGCCGCCGCCGCGGTGCCACGCGAGCGGCAGCAGGACGTAGGACAGGACCGTCCCGCCGAGGAAGAAGAACAGGAACGCCGACCCCGTGAGGAGGATCCGCTGGGCGCGGGCGAGCAGGCGCGTCATCCGCACACCACCACGAACGCGAGGGCGATCCCGCCGTCGTGCGAGAGGGAGACGAGCGCCTCCCGTCCGCCGGCCGCCTCGAGGGCCGCCGCGGCGCTCGGGCCGAGCCGGAGCGCGGGCCCCCGGCCGCCGGACCTCGTCACCTCGATCTCGTCGAGCGGGACGCCGTCGAGGACGCCGCGCCCGACCGCCTTCAGGAACGCCTCCTTCGCCGCGAAGCGGGCCGCGTAGTGCTGGTCGGGCCGCGCCTGCGCCTCGCAGTAGCGCCGCTCCTCCGGCGAGAACACCGCCTCGGCGAACGCGGGCTGCCGCCGAAGGCTACGGCCGATCCGCGCGATCTCCACGATGTCCGTTCCCACGCTGCGCATGGCACACCACGCCGATGGAAAGCGCTCGCGATGACGCGCTCTTGTCGAGCATCAGGCCACGCCTGGCCGCCCCGTTGCGAAAGTATCCCCTGTCGGGTACACCGATCAAGACTCCACCGGCGGAGCGACCTCGGCCCTCCGCCCCGACCAGATCTGAGACCGCTTGGCGACGACTTGTGATGGATCGGGGGGGCGGTGAGCGACCGACCGCGACCCGCGGCGCCCTGGGTCACGGCGTACGCGGTCGGCAACGCGCTCGGCCCGGACGCCGGCGCGGTCGCGCGCGCGCTCGCGGACGGCGCCTCCGGCCTGCGCCCCTGCCGGCTCCCGCTGCCGTTCGAGACCGCGGCGGGCCACTTCCCCGACGTCCTCGAGCCCGTGCCGCCGTCGCTCGCGGCGTACGACAGCCGCATCGTCCGGATGGCGCTCGCGGTCCTGGACGGCGTCGCGGGCGCGGTCGAGCGCGCGATCCGGCGGTGGGGCCGGGATCGCGTCGCGATCGTGCTCGGCACGAGCACGGGCGGCATCCTCGAGACCGAGGCGGCGCTCGACGCGCACGCCGCGGGCGGCGCGCTCTCGCCGGGGTGGTCGCTCGAGCGGGTCCACGCGTTCGACGCGCTCGTCGAGGCGGTCCGCCTGCGGACGGGCGCCCGCGGCCCCGCCTGGGCGGTCTCGACCGCGTGCTCGTCGAGCGGGAAGGTGCTCGGGTCGGCGCGCCGGCTCCTCGCCGCGGGCGCCGCCGACGCGGTCCTCGCCGGCGGCGTCGACACGCTCTGCCAGACGACCCTGCGCGGCTTCCGGAGCCTCGAGGCGCTCTCGTCGCGCGCGTGCCGGCCGTTCAGCGCGGCGCGCGACGGGATCAGCCTCGGCGAGGGCGGCGCGTTCCTGCTCGTCGAGCGCGCGGGCGACGGGCCGGCGCGCGTCCTCGGGGTGGGCGAGACCTCCGACGCCCACCACATGAGCCACCCCCATCCCGAGGGGCGCGGGGCGCGGGCGGCGATGGCGGAGGCGCTGCGCCAGGCGGGCCTCCCCGGCGCGGCCGTCGACCACGTGAACGCGCACGGCACCGGCACGGCCGCGAACGACGTCATCGAGGCTCGCGCGATCGCCGACGTCGTCGGGACGCACGCGCCGGTGGCGTCGACGAAGGGGTACACCGGCCACCTCCTCGGCGCCGCCGGGGCGACGGAGGCGGTGTTCGCGATCCTCGCCCTCGAGCAGGGGCTCGTCCCGGCGAGCCTGGGGGCGGAGCCGCTCGATCCCGCGGTCGAAGTGGACGTGTGCCTCGCGCCCCGGCGGCGGGCGTGCCGGGTCGTGCTCAGCAACTCCTTCGCGTTCGGCGGCAGCAACGTCGCCGTGCTCCTCGGGAAGCCCGCGTGAGCGCCGGCCTCGCCTTCGTCGCGGGCGTCGGGCTCTGGGCGCCGGGGTACCGGGACCTCGCGGCGTGGCTGCGCGGGACGCCGGATCCCGCCGTGACGACCGCGCCCGCGGAGCTCGTCCCGCCGGCGCTGCGCCGCCGCGCGTCCACGCTCTCGCGGATGGCGGCGGAGGCCGCCCTCGCCGCAGCGGCCGGGAGCGGCGTCGATCTCTCGCGCGTGTCGATGGTCCTCGGGTCGGGGTACGGCGAGATCGTCGCCGCGGCGGAGATGATCGCCTCGTTCCGGGCGGCGGAGGGGATGCCCTCGCCGACGAGGTTCCACAACAGCGTCCACAACGCCCCCGTCGCCTACGTCTCGATCGCGACGGGCAACACGGGGCTCGCCACGGCGATCGCCGCCGGGGACGCGACCGCCGCGATGGCGCTCCAGGAGGCCGTGGGCGTCCTCGCCGAGCGCGGCGGCGACGTGCTCGTCGTGCTCGCGGACGAGGCCGTCCCGGCCCCGCTCGCGCTCCCGCGCCCGTGGGCGCCGGGCGCGGTCGCGCTCGTCCTCTCCGGCGCGGCGCGCGCCGGGGCCGGGGCGCGCCTCGGCTCCCTCCGCCGCGGCAGGGCGCCCGCGACCC
>DASVZX010000242.1:0-1766 GCA_036391435.1 Anaeromyxobacter sp. | reverse complement strand
ATGACGCCCGCGCGCGGCACGCCGCGCCCCGCGGGCGCCCCCGCGCAGCCCGGCGACGACGACTTCCAGATCGAGCGGTTCTGATCGATCGTGGCACCGCGCCGGCCGCGCGCCCTCTCTCGCCGACCGTCTCCCCCGCGGCCCGGGGGCGACGCGGACGCCGGCGAGGACGCGCCCGCCCGGCGCGAGCGCGCCCGCGCCGTCGCGCTCCGGTACCTCGCCGCGGCCGCGGCTCGCGGAGCGCCGGCTCGTGCAGGCCGGGATCGACCCGGAGCGCGCGCGGGCCGCGGTGGCCCGCGCCGTCGCGGAGCTCGCGGAGGCGGAGGGGAAGGGCGCGCAGGGGGAGGCCGTGCTCTGCCGCGCGCTCGCCGAGCGGCGCGCGCGCACGGCGGACCTCGAGGGGCTCGAGCCGCGCGCTCGCGCCCGCCTCGCGCGGTTCCTGCTCGGGCGGGGGTTCTCCGGCGCGGTCGTGGCCGGGGTGCTCGGCGTGTGGGAGGACGGGTAGGGCGGCGGTGGCGGGCGCCGCCCCGGCGCTGCGCGTCCGGACGGCCTCTGTTATCCTGCCGCCCCCATGCTCCGTGCCCTCCTTCTCGCCGCCCTCCTCGCGCTCGCCGCGTGCGGCGGCAAGCACCTCACGCTCGGCGGCGCCCCGAAGTTCGGGAGCGCGGCCGAGGACGACTACGCGGCGGGCTCCGACCTCCTGAAGGACGGGAGCTACCCCGAGGCGCAGAAGTTCTTCGAGCACGTGAAGACGAAGTACCCGTTCTCGAAGTACGCGGCGCTCAGCGACCTGCGGCTCGCAGACGCGAAGTTCGACCAGAAGCTCTGGACCGAGGCGATCGCCGCCTACGAGGAGTTCATCCGGCTGCACCCGACGCACGAGGACGTCGACTACGCCCAGTTCCGGATCGCCCTCGCGCATTACGAGGACGGGCCGAGCGACTTCGCGCTGTTCCCGCCGTCCTACGAGAAGGACCAGCGGCAGCTGGAGCAGGCCGCGGAGGGGTTCCGGTCGTTCCTGCAGAAGTTCCCGGAGTCGAAGTACGCGGCCGAGGCGAAGAAGCGCCTCGAGCAGGCGGACGGGCGGCTCGCCGACCACGAGTGGTACGTCGCCGACTTCTACTTCAAGCGGGACAAGTGGCCCGGCGCGGCGAGCCGGTACGAGGCGCTCGTGGACAAGTACCCCGGGTCGCGGCACGAGCCCGAGGCGCTCCTCAGGCTCGCCGAGGCCTGCGTGAAGATGGACGAGAAGCACCGCGCGCGCACCGCGCTGCAGAAGCTCATCGTCTCGCACCCGCAGGACCCCCGCCGGCCCGAGGCCGAGAAGCTGCTTGCGAAGCTGCGCTGAACGGGGCCGGGGCGCGCCGCGCGCGGCCGCGCTCGGGGCCGCGGCGCTGCTCTCGTGCGCGGTCGCGAGCCCCGCGACCGAGGTGAAGGAGGCGCTCGCGCGGCTCGCCCCGGTCGAGCTGGACGCGGGGACGGCGCGGCTCCTGCTCGCGCGCGCCTCGTTCTCGGACGTCGCGGTGTCGATGGACGGCCCGCGCGCGCTCGTCGTCGCCGTCGTCGAGGCGGACGGCCGGGTGCGCGTCCGCGGCGCCGAGCCGACCCTCGCCTACGTCGGCCGCGAGTCGTTCGCGATGGACCGGTGCGCCGGCCGCCGCTGGTGCCTCGCGCCGGACGCGCTCGCCGGCCTGCGCGGGGTCGTGGCGGCGCTCGCGGCCGCCCCCCGGGCCGACGGCGGCCGCCCCGTCGCGTGGCAGGTGCGG
>DASVZX010000241.1:0-6089 GCA_036391435.1 Anaeromyxobacter sp. | reverse complement strand
CCCGCCTCCGCCGCAGGGGGTGATCTCGAAGGAGCGCGAGGATCCGCTCAAGATCGGCGGTCAGGTGTACCTCCGGCTCCAGGCGTTCTCGCAGGAGGGCGCGGCGCCGGCGGACTGGACGACCGTCTCCCCGAACCTCGTCGACCTCTTCCTCGACGTCCGCCCGAACGATCGCGTGCGCGCGTTCGCGCTCGCGCGGACCGCCTACAACGCGATCGCCGTGGATCCGACCCGCGGGATCCCTCCCGCGGACGTGCCGTATGCGCGCGCGCTCGGGCTCGAGCCGCTCCCGACCACCGTCACGTCGCTCGATCAGCTCTGGGTGAACTTCGACGTGGCGCGCACCGTCTTCGTCACCGCCGGGCGGCAGCACGTGAAGTGGGGCGTCGGGCGCTTCTGGAACCCGACCGACTTCCTGCACCGCGCGCCGCGCGATCCGCTCGATCCCTTCGACGTCCGGGTCGGCACCGCGATGGTGAAGGCCCACCTCCCGTGGGAGGCGCGCGGCTGGAACGCCTACGCCCTGGCGCTCCTCGAGGACCCGCGCTACGGCGGCGGCGATCGAGCCGGCGCGCTCGACGGGATCCCCGTCGGCGGCCGCGTCGAGGCGGTCCTCGGCACGGTGGAGCTCGGGCTCGACGCCCTCGCGGGCCGCGGCGCCCCGCCGAGGTACGGGCTCGACGTCTCCGCGGGCGTCTGGGACCTCGACCTCTACGGCGAGGCGGCGATCGGCGGGGCGCGGCCGCGGTGGCGCGTGCGAGACCCCGGCGCGCAGGTCGTCGCGCTGCCGGGAGCGGGACGCTACGCGCTCGAGGAGGTGACCGGCGCCTCGCCGAGGGTCACGCTCGGCGGGAGCTGGTCGGCGAAGTACTCCGACGAGGACGCGGTCACGGTCGGCGCGGAGTGGTTCTGGCAGCAGTCGGGCTACGACGACCCGGCGGAATACGGCTTCCTCGCGCTCGGCGCGCCGGCGCTCGGGACGAGCACGCCGTTGTTCCGGCAGGACGCGTCC
Source organism: Anaeromyxobacter sp. (assembly GCA_036391435.1). Taxonomy (GTDB): domain Bacteria; phylum Myxococcota; class Myxococcia; order Myxococcales; family Anaeromyxobacteraceae; genus Anaeromyxobacter. Next base: position 5,077 of record DASVZX010000241.1, on the reverse strand, counting down.
GCCTTCACGAGCTTCCAGCTCGGGCGCCAGTACGCCGGCGCGTTCGTGCTGCTCCCGTCCCCCGGCTCCTGGAACGACACGACGTTCACGCTCTCCGTGCTCGGCAACCTCTCGGACCGGAGCTTCATCGGCCGGCTCGATCACTCCGTCCTCGTGCTCACCTACCTGCGCGTCGAGACCTTCGCGGCGGTGCACTTCGGTCACTCGGGCGGGGAGTTCCGCCTCGATCTCGCGCTGCCGGACCTCGGCGGCGCGTTCCCGTCGACCGGCGGGTACGTGACCCGGAAGCCGCTCCTCGACCTCGGGATCGCGCTGCGGGTGAGCCTCTAGGCGCTCGGCTCCGACCTCGTCCCCGCGCCGGGGTGCGGCCCGGCGCGCGCGCCCCTTCGTGGCTTCGGCGCACCGGCGCGGCGGCACTAGGCTCTGATCGCGCGGAGGGTGGACGACATGGCCGAGATCGGGATCCGGAAGACCGTGAAGGGCAGCTTCGACCAGGTGCTCGAGAAGCTGCCGGAGGTCCTCAAGGCGGAGGGCTTCGGGGTGCTGACGCGCATCGACGTGAAGCAGACCCTGAAGGAGAAGATCGGCGTCGACTTCCGGCGCTACCAGATCCTCGGCGCCTGCAACCCGAAGTTCGCCCACCAGGCGCTCAGCGCCGAGATCGGGGTCGGCGCGATGCTCCCGTGCCCGGTCGCCGTGTGGGAGGAGGACGACGGCCGCGTGACGGTGAACGCGGTGGATCCCCTCCAGACCATCGCGGTGGCGAGCCCGGCCCTGCGCCCGATCGCCGAGCAGGTCCGCGAGCGGCTCGCCCGCGCGCTTGCGGGCCTCTAGCGTTCCGCGGTACCTCTGGGGTCGATGAGCGACGCGCTCGCGCCCCTGGTCATGCTCGCCGTCTGGATCGCCCTCCAGTACGTGATCCTGCCGCGGCTCGGGGTGCCCACCTGAGGGGCGCCCCGCCGCCCCCGGGACGGGGCGGGCGACGAGGACCGGCCGGGCTGCTGACGCGCGGCGCGCGCGCCGCTACGCGGCCGGCGCGAGGAGCACCTCGTCGGCGAGCGACGCGGTGAGCTTCTCGCCCCCGCCCTCGCGCACGACGAACGTGTTCTCGATCCCGACGGCGCCCACGCCCGGGAAGACGAACTTGGGCTCGATGGCCACGGTCTGCCCCGCGCGCAGCGCCGCCTTGAACCCCGGCGCGAGCACGGGCAGCTCGTCGAGCTCGAGGCCGACACCGTGGCCGACGAAGCGGGCCTGGTCGCCGGGCGGCCCCTGGAAGAAGTCGCCGAGCCGGGCCTGCTCCGCCATGGCCCTCGCGTGCTCCCACAGGTCGGAGCAGACGGCGCCGGGCCGCAGGGCGCGCGCGAGCTCGTCCTGGATCGCGCGGGCGACGTCGAACGCGCGGACGAGGGCCGGGTCGAGCGCGCCGCAGACCGCGATGCGGGTCATGTCCACCACGTACCCGCCGTGCACCGCGGTGAAGTCCAGGAGCACCGGCTCGCCCGCGCGCACCGCGCGCGCGGAGGCGCCCTGCGGGTACGCCGCCGACAGGCCGGCGCCCACGACCGGACCGTCGAAGTAGCCCGGCACGGCGGCGCCGTCGCCCGCCACGGCGAGCCCCATGAACAGCTCCGCGTTGAAGGCGCGCAGCCGGGGCACGCCCTCGTTGCCGGCCCGCCGCAGCCGGTACTCGATCTCGGCGGACACGTCGACCTCGCGCATGCCGGGACGGAGGAAGGACGGGATCTCCGCGAAGACGCCGCAGAAGAAGCGGGCGCACTCGCGCATCGTCGCGATCTCGGCCTCGGACTTCACCGAGCGCTGGTCGCGCAGGAGGCCCCCCGCGTCCACGAGCTCGGCCCCGGCGAGCTGCCTGCGCCACCACTCGAGCGTGCCGGCGGGGACCGCCTCGAGCGCGACGCCGATCTTCCCGGAGGCGGGCAGCGCCGCGGCGAGCTCGCGCGAGGACGGGAAGGGCCGCACGTCCTCGACCGCGCTCTCGGCGCGCGCGCGGGTGAGGCTCTTGCGGACGAGGAGGACCGGCGCCCCGGCCGCCGGCACGAAGAGCGCGCCGTTCTGGCGCGTGCCGGCGAGGTACAGGACGTCGACGGCGTTCAGGAGGAGCGCGCCGGAGAGGCCGCGCTGGGCGAGCGCCGCCTGGTAGGCGGAGATGCGGGAGAGGTGCTCCTGGCGAGCGGCCATCGTTGCCCTCCGTGCGCCCCCTCTCCCGGCCTCTCCCCCCGGCGCTGCCGGGGGGAGAGGGGGTGAGCTCGCGAGGCGAGCGCGGTTACCTCTAGAACAGGAACTGGTCGCCCTGCGCGCGGAGCGCGGTGATGGCGGCGAGGTTCACGATCGACTGCACGGTCGTCCCCATCTGCAGGACGTTCACCGGCTTGTGCATGCCGAGGAGCACCGGGCCGATGACCTCCGCCCCGCCCATCGCCTCCAGGATCTGGTAGGCGATGTTCGAGGAGTCGAGGTTCGGGAACACGAAGACGTTCGCGTCCTCCTTCAGCGCGGAGAACGGGAACTCGGGCACCCGCACGTCGGAGTGGGTCGCCGGCGTGACCTGGATCTCGCCGTCGATCTCGAGCTCCGGCCGGCGCTGCCGCGCGATCTGCGTGGCCTCGCGCACCTTGCGGGGCGACGCGCCGCCGGCGCTGCCGAAGCTCGAGTACGAGAGCATGGCGACGCGCGGGACGACGTCGAAGTAGCGGGCGAGGTCGGCCGTCGCGAGCGCGATCTCCGCCATCTCCTCGGCGTTCGGCTCGAGGTTCATGGTCGTGTCCGCGAAGAACTTGAAGTCGTTCTTCGTCACGACGATGTAGACGCCGGCGGCGCGCTTGCCGACGCGCGTGCCGATGACCTCGAGCGCCGGCCGGATCGCGTCCGCGTAGCCGGTCGTGAGGCCGGTGACGAGGCCGTCCGCCGCCCCGGTCTCGACCATGATCGCCGCGTAGTAGGAGCGCAGCCGCACCCGCCGCCGGGCCTCCTCGTAGGTGACGCCGCGCCGCTGCCGGAGCTCCCAGAGGCGGCTCACGTAGCGCGAGTAGTCCGCGCTGTCCTCGGGGTTGATGATCGTGGTGCCCTCGAGGTCGTCGAGCCGCTGCTCGGCGATGGACTTCTTGATCTGGTCCACCGGCCCGAGGAGCACCGGCTCGCAGATCCCCTCCTCGCGGAGGATCTCGGCGGCCTGCTGGATCTTCGGGTGGTGCCCCTCGGGGAAGACGATCTTCACGAGCTTCTTCTTCGCCTTCGTGAGGACCGTGCCCATCACCTGGTGCGAGCGGCTCTGCATCTTGCGGAGCCGGTCCTTGTACTCGCCCATGTCGATCTTCACGCGCGCGACGCCGCCGTCCATGGCGGCCTTGGCGACGGCGGGCGCGACCGCGAGCAGCACGCGCGGATCGAGCGGCTTCGGGATGATGTAGTCCGGCCCGAAGCGGAAGCGCTCGCCGCCGTAGGCGCGCGAGACGGAGTCGGGCACGTCCTCCTTCGCGAGCTCGGCGAGCGCGCGGGCGGCGGCCATCTTCATCTCCTCGGTGATCGCCTTCGCGCGGACGTCCAGCGCGCCGCGGAAGATGTACGGGAAGCCGAGGACGTTGTTCACCTGGTTCGGGTAGTCGGACCGCCCCGTCGCCATGATGAGGTCGGGCCGGGCCGCCTTCGCGTCGGGGTAGTCGATCTCCGCGTCGGGGTTCGCGAGCGCGAACACGACGGCGTTCTTCGCCATCGAGCGGATCATGTCCTGCGTGAACATCCCCTTCACCGAGCAGCCGAGGAGGACGTCCGCGCCCTTCGCCGCCTCCGCGAGGGTGCGCGCCTTCGTGTCGGACGCGAACTCCTGCTTCCAGGGGTTCATGCCCTCGGTCCGGCCGCGGTAGACGACGCCCTTCGTGTCCACCATCGTGACGTTCTCGCGCTTCACGCCGAGCGTCAGGTAGAACTTGGTGCAGGCGATGGCGGAGGCGCCCGCGCCGCTCACGACGACGCGCACCTTCCCGATGTCCTTGCCGGCGAGCTCGAGCGCGTTGAGGAGCGCGGCGCCGGAGATGATCGCCGTCCCGTGCTGGTCGTCGTGGAAGACCGGGATCTGCATCTCCTTCTTGAGCCGCTCCTCGATGATGAAGCAGTCCGGCGCCTTGATGTCCTCGAGGTTGATGCCGCCGAACGTCGGCTCGAGCGCCTTCACGACCGTGCAGACCTTGTCGATCTCGTTCGCGTCGATGTTGATGTCGAAGACGTCGATGTCGGCGAAGCGCTTGAAGAGGACGCCCTTGCCCTCCATGACGGGCTTGCCGGCGGCCGGGCCGATGTTGCCGAGGCCGAGGACGGCGGTGCCGTTCGAGACGACCGCGACGAGGTTTCCGCGCGCCGTGTAGAGGTAGGAGAGGTCCGGATCCTTCTCGATCTCGAGGCAGGGCTCCGCGACGCCCGGCGTGTAGGCGAGCGCGAGATCGCGCGCGGTCGCGGTGGGCTTCGTGGGGACGACCTCGATCTTCCCCTTGCGGCCCATCGAGTGGTAGGCGAGCGCGTCCTCGCGGCGGACCTTCTTCTTCGGGACGGGGTTGCCGGGAGGGTTCTGCGGATTCGAGTCGTTGGCGGCCATGGCGCTCCTCGCGACCAGGTCAAAGGGTTCGCGTGAGTTGGAAGGCCCGCAAAGAACCGCAGAAGCCCGGGCGTGTCAAGGACGAGCCCGGGTAAGGCACGAGAATTGCAGCCTGGGGCACGGCCGGCCGGCAGACGTGCGCCCGCGCACCGCCGGGCGCCACCGGGACCGCGACGAACGCCCTATTTCCCGGGCCTCATGACCGTGAGTCATGATCCCGGCCGCGCGCGGAGTGCGTCGCGCGCGTGGCACCGGCGCGAGGCCGGCGACGCATCGGCCGCGCGCTCACTCCGCGGGGTCGACCCCGGCGAGGAGCGCCGCCTCGGACGCGGCGGGCTCCTCCGCGTCGACGAGGTCGAGGCCGTTCCGCACGAGCCGCCGCGCCGCCGCGAGCGCGCGCCGGCCGCGCCCCGCGTCGAGGCACCACTGCGCGTGCGCGGCGAGGAGCGAGGCCTCGAGCGCGCGGCC
>DASVZX010000240.1:0-2162 GCA_036391435.1 Anaeromyxobacter sp. | reverse complement strand
TCCCCACCGAGGTGAAGCTCTCCTCCGAGGATCCCCGCGTCCGGCTCGAGCTGGCCTGGCGCGAGGTCCACCCGAACGCACCGGTCGACGCCGCGCTCTTCCGGCTCGCGCCGCCCCGGGCCGTCCGGGTGATCGACCTCGCGGAAGGGGAGACCGTGCCGTCCCTGCCCCCGCCGTTCGCCCCGTCCGGGGAGGAAACCCGCGCGAAGGGGCCATCCCGGGATTAGACTTCCCGGCTCGAGCGTCTCCGGAGCACCCGTGGAAACCAACGTCCTCACCATCCTGAAGTCCGGCGGGTACTCGATGGTCGTGATCGGGCTTTGCTCGATCGCGGCGGTCGCCGTCGCGATCGAGCGCCTCGTCGCGCTCTGGAACTTCGACGGCAAGGCGCGGGCCGCCGCGGACGCCGTCACCCGCGAGCTGCTCCGGGCCGACCTCGACGCCGCGCGCGCGAGGTGCGAGGAGTCGACCTCGATCGCCGCGGACGTGTTCCTCGCCGGCCTCGCCGCCGCCTCGCCGCGGCCGCCGGCGATGCGCGTGGGCGCGCCCGTTCCGGTCGGCGACATCGCCAAGGTCGCCGCGGCGATGGACCGCGCGCGCCAGGAGGCGAACCTCGTCCTGCGCAGGCGCCTGTGGGTCCTCGGCACCGTGGGCGCGATCGCACCGTTCGTCGGCCTGTTCGGCACGGTGGTCGGGATCATGAACGCCTTCCGCCACATGGCCGTGACCGGCCAGGGCGGGTTCGCCGTGGTGGCGTCGGGCATCTCCGAGGCGCTCATCACCACCGCCGGCGGCATCGCGGTCGCGATCGCGGCGGTCGTCCTCTACAACGTCTTCAACGTGCACGTGAACCGCCTCGCCGTGGTCCTGCGCCTCCTCACCGACGAGGTGCAGGAGGTCGTGGGCGAGGTCCTCCCCGCGCTCCACGGGAAGTCCGAGCCCCGGCCCGCCGGCGCGAAGGAGGCGTGAGCGCGATGGCGATGGGCGGCCCGAGCGGCGGCGACGAGGGGGCGGATGGGGGCATCTTCGCCGAGATCAACATCACGCCGCTCACGGACATCTTCCTCGTCCTCCTCATCATCTTCATGGTGACGACCACCGCGATCGCGGAGGCGGGCAACGAGGACGGCGGCTTCAAGGTGAACCTGCCGAAGGGCGGGAAGACCGACGACGCCGGGCTCGTGCGCGACGTGACCGTCGCGATCCTCCAGGACGGCCGGGCGGTCGTGGGCGGAAAGGTGCTCGACGAGGCCGCGCTGCGCCAGGCGTTCGTCGACGCGCACGCGCGGAACGCCGACACGGTCGTGCTCTTCCAGGCCGACGAGGGCGTGCCGCACGGGCGCGTCGTCCAGGTCATGGAGCTCGCGCGGCAGGTGGGGCTCTCCCGCCTCGCGATCGCGACGCGCGCCGGGGGCGCCGGGCCCTGAGCCGCGCCGCCGCGCGCTCGACCGTCCCGCGCGCCGGGAGTAGGATCGCGGCGGCATGAACCCGAGGAAGCGGATCGGCGAGATGCTCATGGAGGCGGGCATCATCGACGAGACGCAGCTGAAGGCGGCGCTCGGTCATCAGCGGCAGTGGGGCGTGCGGCTCGGCCAGGCGCTCGTCGACCTGAAGATGGCGAGCGAGGCGGACGTCGTCGGCGCGCTGGCCGTGAAGTTCGGCTTCGGCGTCGCCGAGCTGGGCGCCGTCGATCCGCACGGGCTCGAGCAGGCGCTGAAGCTGCTCCCGCGCGAGTTCGCCCTGCGGAACAACGTCCTGCCGATGGCCGCCGACACGGCGAGCATCACGGTCGCCATGAGCGACCCGACGAACCTCGCGGTCGTGGACGAGATCCGCTTCCGCACCGGACGCAAGGTGAAGGTCTGCATCGGGGGCGACCGCGAGGTCGCCGAGGCGCTGCACCGGCACTACCCGGGCGAGCCGGGCGTCGAGGCGATCGCGCTCGACCTCGACGCGGACGACGCCGAGGGGGAGGCGGTCTTCGACCCGTTCGGCGGCGGCTCGAAGGACGCGCTCGAGGCCTTCTTCGCGGCGCCGTCCGACGTCTCGGCCGCCGTCGACGCGCTCGACATGGAGCCCGCGCCGTCCGCGCCGCCGCCGCCCGCCCCGGCCCCCCCGGCGGCGAGGGCCGCGGCCGCGCCGGCCCCGAAGGCGCCCCCGGC
>DASVZX010000239.1:0-16556 GCA_036391435.1 Anaeromyxobacter sp. | reverse complement strand
CTCGTCCGCCGGCGAGAAGGACGCGAGGTCGCGCCGGACGGGGGAGGCGGACGCGCGCACCGGGACGGTCGCCGGCGCGACGGTCTGGAGCCGGATGGGCTCCCGGGGCTTCGCCTCGACGGGGAGCGGCGGCGGCACGGTGCGGATCGTCGCCGGCGCACGCGCCTCGGCGGGCTGGCGCGCCAGCGCGCGGCTCCGCTCCTCGCGCCCCTGAAACCCGGTCGCGATCACGGTGATCTTCACCTCGTCGCCGAGGCGCTCGTCGATCACGGACCCGAAGATGATGTTCGCCTCGGCGTCGGCGGCGGACTGCGCCATCGTCACCGCCTCGTTCACCTCGTTCAGCGTGAGCTCCGGCCCGCCCGTGATGTTCACGAGGAGCCCGGTCGCGCCGTCGAGGGTCACGTCCTCGAGGAGCGGCGAGCTGATCGCGGCCTGCATCGCCTCGATGGCCCGCTTCTCGCCGGAGGAGCGTCCCGTCCCCATGAGCGCCATGCCCTTCTCGCTCATGATGGTCCGGACGTCGGCGAAGTCGACGTTCACGAGTCCGTGCACGGTGATGATGTCCGAGATGCCCTGCACGGCGTTGAGCAGCACCTCGTCCGCGCGCTTGAACGCGTCGGCGAGCGACATGTTCTCGCCCGCGACGGAGAGGAGCCGCTGGTTCGGGATCACGATGAGCGTGTCGACCGCGTCCTTCAGGTCGGCGAGCCCCTGCTCGGCGTGCTTGCGCCGCTTGTTCCCCTCGAAGAGGAACGGGCGCGTCACGACGCCGACGGTGAGGGCCCCCGTCGCCTTCGCGACGTCGGCGACCACCGGGGCGCCGCCGGTGCCGGTGCCGCCGCCCATGCCGGCGGTGACGAACACCATGTCGGCCCCGTCGAGCGCCGCCGCGATCGCGTCGCGCTCCTCGAGCGCCGCGGCCCGGCCGACCTCGGGGTTCGCGCCGGCGCCGAGGCCGCGCGACGCGCTGCGGCCGAGCTGGATCTTGAGGCTCGCCTTGTTCGCCGCGAGCGCCTGCACGTCGGTGTTCGCCGCGATGAACTCGACGCCCTCGAGGCGCGCCGCGACCATGGTGTTGATGGCGTTGCCGCCGCCGCCGCCGACGCCGATCACCTTGATCTTCGCCGCGTCCTGCTTGTCCGTGAACTCGATCATTGTGGACGCCCTCCCCGCGGTCAGAAGATCTCTCCGAGCCATTCCTTCATCCGGTTCTTCACCTTGCGGTAGACGTTCTCCTCCCGGATCTTGAAGTAGGGGCTGTTCTCCTGCTGCTTCGCCCCGTACATGACGAGCCCGACCGCGGTCGCGTACATCGGGCTCTTCACGACGTCGACGAGCCCGCCGATGCCGCGGGGCAGGCCGCGCCGGACCGGGACGCCGAGCACCTCCTCGGCGAGCTCCGGCATCTGGGCGAGGAGCGTCGACCCGCCGGTGATGACGACGCCGGAGGCGAGGACCTCCTCCATCCCGCACTTCTGGAGCTCGTGCTGCACGAGCATGAAGATCTCCTCGACGCGCGGCTCCACGATCTCGGCGAGGATGTGGCGCGAGAGGACGCGGGGCTGGCCGCCGCCGACGGACGGGACCTCGATGGTCTCGGCCTTGTCGACGCTCGCGGCGACCGCGCAGCCGTACTGCTTCTTGATCCGCTCGGCCTCGTGCGTCGGCGTGCGGAGCCCGACCGCGACGTCGTTCGTGAGGTGGTTCCCGCCGAGGGAGATGACCGCGGTGTGCTGGATGGCGCCGTTGTGGAAGACGGCGATGTCGGTCGTGCCGCCGCCGATGTCCACGAGGCAGACGCCGAGCTCCTTCTCGTCCTCGGAGAGGGTCGCGAGCGACGAGGCGAGGGGCTGGAGCACGATGTCGGCGACGTTGAGGCCGGTGCGCTGGGCGCACTTCACGATGTTCTGCGCGGACGAGACGGCGCCGGTGACGATGAGCGCCTTCGCCTCGAGGCGGACGCCGCTCATGCCGACCGGCTCCTTCACGCCGTCCTGGTCGTCCACCACGAACTCCTGCGGGAGGACGTGGATGACCTCGCGGTCGAGCGGGATCGCGACCGCCTTGGCCTGGTCGATGACGCGGTCCACGTCCTGCTGGCGGACCTCCTTGTCCTTCACGGCCACGACCCCGTGGGACGGGAAGGCCTTGATGTGGCCGCCGGCGATGCCGGTGTAGACGGTGGTGATCTCGCACCCCGCCATGTGCTCGGCCTCCTCGATCGCGCGCTTGATCGAGGCGACGGTCGCGTCGATGTTGACGACGACGCCCTTGCGGAGCCCCTTCGACGGGTGCGAGCCGACGCCGATGATGTCGATGCCCTCGTCGGTCACCTCGCCGACGATGGCGCAGATCTTCGTCGTGCCGATGTCGAGGCCGACGAGGATGTCCCCGGTGCTTGCCATGTGTTCACCACCTCCGGACGGTCCGCGCGACGCGCTCCGCCCACCTACGGCCCTCTCGGGCCGACCGCCTTCACCCGCACGGCGACCCAGTCCGGGCGCCGGCGGTTGTCCAGGTGCAGCACCTCCGCGCGCTGCCCGTCCGCCGCGACGGCGGAGAGCACGCGCTCGAGCCTGTCGAGCTTCTCGGGGAGGTCGCCGTGGCCGAGGCGCACCTCGAGGCCGTCGTCGCCCGCCCACAGGGTCGTCCCGAAGTCCGGGTCGATGTGGATCTCGGAGACCGGCGCGCGCCGGTCCAGCCCCCGCTCCGCCCAGCGCGCGAGGAGCGCGAGCGCGGCCGAGAGGAGCGGCTCGACCTCGGCGCGCCGCTCGACCCACGCCTCGCGCGAGATCCCGGTGACCACCGGGAGGTCGAGCCCGTCGCCGGGGACCGCGCGCTTGAACACCTCGCCCTTGTCGTCCACGAGGTAGAGCCCGCCGAGGTCGACGAGCGCGGCCGGACGCCGCTCCACCACCTTGACGACGAGCGTCCCGGGCAGCTCGCGCGTCACGTCCACGGCGGCGATCCAGGGGTGCCGGCGGAGCGCCGCCGCGACGACGCCGGTGTCGCACAGGAGCAGGTGGTCGCCTCGCTGCACGGGCGAGATCTCCATGAGCTCCGCGGGCGTGGCGCGCGCGAGCCCCTCGAACCGGATCTCGCGGACGCGGAGGAGGTCGCCCTGCACGAGGACCCGCCACGCCACGAGGGCGGCGAGCGCCACCGCCCCGGCGCCCGCGAGCGGCCACAGGGCACGCGCCGCGAGCGAGGCGATCCTCCGCCTCCGCTCGCCGGGAACCCTGTCCACCCGCCGCCGGTTCGAACCCCGCGCCACCGCCGCTCCTCGCCCGCCGCCGCCCTCCGCCCCCGCAGCGCCGGGCGGCCGCTTCCGGGCGCTATCACCCGATGGTGCAGCATCGCCCAGGGCCGGACGGTGGCAAGTTTTCGGCGGCCGCCGGGCGCGCCGCCCGGGTCAGGCCTTGAGCGCGGCGGAGTCGAGGATCCGCTCGCAGAGCTCCGGGAAGGGGATCCCGAGCCCCGCGGCGATCTTCGGGACGAGCGACGTCGCCGTCATCCCCGGGAGCGTGTTGATCTCGAGGATGTAGGGCGTGCCGTCCCCGGCGACGATGAAGTCGACCCGGCTCACGCCGGCGCAGCCCAGGCCGCGGTGCGCCACCTCCGCCGCCTCCATCACGCGCGCCCGGTGCGCCTCCGGGATCCGCGCCGGGTAGAAGTACTTCGTCGTCCCGGCCGTGTACTTGGCGGCGTAGTCGTAGAACTCGTTCGCGGGGACGATCTCGATCGCGCCGAGCGCCTTGCCGTCGAGGACCGCGACGTTCACCTCGGTCCCCTTCACGTAGCGCTCGACGATGACGTCGCCCTTGAACGTCGCGGCGTCCCGGCAGGCGGCGACGAGCTTCGCCGCGTCCTTCACGAGGTGGACGCCCACCGAGGAGCCCTCGCCGGACGGCTTCACGACGCAGGGGATGCCGAAGGGCAGGTCGGCGGGGCCGATGGACGCCGCCCGGTCGGGCGGGAAGGCGCGGTACTCGATGAGCGCGAGCCCGAGCGCCTTGAACATCGCCTTCGCGACCACCTTGTCCATGCCCATGGCCGAGGCGAGGACGCCGGAGCCGGTGTAGGGCACCCGCACCACCTCGAGGAGCCCCTGCACGCAGCCGTCCTCGCCCCAGCGGCCGTGGAGCGCGTTGAAGGCGACGTCGATCCGCGCCTCCGCCAGCCTCGCGGCGAGGTCCTCGGCCACGTCGACGAGGGTGACGTCGTAGCCCTTCGAGACGAGCGCGTCGGCGCACGCCTTCCCCGTCCGGAGCGACACCTCCCGCTCCGTGGACTTCCCGCCGTACAGCACCGCGACCCGCTTCCCGGTCCACCTCGGCATCGTCGTCTCCCGGCGGGACTAGCCCACCTTCAGGTCCTGAAGCTCCCGGACGTCTTCTGCAAGGAACTCGCCGAGCAGCCGCACCTCGGCCTCCAGCTCGATCCCGAACGCCGCCTTCACCCGCGATCTCGCGAGCTTGATGAGCGCGAGCACGTCCCGCGCGGTCGCGCCCCCGAGGTTCGAGACGAAGTTCGCGTGGACGTCGGACCACGTGGCGTTTCCGACGCGGTGGCCCTTGAGGCCCACCGCCTCGATGAGCCGCCCGGCGAAGTCGCCCGGCGGGTTCCGGAACGTCGAGCCGAAGGTCGGACGGTCGAGGGGCTGCGTGCGGCGGCGGCGCGCCCGGTCCTCCTGCATCACGCGCTCGCTCGCCGAGACGTCGCCCTCGCGCAGGGCGAGCTCGACGCGGGTCACGACCGCGCCGGCCGGCAGCCGGCAGGTCCGGTACGCGAACCCGAGCTCGCGCGCCGGGACGAAGCCCACGCCGTCCGCCGTGGCGAGCTCGACGCGGGCGACGACGTCCTTCATCTCGCCGATGGTGGTGCCCGCGTTCATCGCGACGGCTCCGCCGAGCGTCCCCGGGATCCCCGCGACGAACTCCATCCCGACGAGGCCGAGGGCGTGGCCGCGGATCCACAGGCGCGAGGTGGGCTGGCCGGCGCCGAGGAGGAGCCGGGTCCCGCCGCCCTCCTCGGGCGCGAGGTCGGGCGGCAGCCGCAGGACGACGCCGCGCACCCCCGCGTCGGCGACGAGGGTGTTCGCGCCGCCGCCCAGGATCGCGAGCGGCACGCCGAGCGCGCGCGTGGCGCGGAGCAGGTCGGCGAGCGCGTCCGGATCTGCGGGGCGGACGAGGAGGTCGGCGGGGCCGCCCACCCGGATCGTGGTGCGGGGCGCGAGCGGGGCGTCGCGGAGGTGCTCGCCGCGGACGCGCTGCTCGATCTCGTGGCGCCAGTCGCCCTTCACCCGTCGATCCTCTCGCCCCCTCCTCCCCGGCCCTCTCCCCTGGCGCTGCCAGGGGGAGAGGGGGGAAGGTTCAGCCGTTCAGCAGGGTCAGCAGTTCGGGGCCCACGCTCGTCACGTCTCCCGCCCCGAGCGTCAGCACGATGTCGCCCTTCCGGGCGCGCTCGCGCGCGACGCGGGCGAGCTCGGCGCGGGGCGCGAGCGTCACGTCGCGGTGGCCGCAGGCGCGGATCGTCGCGGCGAGGGCCTCGGCGGTGGCGCCGGGGATGGGGTCCTCGCCCGCCGCGTAGACGTCGGTGAGGACGAGGACGTCGGCGTCGTTGAAGGCGGTCGCGAACTCCTGCATGAGGTCGCGCGTCCGCGTGTAGCGGTGGGGCTGGAACACGCAGACGATCCGGCGGTGGAACGCCTCGCGCGCGCCGAGGAGCGTCGCGCGGACCTCGGCGGGGTGGTGGCCGTAGTCGTCCACCACCGTCACGCCCGCCGCCTCGCCGCGCACGGTGAACCGGCGCTGCACGCCCTGGAACGAGGCGAGCCCCGCGCGGATCGTGTCGGGGGGGATGCCCATCTCGTCGCCGAGCGCGATCACGGCGAGCGCGTTGAGCGCGTTGTGCCGCCCGACCATCTTCACCTCGAAGCGGCCGAGGGGCGTGTCGCGGTGGGACGCGTCGAAGCGGACCGAGCCGCCCTCCACCTCGATGCGGTGCGCGCGGTAGTCGGCCTGGTGGCTCTCGCCGTAGGTGACGTAGCGGCTCTCGACGTCGGGGAGGAGCGCCTGCACGCCGGGGTGGTCGTGGCAGAGGATGGCGAGCCCGTAGAACGGCACGCGGTTCACGAAGTCGAGGAACCCCCGGCGCAGCGCCTCGGGCGTCTTCCAGTGGTCGAGGTGCTCGGGGTCGACGTTCGTCACGATCGCGATCGTCGGCGGGATGTGGAGGAACGAGCCGTCGGACTCGTCCGCCTCGACGACCATGTAGTCGCCCTTGCCGAGCTTGGCGTTCGAGCCGAACCCGTTCACCTTGCCGCCGACGACCGCGGTCGGATCGAGGCCGGCGTGGGCGAGCAGGTGCGCGGCGAGCGAGGTCGTGGTGGTCTTGCCGTGGCTGCCGGCGACGGCGACGCCGTACTTGAGCCGCATGAGCTCGGCGAGCATCTCCGCGCGCGGGATGACCGGGATCTTGCGGCGCCGCGCCTCGACCACCTCGGGGTTGTCCCGCTTCACGGCGGACGAGATCACGACCACGTCGACGTCGGCGAGGTTCCCGGCCGCGTGCCCCTTCGCGACGCGGCCGCCGAGGGAGGTGAGACGGCGGGTGATCTCGGACTCCTTGAGGTCGGAGCCGGAGACGGCGTAGCCGAGGTTGAGCAGCACCTCGGCGATGCCGCTCATGCCGATGCCGCCGATCCCGACGAAGTGGATCTTGGCGGGCCTGGAACGGAAGAGGCTCATGGGCTCCGTGCTCCTCAGGCGGGGGGCCCCTGCGGCCGGGCCGCGGGGGCGCCCTCGCGGGGCTGTCCCCTCGGCGAGCCGAAGCGGCGGCGGACGAGCTCCGTGCAGACGTCGGCGATCTCCTTCGCCGCCTGCGGGCTGCCGAGCCGGCCGGCGGCGCGGGCCATCTTCTCGAGCCGCTCGGGGGAGGAGAGGATCGCGCGGACCTCGCTCGCGAGCACCTCGCCCGTGAGGTCCTTCTCCTCGATCATGACGGCGGCGCCGGCGGAGACGAGGCTGAGCGCGTTCTGCACCTGGTGGTTGTCGGCCGCTGCGGGGAAGGGGACGAGGATCGACGGCTTCTTGCAGACGGTGAGCTCGGCGAGGGTCGTCGCGCCCGCGCGGCAGACGACGAGGTCCGCGCCGGCGTAGGCCGCGCTCATGTCCGAGATGAACTCGCGCACGTCGGGCGTGAAGCCGACCGCCTGGTAGCCCTTCTCGACGTACTCGCGGTCCCGGGCGCCCGTCTGGTGGGTGATGCGCAGCCGGTCCCGGAGGTCGGCGAGGTGCGGGAGCGACTCGAGGACCCGCATGTTGAGCGCGTGCGCGCCCTGCGAGCCCCCGAAGACGAGGAGCTGCGGCCGCTCGTGGCGCGCGCCCGGCATCATGTAGTTGTCCATGAGCGTCTTGCGGATGGGGTTCCCGAGCTGGAACACCTTCCGCCGCGGGAACTGGCGCACCGCCTCGGGGAACGCGGTGAACGCCGCCTGCACGATGCGCCCGAGCACGCGGTTCGTGAAGCCGGCGATGGCGTTCTGCTCCTGCACCGCCGTCGGGATCCGCATGAGCCAGGCGACGAGGACCACGGGGCCGCTCGCGTAGCCGCCGACGCCCACGACCACGTCCGGCCGCCACTTCCTGAGGATCGCGAACGACTGGACGAACGCCAGCGGCAGCAGCAGGAGGTTCCGCAGGGTGGCGAGCAGCCCCTTCCCCTTCAGCCCCTTCACGTCGATGAGCTCGATGGGGAACCCCGCCTGCGGGACGACGGTCGCCTCGAGCCCCCGCGCCGTGCCGACGAAGACCACGTCGTTCGCGGGGTGGCGCGTGACGACCTCCTCCGCGAGGGCGATCCCCGGGAAGACGTGGCCCCCGGTGCCGCCGCCGGCGACGAGCATCCTCACGAGGTCACCTCCGCCGCCGCGGGGGCGACCCGCACGGCGGCCGCGGGCCGGCGCAGGAAGCCGCCCCGGTCGGCGCTCACCGAGAGCAGGATCCCCGCCCCGGCGAGCAGGGTGATGAGGGAGCTGCCGCCGTAGGAGACGAAGGGCAGGGTGAGCCCCTTGGTCGGGAGCAGCCCGAACACCACCGCGAGGTTCACGAGCGCCTGCGCGCCGACGAGCGTGGTGATCCCGAGCGCCGCGTAGCAGCCGAACGGGTCCGACGCGTTCAGCGCCGCCCGCACGCCGCGCCAGACCACGATCGCGAAGAGGCCGACGAGGAGGAGGACGCCGAGGAGCCCCGCCTCCTCGGCGATCACCGCCGCGATGAAGTCGGTGTGCGCGGCGGGCAGGTAGAAGAGCTTCCCCTTCCCCTGGCCGAGCCCCTGGCCGAGGAAGCCGCCGTTGGCGGTGCCGAGGAGCGACTCCCAGAGCTGGTAGCCCGGCCCGCTGCGGTACCGCTCCGGGTCGAGGTAGGCGACGATCCGCAGGTAGCGGTACGGCGTGGACTTCACGAGGTGCCACGCGATCGGCGCGGCCACGGCGGCCGCGGCGAGGAGGTACGAGACGCGCGCGCCCGCGGCGAAGAGCATCGCGAACAGGACGACGAACAGGATGACGCCCGTCCCGAGGTCGCTCTGCACGAGGCACAGGGCGATGAGCGCCCCGGTGACGAGGAGGTGGGGGAGCAGGCCGATCGAGAACAGCCGGATCTTGTCCTGCTTCCGGGCGAGCGAGCGGGCGAGGTAGAGCACGAAGGCGATCTTCGCCGCCTCGGAGGGCTGGAACTGCACCGGGCCGAGCGCGATCCAGCGCTGCGCGCCGCCCGCCGCCTTGCCGACGAGCGGCACGAGCAGCAGGAGGACGAAGGCGGCGCCGAGGATCGGGTACGCGAGGGCGGCGAGCCGGCGGTGGCCGAGCCGCAGCGCGCCCGCGAGGAGCGCGACGCCGACCGCCGCGGCGGCGAGCTGGCGCTTCAGGTAGTAGAACTCGTCCATCCCGAGCCGCCGCGACTGGCTCGCCGGGATCGCGCTCGCGGAGTAGACCATCACCGCGCCGATCGCGACGAGCGCGAGGACCGCCGCGAGCAGGAGCCCGTCGAAGGCGGGGACGCCCCGGGGGGCGGGGGCGGCGGCGGGGTCGCGGGCGCTCATGCGACGCCCGCGGCGAGGCGCCGGAAGGCCTCGCCGCGCTCCTCGTAGCCGTGGAACTGGTCGTAGCTCGCGCAGGCCGGGGAGAGCAGCACGACGTCGCCGGGGCCGGCCAGCCGCGCCGCCCGGCTCACCGCGGCCGGGAGCGTGCCGCACGGCTCGGTGGGGCAGAGATCGCCGAGCTGGGCCTGGACCGCCGGAGCGTCCTCGCCGATGGTCAGCAGCGCCTTCACCCGCCGCCCGAAGAGCGGCCGCAGCGGCGTGTAGGGCGCGCCCTTCCCCCGCCCGCCCATGATGAGGACGATGCGGGCGGCGCCCTCCGGGAAGGCGGCGAGGCCGACGGAGGTGGAGTCGACGTTGGTCGCCTTCGAGTCGTTCACCCACTCGACGCCCGCGCGCTCCGCCACGAGCTCGAGGCGGTGCGGCAGGCCGGGGAAGTCGTCGAGGCCGGCCTGGATCGCGTCGCCCGGGACGCCGGCGAGGCGGGCGCAGAGGACCGCGGCCATGGCGTTCTCGCGGTTGTGGCGGCCGCGCAGGGCCCGGCTGCGGACGAGGTAGCGCTCCGGCCCCTCGTCGGTCGAGACCCAGAGCTCCGCGCCCTGCGGCCCCGGCTCGCCGCCCGGATCGCGCGCCGCGGCCGGCGCGGGCGGGCCGAAGCCGAAGGTGTGGACGTCGCCGCGCGAGGCGGCGGCCATCGCGACCGCCCGCGGGTCACGGGCGTTCGCGACCGCGGCGTCCCCGGGCTGCTGCAGGGCGAACAGGCGCGCCTTGGCCGCGGCGTACGCGTCGACGTCGCGGTAGCGGTCGAGGTGGTCGGGCGTGACGTTCAGGATCGCGGCGACGCGCGGACGGAGCGTCAGCAGCCCCTCGATCTGGAAGGACGAGAGCTCGAGCACCACCGCGTCGGCGCGGGCGCCCGAGAGCACGTGCTCGCAGAGCGGCGTGCCGAGGTTTCCGCCGGTGAAGGTGCGCCGGTCGCGCGCGAGGAGCGCGCCCGCGAGCGCGGTGGTCGTGCTCTTCCCGTTCGTGCCGGTGATCGCGACGACCGGGGTCCGCCCGAGGAAGCGCGCGCCGAGCTCGATCTCGCCCCACACCGGGACGCCGCGGGCGCGCGCGGCGGCGATCTCCGGGACCGCGATCGGCACGCCCGGGGAGGCGACGACGAGGTCGGCCCCCTCGAAGTCGGCCGCGTCGTGGCGCCCGAGGACGCGGCGGGCGGCCGCGTCGCCGAGCGTCGCGAGCGGCGCGCCGAGCTCGGCCTCGGGGCGGCGGTCGGTCACGGTGACGCGGGCGCCCTCCCGGGCGGCGAGGCGGGCGGCGGCGACGCCGCTCTTCGCGAGCCCGACGACGGTGACCTTCTTCCCCTTCAGGCGCGGCGGTTCCACGGCGGTCGGCTACCTCAGCTTGATGGACATGAGCGCGACGAGGGCGAGCATGATCGACACGATCCAGAAGCGCACGATGATCTTCGGCTCCGCCCACCCCTTCAGCTCGAAGTGGTGGTGGATGGGCGCCATGGCGAAGATCCGCTTGCCGCGCGTCTTGAACGACCAGACCTGCAGGATGACGCTCACCGTCTCGCCGAGGAACACGCCGTGCAGGATCGCGCTCGCGACCTCGTTCTTCGTCAGGACGGCGAGCATCCCGAGCCCGCCTCCGAGCGCGAGCGACCCGACGTCGCCCATGAACACGGAGGCGGGGTAGGTGTTGTACCAGAGGAACGCCACCCCGGCGCCGAACATCCCCGAGCAGAAGACGCCGAGCTCCTCGGCGCCGGGGATGTACGAGATCCGCAGGTACTCGGCGAGGCTGAAGCCCGCGAGCGTCGCGCCCGCCACGTAGGAGAGGGCGAGGAACGTCATCGACGAGACGAGCGTCGGGCCGATGGCGAGCCCGTCGAGCCCGTCGGTGAGGTTCACCGCGTTCGAGGTCGCGACCACCACGAAGACCATGAACGGCAGGTAGAGGAAGCCCAGGTTCGGCTCGAACAGCCGGGTCGGGACGAACGGCAGCGTGAGCCGGAGGTCGACGAAGCTCCCCACCCGCAGCCACGGGAACGCGTGCTCCACGTGGAAGTTCCAGTCGGTGAGGACGCCGTAGTAGACGGCGACGACGACGAGCACCTGGAAGAGGAGCTTGCGCTTGCCCGGGAGCCCCTTCGAGTTGCGCTTCGAGATCTTGAGCCAGTCGTCCCAGAACCCGATCCCGCCGTAGCCGAGCGTGACGAGGAGCGCCGACCACACGAAGCGGTTGTGCAGGTCGGCGAAGAGGAGCGTCGCGACGGTGACGCCGAAGAGGATGAGCGCGCCGCCCATCGACGGGGTCCCGGCCTTCTTGCGGTGCCCCTCGGGCACGTCCTCCCGCACGTTCGTGGAGCCGTACTGGATGACGCGCATCCGCTCGATGAAGAGCGGCCCCACGAGCAGCCCGAGGAGGAGCGCGGTGAGCCCGGCCGCGACGATGCGGAAGGACGGGTAGCGCAGGACGTTGAAGACGCCGAAGCGGCCCGCCAGCGGGTAGAGCAGGTGGTAGAGCATCTATCTCAGCGCCTCGACGAGCCGTTCGAGCCTCATCCCCCGGCTCCCCTTCACGAGGAGCACGTCCCCCGGCGCGAGCGTCGCCTTCGTCCACCGCACCAGCGCGTCGACGTCCTCGGTGTGGAAGGCCTCGAGGCCCGCCGCGCGGGCCGCCTCGGCCGCGCCGCGCGAGCGCGGCCCGAAGGTCGCGAGCGCCTTCACGCCGGCGCGCGCCGCCTCGGCGCCCACCGCGCGGTGCGCCTCCGCCTCGAACGCCCCGAGCTCGAGCATGTCCCCGAGCACCGCCACCGGGCGGCGGCCCGCCGCGAGGCCGGCGAGCGTGGCGAGGGCGGCGGCCATCGACGCGGGGTTCGCGTTGTAGCAGTCGTCGAGGAGCGCGACGCCGGAGGGGAGCTGCTCGAGGCGGAGCCGGCGGCCGACCGGGCGCACCGTGGCGAGGCCGCGCCCGATCTCCCGGTCGGTGCAGCCGAGGGCGATCGCGGCGGCGGCGGCGGCGGCGGCGTTGGCGGCGTTGTGGGCGCCGACGAGCCCCGGGATGTGCACGGGGAGCTCCCGGTTGCCCACGCCGAGGACGAAGCGCAGGCCGTCGTCGCCCTGCGAGACGATCTCGAGGACGACCACGTCGCCGCGCCGGCCCTTCGCCGCCGAGAACGTGATCATGCGGCGGCCGGAGGCCTGCGCGCGCTTCAGCATGCGCGCGTCGTCCGCGTTCGCGATGGCGATCCCGCCCGGCGGGAGCCCCTGGTAGAGCTCCGCCTTCGCGTCGGCGACGGCGTCGACGGTGCCGAGCCCTTCGAGGTGCGCGGGCGCGGCGAGCGTCACGACCCCGACCTGCGGCAGCGCGATCGCGGCGAGCCGGGCGATCTCGCCGGGGTGGCTCATCCCCATCTCGACGACCGCGGCCGAGTGCGAGGGGTCGAGCCCGAGCAGCGTGAGCGGGAGCCCCACCTCGTTGTTCAGGTTGCCCTCGGTCTTGAGCACCTTGCCGCGCGTCGCGAGGATCGCGGCCACCATCTCGCGCGTCGTCGTCTTGCCGTTCGAGCCGGTGACGCCGACGACCGGGATCTGGAAGCGCTTGCGGTGGAGGCGCGCGATCGCGCCGAGCGCGAGGAGCGTGTCGGGGACGACGAGCCGCCCGGCCGGCCCGGGGACGCCCTCCGTCGGGTCGAACCGCTCGTCCACGACGGCCGCGGCGGCCCCGCGCCCGGCGGCCTCGGGGAGGAAGGCGTGGCCGTCGAAGCGGTCGCCGCGGAGCGCGACGAACAGGCTCCCGGCCGGCAGGGTGCGGGTGTCGGTGGAGACGCCCTCGACGGACGCCGGAGGCGTCCCGGTCCAGTCGCCGCCCGTCGCCTGCGCGAGCTCCTCTCGAGTGAAGCGTGCGGTCATCGATCGAGGATCCCGAGGGCCCGCCGCGCCTCGTCGCGGTCGGAGAAGGGGAGGCGCGCCTTGCCGACGATCTGGTAGGGCTCGTGACCCTTGCCGGCGACGAGGACGGCGTCGCCCTCGCGCGCCGCCGCGATGGCGAGCGCGATGGCGGCCCGCCGGTCGGGCTCGACGGCGAACCCCCGGTCGCCGCGGCGGAGCGCGTCGGCGGAGAGGCGCGGGAGGCCGGCGCGCTCCACGCCGGGCAGGATCTCCCGGAGGATCGCGCCCGGGTCCTCCGTGCGCGGGTTGTCGCTCGTCACCACCACGGCGTCGGCGCCGCGGCCCGCCGCCTCGCCCATGAGCGGGCGCTTCCCGCGGTCGCGGTCGCCGCCGCAGCCGAACACGCACAGGAGGCGGCGCGGGGCGAGCGCGCGGAGGGCCGCGAGCGCGCGGGCGAGCGCGTCGTCGGTGTGCGCGTAGTCCACGAACACGGAGACGCCCCGGGCGGTGAAGCGCTCGAGCCGGCCGGGGGCGCCGGGGCAGCCGGAGAGCCCGCGCGCCACCGCGTCGGGCGGCACGCCGAGGCCGAGCGCGAGGCCGGCGGCGCAGAGGAGGTTCTCGAGGTTGTGCGCCCCGACGAGCGGGGAGCGGACCTCGAAGCGGCCCGCGGGCGTGACGAAGGTGGCGGCGGTCCCCTCGATCCCGGCGGACAGGTCCTCGGCGCGGAGGGCGTCGTCCGCCCGGCCGCCGTAGCGCCACACGGCGCGGCCGGGGCCGAGCTGGTCGGCGAGCCGCGCGCCGGCGGGATCGCGCACGTTCACGACGGCGACGCCGTCGGGCGCGAGGTGCTCGGTGAAGAGCCGCCGCTTCGCGGCGAAGTAGCGCTCCATGTCGCCGTGGTAGTCGAGGTGATCCCGCGTCAGGTTCGTGAAGCCGGCCACCCGGAAGCGCATCCCGGCGACCCGCTCCTGCGCGAGGGCGTGAGACGAGACCTCGAGCACGGCGGCCCGGGCGCCGGCCGCGCGCATCGTCGCGAGGAGCGCCTGGACGTCGGTGGACTCGGGCGTCGTGTGGCTCGCGTCGCGCTCGCCGCCGGGCCAGCGGTGGACGACCGTCCCGAGCATGCCGATCGGCAGCCCGGCGGCGCGGGCGCAGGCCTCGACGAGCCACGCGACCGTCGTCTTCCCGTTCGTGCCGGTGACCGCGGCGAGGGCGAGCGCGTCTCCGGGCCGCCCGTGGAGGTTCGCCGCGGCGATCGCCATCGCGCGCCGCGAGGAGGGCGCGAGGAGGAGGGCGGCGGGCGCGCAGGCGACGGGCCGCTCGGCGACGACGGCGATCGCGCCGCGGCGGGCCGCCTCGGCCGCGAAGTCGTGCCCGTCGAGCGCGGCGCCGGGGAGCGCGAAGAAGATCGCCCCCGGGCCGGCGGCGCGCGAGTCGCCCGTCACCTGGGTGATCTCGGGGTCGCCACCGGCGTCGCCGCGGGCGCCGGTGCCCTGCATGATCGTGGAGAGCTTCATCTCGAGAGCGGCTCCATGCAAACCGACGCCCGGACCGTATTCCTCCGCGCCACCGCCCGTTTGCACGCCGCCGTGTCCGCGCGGACACGGGCGCGGGACATCTTACTCGATATCGTCAGCCCGCCGGCTGAAGCGTCATCCGGACCCGGGTCCCGCGGGCGACGACCCTCCCGGCCGGAGGGGACTGGCCCACCACGCGCCCGGACCCCGCGAGGTCGGGCGAAAGGTCCAAGGCCTCGAGCGCCCGCACCGCGGCGCGGGCCGGCAGCCCGGCGAGCGAGGGCACGGCCACCGCGCCGGGAGGCGCCGGGCGGGTCGCCTGCTCGACCGGGGGAGGCCCTTCGGGCTCCTCGGGCGCGGCGGGGGCCGGCTCGGGGGCGGCGGCGACCGCGCCGGGCGCGGGCGGGACGCCGAGCATCTTCATCGCGTACTCGGCCACCTCGCGGAACGCCGGGGCGGCCACCTCGCCGCCGTAGATCTCGCCCTTCGGCTCGTCGACGAACACGCCGATCGCGATGCGCGGCGCCTCGGCCGGCGCGAACCCGACGAACGAGCTGAAGTGCCGGTCGGCGGAGTAGCCGCCCGAGACGGCGTCCGCCTTCTGGGCGGTGCCGGTCTTCCCGGCGACGCGCCAGCCCTCGAGCCGGGCGCGCTTGCCGGTGCCCTTCGGATCCTCCACCACGCCGACGAGCCAGCGGGCGACGGTGGCCGCGGCGTCGGCCGAGACGGCGCGCCGGACGATCTCCGGGCGCGCCTCCTCGAGCACCTCGCCGGTCGCGGGGTCCACGATCCGCTTCACGACGACGGGTCGGACGAGGACGCCGCCGTTCGCGATCGCGCCCATCGCGCTCGTGACCTGGAGCGCGGTCGCGGTGAGCCCCTGGCCGAACGCCTGGGTCGCGAGCGCGATGTCGGAGCGGGGGAAGGGGACCTGGCCGCGGACCTCGCCGGGGAGGCCGAGGCCGGTGCGCTCGCCGAAGCCGAACGCGAGGAGCGCCTCGTGGAGCCCCTGCTTCCCGAGCCGGCCGGCGATCTTCGCCGCGCCGACGTTGGAGGAGACCGCGAGGACCTTCGCCGGCCCGACCCAGCCGAAGGCCTCGTGGTCGTGGATCACGTTCGCGCCGATCGCGAGCGAGCCGTTCCCGCAGTCGATGGGGTCGAGCGGGCGGAGGGCGCCGCGGTCGAGCGCGCCCGCGATGGAGAAGGTCTTCATCGTCGAGCCGGGCTCGAACGAGTCCGCCACGGTCCGGTTGCGCATCTCGGTCCCGCGCCGCGGGGCGTTCGGGTTGAACCCGGGGTAGCTCGCCATGGCGAGGACCTCGCCGGTGCGCGGGTCGAGGGCGACCGCCATGCCGGAGAGCGCGCGCGAGCCGGTGACGGCGCGGGAGAGGGCGCGCTCCGCCGCGAGCTGCAGGCCCTGATCGATCGTCAGCTCGACGCGCGCGCCCTCGCGCTCGCTGCCGGCCGACGGCGCGCCGGCGAGCACGGTGCGGCCCGCGCCGTCCCGGAGCGACGGGACGCGCGCCGGCGCGCCGGAGAGGACGTCGTCGAGCTCGAGCTCGACGCCCTCGAGCCCGTTCCCGTCGTCCCCGACCCAGCCGAGGACCGCGCTCGCGAGCTCGACGCGCGGGTAGTAGCGCCGGGTCTCGTGCACGAGCGCGATCCCGCGGAGCTTCGCGTCCTTGACGATCTTCTCGACGGCCGCCCCCTGCTGCGGCGAGACGCGGCGGGCGACCCAGGCGAACCGGGTGCCCTTCGCGAGCCGCCGCTTCACCTGGCCGAGGTCGAGGCCGAGCGCCTGCGCCACCTTGCGGAGCGCGGTCCCCCCGCCGTCCTCGCGCGCGAGCACGACCGGATCGACGTAGACCGACTGGGCGTCGGCGCTGCCGGCGAGCAGCACGCCGGCGCGGTCCACGATCGGCCCGCGGCGGGGCTTGAGGACGAGCTGGCGCCGGTACTGCTCGACCATGTCGCCGACGAGGCCGTCGCGATCGATGACCTGGAGGGCGAAGACGCGGCCGGCGACGATCGCGAG
>DASVZX010000238.1:0-24404 GCA_036391435.1 Anaeromyxobacter sp. | reverse complement strand
GTGAAGGCTTCCTACACGACCCCGCCCCGGCGCGCCACCGGCCGGGCGCCGTCGGCGGTGGCCAGGTCGGAGCTCCTCCCGGCTCAGAGCCCGGTGCGCCTCTCCAGCTCGTCGGGGTAGCGCGCCCCCTCGAGCGCGATGCGGGACGAGGCGTCGTCG
The DNA here is from genome assembly GCA_036391435.1 of Anaeromyxobacter sp. Lineage (GTDB taxonomy): Bacteria > Myxococcota > Myxococcia > Myxococcales > Anaeromyxobacteraceae > Anaeromyxobacter. Next base: position 24,245 of record DASVZX010000238.1, on the reverse strand, counting down.
ATGGCGCGAAGGTCGTCGGGCGTGAGCTGGAGCTCCGCCGCCCCGAGGTCCTCCTCGAGCCGCGCGAGCTTGGTCGTGCCGGGGATGGGCACGATCCAGGGCTTCCGGGCGAGGAGCCACGCGAGGGCGATCTGCGCGGGCGTCGCGCGCTTCCGCCTCGCGACGTCCTCGAGCAGCTGGACCATGGCCTGGTTCGCCCTGCGCGCCTCCGGCGTGAAGCGGGGAACGATGTTCCGGAAGTCGCCCTTCTCGAACGTCGTCTTCTCGTCGATCTTCCCGGTCAGGAACCCCTTCCCGAGCGGGCTGAAGGGGACGAAGCCGATCCCGAGCTCCTCGAGCGCCGGGAGCACCTCCTCCTCGGGCTTGCGCCACCAGAGCGAGTACTCGCTCTGGAGCGCGGCGACCGGCTGGACGGCGTGCGCGCGGCGGATCGTCCTCACGCCCGCCTCCGAGAGGCCGAAGTGCCTCGCCTTGCCCTGGCGGATGAGCTCCTTCACCGTCCCCGCCACGTCCTCGATGGGAACGTCGGGATCGACGCGGTGCTGGTAGAGGAGGTCGATCGTCTCCACCTTCAGGCGCCGGAGCGACGCGTCGACCACCTCGCGGATGTGCTCGGGCCGGCTGTCCACCGCGGTCGTGCCGAGCTTCATCCCGAACTTGGTCGCGATGACGACCCGGGAACGGACGGGCGCGAGCGCCTCGCCGACCAGCTCCTCGTTCGTGAACGGGCCGTACGCCTCCGCGGTGTCGAAGAAGGTGACGCCGCGCTCGACCGCGGCCCGGAGGAGCGCGATCATCTGGCTCCGGTCCGGCGGGGTCCCGTAGGCGAAGCTCATCCCCATGCAGCCGAGCCCGATGGCGGAGACCTCCAGGCCGCTGCGTCCCAGCTTGCGCTTCTGCATCGTGTCCTCCCGGTCGTGCTCGTGCCGGGCTCCTCGGCCTTCGAGGAAGCCCTGGAGATGCCGCACAAGCTACGGCCGCGCGAGCGCGCGCGGAACCGGGCGAACGCGCATGGGCCGTCCAGGAAGTCTTCACGATCCTGGGGCGCGCGCGATCCGGGGGGCCTCCCTACCCGCTGCGCCGCTGCCGCTTCTCGAGCTCGTGCAGCGTCGACCCCATCGTCGAGAGGAAGCCCGCGAGGAACGCCTCGAACCGGCCGATCTCGTCCGGCGGCCCGGGCTGGACGCTCGCGCCGATGTCGTAGTCGCCGCCGGCGAGCCGGAGGGAGACGGCCTCCATCGTCGCGGACATCCGCTTGATCCGGCGAAACACGAGGAACTCGACGAGGCCGAACAGGAGCGCGAGGACGACGACGGCCACCGCGCCGATGAGCAGCACGACCCGGACCTGCTCGGACACGCCGCGGTCGCGCAGCGCCGTCACGTCGTGCAGCACGAACAGGCCGCCGACCTTCTGGCCGCCGGCGTCGAGCACCGGCACCACCCCGCGCACGAACGCCCGCCCGTCGCGCTCGACGGACGCGAGATACCGCCCGCCCTCGGGCACGTCCCGCACGTCCGCGCTCGTGCCGGCGACGAGCGCTCCGCCGCCGGTGGCGTCGACGGTCACGACGTCGGGGTCGTCCCCCCAGCCGTTGCGCCGCTCGCCGCGGGTCGCGGCCCACTCCTTCTCGTCGAGGTACTTCTTCTCGACGACGAGGGCGAAGTCGTCGCCCGTCTCCGCCTTCATCCGGGCGAGGAAGTCGTCGATCTCCTCTCCGAGCTCCATGTACCCGAGGGGATGGCCCTGCTGCGGCGCGAACGGGCGCACGACGCGGAGCGCGAACGCCGTCTGCCCGAGCTCCTTCCCGGCGGAGGTCTCGCCGGTCCGGATCGCCGCGAGCAGCGTCTGGCGGTTGACGACGTCGTCGTGCAGGTCGGGCCGGTGCACCCGGAGGAAGCAGGTCCTCGCCGGCGGCGGGTCGAGGAAGTACCAGTGCGTCACGTGGTGACGCGCCTTCAGCTCCTTGAAGATCGGCGCGGCGACCTCGAGCAGGCGCTCGCGATCGCGCACGCCGAAGAGCGCGACGAGGGACGACTCGCCGATGAGCGCGTCGAGCGCGGTGGAGAGCTTGTCGATCTCGCGCCGCTCGATGCTGTCGAAGGTGCGCGCGGCCGCCTTCACCGCCTGATCGCCGGCGTAGCGCATGTCCTGCGCGTAGTTGTAGCGGGCCATCACCGCGTTGGCGGCGGCGATCACGACCAGGCTGGCGGCGACCGCGATCGCGATCTTCGCCTTGATGGAGAGGTTCTTCATGGTCTCCTCGGGCTCACACGGGCTCGCGCAGGATCGCGCTCGCCACGGCCTTCAGCTTCGACAGCTTCTCCCGGTCGTCGGGCGTCTCGGCGTCGATGAACCCGAGCGCGAACCCCGCCTTGAGCGCGATCTCGCCCCGGGTCTTGAACGGGTCGAGCTTCTTCCGCTCGATGACGGCGTTGATCCGCTGCACGGTCGCGTACAGCTGCCCGCCGGCGGGCGGCGCGACGCTCTCGCGCGCGGCGCCGCCGGGGGACCGCGCCGCCACGAGGACCTCGAGCCTCGGGGCGGCGACGGACGCGGAGATCGCGAGCGGCTGGAGGTTCATCGACGGCGCGCAGACGAACAGCACGCTCGCGCCGGCGATCGGGCGCACCACGATCCGCGCGCCCGCGCAGCGCAGGTCGAGCATGCGCATCGTCCCGGTGACGGTCTCGAGGCCCGCGGCGCTCTCGGCCAGGGTCCTCGCCGCGTCCGAGAGCGCGGCCTCCTCCCAGCCGGGCGGGAACTCCCGCGCGAGGAGCTCTCCCCCCGGACCGCACACGAGGCTCCCGAGCACGCCGGGAACGCCGTTCAGCTGCCTCAGCACGTCCTGCATCGCGAGCCCCTCCCCTTCACGCACCGCGGGACAGCGCCTTGCGCACCGCGGCCTCGACCGAGCCGACCTGCGCCTGCGCGTCGACGAGCACCGTGACGAGGTGGCTTCGCGTCATGAGCAGGAGGAGGTGCCGCCCCGCGCCCTCCACGGCGGCCGAGTGCACCTCGCCCGCCCGGAGCTTCTCCGCGAGGCGGGTGCCCATCATCGCGAGGTAGAGCGCCTGGCCGGCGAGGACCTCCGCCTCGTAGCTGTCGTCCCCGACGCGTCCGCCGGTCTTGCCCTGCACGACCACCTGGGCGACGCCGGGGATCCTCCGCAGCGCGTCGAGGAGCGCGGCCACCGCCGTCTTCTGCGCCGGCGGCTGCGCGGGCGGGGGCGCCTCGCCCGCCCCGCGGGCGGCGCGGCGCTCGTCGATCAGCCGGTGCGCCTCGAGGACGAGGAACTGGCACGAGGCCTTGATGGTGGAGCGGGTCGAGGCGACCTTCTCCTGGAGCGAGAACCGGCCCGCGGGCCAGGAGAGGATCTCGTAGAACGCGGCCTCGCCGGCGAGCCCGTCCTGCTCGGCGTGCACGATCTCGCCCTCGCGCATGAAGATGAGCCCGCGCCGTCCGTCGTACACGACCTCGATGCAGCCCGAGAAGCGGTTCTGCGCGCTGAACTGCACGAGGTCCGAGAGCCCGAGCCCCGCGACCTCGCCCTCGAATCCGTCGGCGATCCTGTTCGGCTCCTTGGCGGTCATCCCGCGGTCCCGAGCGCGCGGCGGCGCACGGCTCCCGGCGCGTGGCGCTTCGGTGCGCTGGGGCCCCCTTCCCTCAGGGATCGTACAGATTGTCGCACGGCACGGAATGCCACGCTCCAACGACTGCGACTCGTCGGTGCGTGAACCACCTGCGCGCCGCTTTCCGTACCGGCTTCGGCGCTCAGCCGCGCCCGCCGACGATGCGAGGCAGCGCGTCGGCCAGCGCCTCGCGAAAGAGCGAGACCGCGGCCGGCTCGAACCGCCGGCTCGGCCACACGAGGTGAACCGGCGCGGACCGCCGCGCGTGGCGCGGCAGCACGCGCTCGAGCGCTCCCGACTCGACGAGCGGCGCGAACAGGTGCACGGGCGCGAGCCCGATCCCGTACCCCGCGACGAGCATGGCGCGCACGAAGGCGAACTCGTCGCTGTCCGCGCGGCCGCGGACCGTCACCTCGTCGTCCCCGCGCGGCCCCGCGAGCCTCCAGGTCGCCGTGGGACCGCCGGCCCGGTACAGCACGCACTCGTGCGACGCGAGGTCGGCGAGCCGCCGCGGCCGGCCCGCCGCGTCGAGGTACGCGGGCGCCGCGAACAGCCCCTGCTCGGTCTGTCCGATCCTCCGCGCGAGCAGCGAGGAGTCGGTGAGCGGCCCCGCCCGGACCGCCAGGTCGAACCCCTCCTTCACGAGGTCCACGTACCGCGCCGTGAGGAGCGCCTCGACGCGCACCGCGGGGTGGGCGCGAAGGAACGTGCTCACGATGGGAGCGAGGTCGCCCGCGAGATCGACCGGGGCCGTGAAGCGGACGGGACCGCGGGGCTCGGCCCCGAGCGCCGACACCGCGTGCCCGGCCTCCTCGAGACCGGCGAGCGCGTCCCGCGCGCGCTCGTAGTAGGCGCGGCCGGCGTCCGTCAGCGCGAGCCTCCGCGTCGTCCGCTGGAGCAGGCGGATGCCCAGCGCGCCCTCCAGCGCGGAGACGCTCCTGCTCACGGACGACTTGCGGACGCCCAGCGCCGTGGCTGCCCCGGTGAAGCTCCCCGCCTCCACCACGCGCACGAACACCCCGATCCGGTTCAGGTTCATCGTTGCACCGTATGCACCTATCCGTTGCTGTGGTCCGATCTAGTCTCCTGCATCGCAACACTCTACATCTCCCCCCGTCGCCGCCGGCTGGAGATCTCCTCCCCGGCCGCGCGGAACGGAGCGCTCGGACATGGACCGGAGGTCGGGAGTGGCGCTGCTCGCAGCGCGCGTCGGGCTGGGGATCATCTTCCTCATGAGCGGGCTCGGGAAGATCGCGGGCTGGAGCGGGACGGTCGCCTACGCGGGCAGCAAGGGCGTTCCGGAGGTCCTCCTCGCCGGCGCGGTCGCGCTCGAGGTCCTCGGCGGCGCCTCGGTCCTCCTCGGATGGAAGACCCGCTGGGGCGTGGCGGCCTTGCTGGTCTTCCTCGCCCCCGTCACGGTGCTCTTCCACGGGTTCTGGGGCGCGCAGGGCGCGGAGGTGCAGGCGCAGATGATCCAGTTCCTCAAGAACGTCTCCATCGCGGGGGGCCTCGTCGCCCTCGGCGCGGCGGGGGCGGGCGCGATCAGCGTCGACGCGCGAACGGCTCGAGCCCGGACGAACGCTCCGGCGGCGACGCGGGCCGCGGCGTGAGCGCGCGAGGCCGGCGGGACTGGCCGGCCTGCGTCGCCCCGGAGGCGTCCGGGCTGCAGGGACGCGCCGCCGGGACCGGCGCCCTCTCCGGGGCGCGGACCCGGCGCCCCGGACGTTCCAGACTGGGGGCAGAGGAGCGCCGTGGAGACCCAGGGAAGGGCGAAGCGAGTCCGCATCTACATCAACGAGGACGACAAGGTCGGCTCGAAGCCGCTGCACCTCGTCATCCTCGAGCTGCTGCGCCAGGAGAACGCGCAGGGCGCCACGGTCGTCCGCGCGGTCGAGGGGTTCGGGGCGGGCGGGCGGATCCACGTGAGCCACCTCGTGGACGTGGCCGCGCGGCTGCCGGTCGTCGTCGAGTGGATCGACACGCCCGAGCAGGTGGAGCGGCTCGCGCCCCGCGTCCGCGCGCTCGTCCGCCACGGCCTCGTCACGGTGGACGACACGGACGTGCTGCTGTACGAGCCGCACCCGGTGCGCGATCTCGCGGCGACCGCGACCGTCGGCGACGTGATGAGCCGCGAGGTCGTGACGGTGGCGCGGACGACGCCGGTCCGCGAGGTCGTGGAGCTGACCCTCGGGAAGTGCTACCGCGCCGTTCCCGTCGTCGAGGGCGGGCGGCCGGTCGGGATCGTCACCGGCACGGACCTCGTGCAGCGCGGCGGGCTCGGCATCCGGATCGACCTGCTCCGGAGCCTCGAGCAGCCCGAGCTGCACGAGCTCCTGGAGCGGCTCTCGTCGCAGAACAGGACGGCGGGCGACGTCATGACGGCGGATCCGGTGACGGTCCCGGCCTCGATGCCGCTGCCCGACGCGGCGGTCGTGATGGCCCGCCGGCGGCTGAAGCGGCTCCCCGTCGTGGACGCCGCGGGCGCGCTGGTCGGCGTGGTGAGCCGGCTCGACCTCCTGCGCAGCGTCGCGGGGGGCTTCGGCGGCAAGGAGGCGACGGCGCGGGAGCTCGGCCTGGCCGGCGACCAGCCGCTCGCGCGCGTGATGCGGAGGGACGTCCCGACCGTCCACCCCGACACGCCGCTGCCCGAGGTGTTCCAGGCGGTCGTCGCGACGCGGCTCAACCGCGCGCTCGTCGTGGACCCGGACCTCCGGGTCGTCGGCCTCGTCACCGACGCCGAGCTCCTCGAGCGCATCACGCCGGCGCTCCGGCCCGGCGCGATCCGCGCGCTGATGCAGCGGCTCCCCTTCACGCACGCGCGGGGCGACGCCGCGGGCGCGCACGCGAGCGGCCGGACCGCCGCGGAGCTCATGACCCAGGCGTTCGCGACGGCGCGCGACGACGAGCGGGTGTCCGCCGCGATCGCGAAGATGCTCCGGGGGAACCACAAGGTACTCGCGGTGACGGACGCGTCCGGCCGGCTGGTCGGGATCGTCGATCGCGCCGACCTCCTCCACGGCCTCCTGCCGCCGCCCCGATAGCGCGCGAGAACGAACCGGCGCTGCTCGGGGCCGAACGGCCGGTCCCGCGCGGTCAAACGATCCAGCGCGCGCGGTAGACCTGCGCGACGAGCTCCTGGTGGTGCCGCACCACCGCGAACGCGCCCTTGAGCTGGTCGCGCTCGAGCCGCGAGAGCTCCGCCGGCGGGAGGCGGTTGTCGGGAGGCGCGCCGCGCTTGATCTGCTCGGCCTGGTGGCGGGCGCGCAGGGTCGCGACGAACGCCAGCGCGTGCTCGAGGTCCTCCGCGCCCTGGCGGCTCACGACGCCCGCCTCGGCGCCGGCGCGGAGCCGCTCCACGGTGCCCGTCGCCGCCGCCCCCGAGACGAAGGCGTAGATCCGGGCCAGCTCGACGATGGGCATGGTCCCGCCGACCTTGAGATCGAGCGTGTCGGCGTGCTCGCCGCCCGACGCGACGACGAGGTTGCGGAAGAAGCCGATCGGCGGCCGGTTCCGGATCGCGTTGGCGGCCATGAGCGCGACGAAGACCTCGTTGCCGCGGATCTTCTGCCGGACGTGGGCGAGGAGCGCGCCGGCGAGCCGGGCGTCGCCCGCCGCGGCGCGCAGGTCGAAGAAGAGGGCGGCCTGCATGAGCGCCTTCGGCTCCGGGCGCTCGATCCAGGCGTCGAACTGGAGGCGCCAGCCCTGCAGCGAGCGGCGCCAGCGCGGGTTCCGCGCCATCACGTCGCCGGGACAGGACGGGAACCCGCAGGCGGCGAGCCCCTCGTTCACGAACCGCGCGAGCGCCTCGAAGTACGCGTCGTGCACGGCGGGCTCGAAGGCGTCGTCGAGCAGCAGCGCGTTGTCCTGATCGCCGAGGACGGTCTGCTCGTGGCGCGCCTGCGACCCGAGGGCGAGCCAGGCGTACGGGACGGGCGCGGGCCCGAGCTCCGCCTCGGCCAGCTGGAGCAGCCGCGCCGTGATCGCGTCGGCGACGGCGCCCACGGCGAGCCCCAGGTGGCGCGGGGTCGCCCCCGCGGCGACCATCTTCACCTGCAGCTCCGGCAGGCGCGCGGCCGCCCGCTGCAGGGCCGCGACGGAGCCGGCGCGCCGCACCGCGGAGACGAGGGGGGCCGTGTTCGCGCTCTGCCACCGGACGACGTCGCTCGCGGTGACGACGCCGAGGACCGTGCGGCGCAGCCGCTCGCCGAGGGCCTGCGCGAAGTGCGCGTCGAAGGCCGGGTGGGCCGCGCGCAGCGCCTCGAACGCCTGGCACGGCAGGCAGTAGAGGAGCGAATCCTCGACCGCGAAGCCGCGCGGCGCGACGGCGCCCTTCGCCGCGCGGCAGCTCGCGTCGTGCAGGTCGCCCTCCCCGTACTTCGCGACGAGCTCGCCCTCGCCGCCGCGCAGCTCGATCGCCCCCTGCCGCACCACGTAGAGGCACGGCCCGGAGGCGTCCTCCGGAGGGAACGGCCGCCCCCGGCGCAGGTGCAGGACGCTGAGCGCTCCCGGGATGCGATCGAGGACCTCGCCCGGGAGCGCGTCGAACGGCGGGACGCCGAGCAGGAAGTCGCGGATCTCCTGGAGCTCGACCTCCACGACGCCCCCTCGCGCGCCGCGCCGCGGCGCAGGCTCCGAGGCTCCCCCGCCCCGGCCGTGTGCGCAAGCGCCGGCCGGTCGCACGCGCCGGGCGAGCGGTCCCCCGGACCCCTCGACGGACGTGCCCGGACCCACCCGACCCCCGCTCGCCGAGGTGGCCCGGCGCGGCCGGGGCTTCCCGCCTGGACGGCCCGTGGCGAGATTGCGAGCGCAGGAACCCGTATCGGTGTAGAATCAGCGCGTACGGAAGATGTCCAGCGGCCTCGTCCTCGAGAGGCCGCTTCGTTTATGTCAGAGGACCGATCCGAGAAGGAGTGAGATGAGCGAGAAGGAAGCAGGCATCGAGGTGCAGGGCAGAGTGGAAGAGTCGAGCGGCGGCATGTACCGCGTGAAGCTCGATCAGGGCCCCACGGTGCTCGCGTATCCCTCCGGGAAGATGAAGCGATTCCACATCCGCATCATCACGGGCGACCGGGTGAAGGTGGAGCTGTCGCCCTACGACCTGACGCGCGGCCGCATCACGTACCGGGACAAGTAGGCCGCCGGCCGTCGCCGATCGCCTCGCGCGCGCCCCGGTCCCCGCGGCCGGGAGAGGCCCCGCGAGAGGGCCCGGCCGCTCAGGCCGGCTCGTCGCGCGCGATCCGCTCGATCCGGAAGACGTTCACCACCTCCGGATCCGGGCAGCAGACCGTCGCCTCGCCGGCCTCCTCCCACGGGAAGTCGCCCCCGAACCTGAGCGCCATCAGGAACGGCGAGAGCGAGTGGAAGGCCGACAGGCACATCCCCGCGGGCGTCTTTCCTTCCACGATCCACGTGTCGCCCACGACGTGACCGTTCGGGCACCTCTTCAGCTGCGACTGGAGCGTGATCCGGATGGCTCGCCGGCTCGCCATGTGCGCGCCTCCCTCGGAGCGTTTCACCGCGACCGCGGCGCCTCGCGCGCCCCGGGGCGGCCCCCGGAGATGTAGCACCGCACCGAGCGCCGGCGCACCCGGCTCCGGCCCCCCCGGGTGGCCGCTCGAACCCTCGCCGGGCCGCCGTCGAGAGGTCCCCCGGCCGTACCCACGCACGCCGGACGGGGGTAAGCTTCGATCCCAGCGCCCACGGGGAGACCGGATGACAGCGCCCGCCAGCGCGAGCAGACGCAGCTCGGGGATCGCCGTGGTCGGCGACCTCCCCTGGGGCAGCCACTTCTGCCAGTTCTACCGGACGAAGAAGGACATGACGGACGTCGTCGTGCCCTACTTCCGCGCGGGGCTGGAGGCGAACGAGCTGTGCGTCTGGGTCACGTCGGACTTCCTCACCACCGACGAGGCCCTGGCGGCGATGCACGCCGACGTCCCGCGCTTCGCGGAGTACCTCGCGAGGCGGCAGCTCGAGGTGTTCCCCCACACCGACTGGTACCTCAAGGGCGGGAGCTTCGACCTCCGGCGGACGCTCGACATGTGGATGGCGAAGCACGACGAGGCGCTCGCGCGCGGCTTCGCCGGCCTCCGTGTCAGCGGGACTCCGTACTGGATCGACAACAAGAAGGACTGGGACGACTTCGCCGCGTACGAGGCGGAGATCAACAGGGTGATCGGCGGCACGAAGCTGCTCGTGCTGTGCACGTACGCGCTGCAGCGGTGCGGCGTCGCCGAGATCCTCGACGTCGTGAAGAACCACGAGTTCGCGGTGGCGATGAACCAGGGCACCTGGCAGGTCGTCACCAAGCCCGCGCCCCGCGGGTCCACCTAGCGGGCGCCGCGGTCGCGCCGCGCTGGCGGCCGCGACGCGCCTCGGAGTCGCGCACGGCGCACGGCGGTCAGCGGCCTTCGGGCATCGAGTCGGTCGGCGACCTGCCCTGGAGCAGCCACTTCTGCGTGTTCCACGCCTCGGAGGCCGAGCTGCTCGACGCGCTCGGCCCGTTCGTCCGGGCGGGGCTCGAGGCGAACGAGCTGTGCGCGTGGGAGGTCCGCCCCCCGCTCACGGTCGAGGGCGTCCGGGCGGCGCTGGCGCGCGCCGTCCCCGGCCTCGCGCAGTACGCGGCGCGGGGCCAGCTCGAGCTGGTCGCCGCGCCGGACGCGCCGGCGCTCGGGGCGCGGCTGGACGAGGCGATCGAGCGGCGGCTCGATCGCGCGATCCTCGCCCGCTTCACCGGGCTCCGGATCGTCTGCCACCCCGCGGACCGGGCGGAGGGACGGGCGCTCGGCGCGGCGCTCGACGCCCCCGGCCGGCTCGACGTGATCGCCGCCCTCCCCTTCGCCCGCGAGCGGCTCGGGGGCGTCGAGCTCCTCGAGCTCGTGCAGGAGCACGCCTTCGCCCTCGTCCGCAACTCCGGGCGCTGGGAGGTGCTCCGCGGATCCGAGGCGCGCACGGCGCGCGCCGCGGCGGGGCGCAGCGACGAGCGGTTCCAGTCGCTCTTCCGGAACATGACCGAGGGGTTCGCCTACCACCGCGTCGTCCTCGACGACCGCGGCACGCCGCGCGACTACGTCTTCCTCGAGGTGAACCCCGCCTTCGAACGCCTGACCGGGCTCGCCGCGGACGAGATCCTCGGCAGGACCGTGACCGACGTGCTGCCCGGGATCGAGGCGGACCCGGCGGACTGGATCGGCCGGTACGGCCGCGTCGCGCTGACGGGCGAGCCGGCGCAGTTCGAGAGCCGCGCCGGGGTGCTCGACCGCTGGTACGCCGTGTCCGCGTTCAGCTCGAGGCGGGGGTACTTCGCGGTCACCTTCGCCGACGTGACCGCGCGCAAGCGGGCGGACGCGGACCGCGCCGCGTCCGAGCGGGCGCTGCGCGCGAGCGAGGCGCGGCTCCGGCTGCTCTCCGACAGCGCTGCCCTCCTGCTCTCGACGGCCGACCCGCAGGGCGTGGTGAGCGCGCTCTGCCGCGACGTGATGGAGCACCTCCGCTGCCAGGTGTTCTTCAACTACCTCGCGGATCCCGAGGCGCAGCAGCTCCACCTCGGGGCCTACGCGGGCGTTCCCGAGGAGGAGGCCCGCCGGATCGCCCGCCTCGACTTCGGCGTCGCGGTCTGCGGCTGCGTCGCGCGCGACCGGCAGCGCTTCGTCGCCGAGGACGTGCTCCGCTCGACCGATCCGCGCCTCGCGCTCGCCCGGACCTACGGGCTCCAGGCGTACTGCTGCCATCCGCTCGTGGCCGAGGGCCGCCTCCTCGGGACGCTCTCCTTCGGGACGCGCCTGAGCCCGCGCTTCTCCGAGGACGACGTCGCCCTGATGCGGACGGTCGCCGACCAGGTCGCCGTGGCGATGGAGCGCATCCAGGCGCAGCGGGCGCTGCACGAGGCGAACGCGCGGCTGCAGGACGCGGATCGCCGCAAGGACGAGTTCCTCGCCGTCCTCTCGCACGAGCTGCGCAACCCGCTCGCGCCGATCCACAACAGCCTGTACCTCCTCGATCACGCGGCCCCGGGCGGCGAGCAGGCGCGGCGCTCGCTCGACGTGATCCGGCGGCAGGCGACGCACCTCTCGCGCCTCGTCGACGACCTCCTCGACGTGACGCGCATCGCGCGCGGCAAGATCGAGCTGCGGCGCGCGCGGATCGACGCGCGCGACGTCGTCCGGCGCGCCGCGGAGGACTTCCAGGGGGTGATGGCGGACCGCGGCCTCGTCTTCCGCACCGCGATCTCCGGGCGCGAGGTCTGGATCGACGCGGACCCGACCCGGATCGCCCAGGTCGTCGGCAACCTGCTCCACAACGCGGCCAAGTTCACGCGCCCCGGCGACGAGGTGACGCTCTCGCTCGAGGCGCGCGAGGGCAGCGCCGAGCTCCGCGTCTCCGACACCGGCGCGGGGATCGAGCCCGACCTGCTGCCGAAGGTGTTCGGCGCGTTCGTGCAGGGCCAGCGGACGCTGGCGCGGACGGACGGGGGCCTCGGGCTGGGGCTCTCGCTCGTCCGGGCCATCGCCGAGCTCCACGGCGGGAGCGCGCGCGCGGCGAGCGCCGGCGCGGGGCGGGGCGCCGAGCTCGTCGTGGCGCTCCCCCTCGCGGCCGCGCCGCCGGAGCAGCCGGCCGACCCTCGACCGCCGCTCGCTCGCGGCGCGCGCGGAGGACGGCGGGTCCTGGTGGTGGACGACAACGTCGACGCCGCGGACTCGCTCGCGCAGATCGTGGAGATGCTGGGCCACGCCGCCGAGGTCGCCTACGACGGGCCGACCGCGATCGAGAAGGCGCGCGCGACCGCGCCCGACGTCGTGCTCTGCGACATCGGGCTGCCCGGGATGAGCGGGTACGAGGTCGCGCAGGCGCTCCGGGCGGCCGGGAACCGCGCGCACCTCTTCGCGCTCAGCGGGTACGCGCAGCCCGAGGACGTGCGGAGCTCGGTCGCGGCGGGCTTCGACGGCCACCTCGCGAAGCCGCTCCTCGTCGACGACCTCGATCGGCTCCTCGGCTAGCGGCGCCGGGGCCTCGCGCTCCGTCGCTCGGGCCGGCCGCGCGCGAGCGCGGGTCAGCCCTTCCAGGCGCGGAACGCCTGCAGGACGACGAGCGGCAACGCGAGGAGCACGCCGGCCGCGATCCGGACGCGCCGCGGCCGCCCCGCGACCAGCAGCAGGATCCCGGCGACGAACGCGTAGGTGAAGGCGATCTTCGCCGGGTAGAGGGGGTTGGTGAGCCCCCGCAGGACCGCGCGGGCGGCGGGGGGCACGGGGTCGCGGAGGAGCCCGGGCAGCCGGACCCGCACGAGATCCTCCGCGAGGACCGCCGCGCCCGCGATCGCGGCGAACGCGGCCGCCCAGCGCGCGAAGGCACCCCCGAGGAGCGCGCCGAGCCCGAGCGCGACGACGACCGCGGCGGCCGCCACGACCGACCCCCGCTGCGCCGCGGCGGGCGCCCTCGCCCACGCGGTCGCGAGCGCGGCGCCGCTCACCACCAGGACCGCGCCCGCGATCCGCGCCCCCGCGGGGAAGCCCGGCTCCTCCGCCGGCGACCGCGCGACCCTCGGAGGGCCCACCCCGGGCTCGACCGGCATCCCGCAGCGCGGGCAGAGCCAGTCGGGCCGCCGCGTGTGCCGGAGCTGGCACGCGGGGCAGTACGCCGGCTCGGCGCCCGTCGTCGCGACGTCTGGATCGAGCATGGCCATTCACCTCGGGGCCGGGGCTGCGCCGGCGCGCCCGGCGATCACACCACGCGAGCGCGCGGCCCGGCAAGGAGGACGGCGCCGCGGCGCCGCTACGGGGCCGGCGGCACCTCCACCGCCACGACCTCCGCGCGCGCACGGACCTGGCCGCCGGAGGTGAGGACGCACTCGACGATCCGCTTGCGCCCCTTCGCCTCGCGCACCCGCGCGCGCAGCTCGACCGGCGCCGCGATGGGCGTCGGCGCGAGGTAGTCGACCTTCAGCGAGGCGGTCACGCACCAGATGAGCGGCTCGCTCCCGATCGGACGGCCCGCGGCCCGGTACGCGTCGGCGATGGCCGTGCACACGCAGTGACAGTCCACGACGGTCGCGATGATCCCGCCGTTGAGGACGTGCGTCGGCCCCGCCATGTGGTGCGGGGACGGCCGGAACGTGCAGACGGTCTCGTCGCCGTCCCAGTGGCTCTTGATCCCGAGCCCCTGCGCGTTGAGCGGCCCGCAGCCGAAGCAGTGGTTGTGCGGGATGCGGTCCTGGATCGCCTCGGGCATGCGGCCTCCTCAGAGCCCCCGCGCCCACCGCGGGCGGAGCGGCACGGCGCCCGCGAGGGCGCGATCGACCGTGGCGACGATCCGGTCGCGGTCGCGCGGCAGGCGTCCCTCGAGCGGGAGGTGGTTCGACGCGTGGTTCGTCCGGAAGATCGCGCCGGCCGGCCGCGCCTCGGCGACGATCGTCCGCAGCTCGTGCAGCATCCGCTCGACGGGGGGCAGCTCGAACTCGCCCCGCGCGGCGAGGGTGGCGACGGGCGTGCCCGGCACGACGGTCAGCGTGAGCAGCGACAGGAACTCCGGGTCCATCTCAGTGACGAGGCGGGCGGAGCCCTCGGCGTGCTCGCGCGAGCGCTCCACCCCGCCCGCGCCGAGCAGGAAGATGGCGGACACCTTCATCCCGGCCGCGTGCGCGCGCCGCGCGGCGAGCGCGTGCTCGGCGAACCCGGCCCCCTTCGCGATCCGCCGGGACGTGACGTCGTCGCCGGTCTCGGGACCGACGTAGAGCAGCGCGAGGCCGAGCTCGCGCAGGCGGCGCAGCTCGGCGTCCGTCTTCGCGGCGACGTTGCGGGCGGTGGCGTACGCGCTCACGCGCCGGAGCCGCGGGAACGCCTCGCGGCAGGCGAGGAGGAGCGGCTCCCAGTGGCCCGGCGCCATCGCGAGCGCGTCGCCGTCCGCGACGAAGACGCGCCTCACCCCCGGACCGCAGGCGCGGGCGGCGAGCCGGACGTCCTCGAGGAGCTCGTCGAGCGGGCGGACCCGGTACGACTTCTCGCGGTACATCGCGCAGTAGGTGCAGCGGTTCCAGGAGCAGCCGACGGTCGCCTGCAGGATGAGCGACTCGGCCTCGCTGGGCGGCCGGAAGATGGGCGGCTCGAGGCGCACGCGTCCCTGGACCGTAGCACGCTCCGGCCGCTACTCCCCGGTCGTCGCGGGCGCCGCCGGGGCGGGCGCGCAGGAGGTGCCCTCGAGCGCGAGCCGCCGGCCGTCCCGGTCGCGCACGAGCACGCACCGCCCGCCGCTCCGGACGAGGTGGAAGCGCTCGGGGAGGCCCTGCTCGCGGCCGCCGAGCCGGCGGCCCGCCGCGTCGCGAGGCCAGAGCGGCTCGATGACGAGCGTGCTCGAGCGGGTCAGCGCGTCGTCCGCGAGCGTCACCGGGGCGCCCCGGAGCGCGCCGCTGACGGCCCGCCGGAGCGCGGCCCGGCTGCCGTCGGTCGGGTCGACGATCACCGCCGGCTCGTCCCGCGGCGGCCGCGCCGTCCGGCAGGCGGCGAGCGCCGCGAGCGCGGCGGCGCACGACAGGGCCCGCGCGCGCACGCTCACCTCCGCAGGATCCGGTTCTCCTGCCACGGCGACTTCACGCCGAGCCCGTCGACCGCCGACAGGTCGACCGCCGGCAGGGCGGCCGCCGCCCTCCTCGCGAAGGCGGTCGGCGCCGGGCACGCGCCGCCGTCCCGGTACGACAGGGCGGCGGCGAGCCGCGCCTCCATGGGGTCGCCGAGCGCGTGCGTGAAGTCGTCCGCCACCCGGCAGCCCGGGAGCGTGGCGCCCGGCACGAACCCGTCGGCGTAGTCGCCGAACCCCTTCGCGTTCACGCCCCTCATCTCGATCGAGAAGTAGGTGGTCCCGCAGTTGTCCTGCGGGTAGAAGCCGTACGGCTTCCCGCAGGTGGTCGAGCCGATCTGGATCACCTGCACGTCGATCCCCGAGAGCGCGTTCATCACCGCCTCGCTCGCCGAGCAGGTGCCCGGCCCGGTGAGGACGAACACGCGCGAGAGGCCGAGCGAGGGCAGCGGCTGGCCCGGCGTCGCCGAGAAGCCGAGCGCCGTGGCGTGGAACGGGGTGGGCGCGATCGGGGCGCCCGTGACGGGGTTCAGGGTCGGGTACTTGTCGTTGAAGACGGCGAGCTCGAACGTCTTGCCCGCCGTGGCGGTGGGCCCGGCGACCATGTAGCCGAGCTCGCTCGCGACGTCGAGGTAGCCGCCGCCGTTGTAGCGCATGTCCACGACGAGATCGGTGACGCCCGCTGCGCCGAGGTCCGAGACGGCGGACATGAGCCCGAGCTCCGCGGTGGCGAGGTGGTCGTTGAAGAGGAAGTAGCCGACCGGCCCGGTGCCGGTCGCGATCGTCCGGACCGCCTGCACCGGCGTGCCCTGCACGTCCGCCGAGGTCATCGTCACCGCCCGCGGCGTGCTCGCGCCGGGGTCGAGGATCGAGAAGGCGTGGGTCTCGCTCGCGCTCGCCGGGAAGAGGCCGGCGTTGAGCGTGTTCACGTCCGAGCCGTTCGCGAGGTCCACGCCGTCGACCGCGAGCACCCGCGCGCCGCGGAGGAGGCCCGCCGCCTCCGCCGGGCCGCCCGGCTCGGTGTAGGCCACGACCACCGCGCGGGGCGGGGTCGCCGCCAGGACGATCCAGAGGACGCCGTAGCCGGCCTGGACGCCCGACTGCGCGAGCGCCTCCCAGGCCGCCGTCGGGTACGTGAAGTGGAAGCGGTCCTTGGGGCTGCCGGAGGGCGTGAGCGCGGGCGTCTTCAGCACCGCGAAGTAGTCCTGCGCCGTCGCGTAGCTCGACGCGGAGTACGCCGGCACCTCGCGGTACCAGAGGTAGAGCTCGTCGATCCAGGACCGCACCCACGTCTTCTCGTCCTGCACCGTGCCCTGGCGGTCGGGGTACGGCGAGCCGGTGAGCGGATCGGTGCCGGTCCGCGGCGCGGCGCAGCGCCCGGCGTACTGGGACGACGGCGGAAACGCGCCCGACCCGTCGTGCTTCGAGCCGCAGGCCGCGAGCAGCGCGACCGCCGCGGCGAAGGCGAGCCCGCGCACGCCCGGCGGCGGCCGGGTGAGCCTCGAACGAGCGATGCGTGCCATGCGCCCTCCGCGCGACGACCGGCGCCGCGAGTGAACTCCACCGCCGGGGATTGTACCAGCGCCGCCGGTCTTCCCGGAGGGAAGCCGCGCCGGCGCGGGGGACCCTTCCCGCCGGCCCCCGGCCGCGGTACGACGCGGATCGTCGACCACCCGGAGGCCCCGTTGCCCTCGCCCTACCCCCACCTGCTCGCGCCCCTCGACCTCGGGTTCACGACGCTCCGCAACCGCGTCCTCATGGGCTCGATGCACACCGGGCTCGAGGACCGGGCCCGGGACTTCCCGCGGCTCGCCGCGTACCTCGCCGAGCGCGCGCGCGGGGGCGTCGGGCTCATCGTGACGGGCGGGTTCGCGCCGAACGTCGAGGGGTGGCTCTCGCCGTTCGGCGCGCGGCTCGCCAGCCGACGCGCCGCCCGCGCCCACCGCGCGATCCCCCGGGCGGTGCACGCGGAGGGCGGCAAGATCGCGCTCCAGATCCTCCACGCGGGCCGCTACGGCGTGACGCCGCTCTCGGTGGCGCCCTCGCGGCTCAAGTCGCCGATCACGCCGTTCACGCCGCGCGCCCTCGGCGCGCGCGGCGTAGAGCGCCAGATCCGGGCGTACGTCCGCTGCGCGTCCCTCGCGCGCGAGGCCGGGTACGACGGCGTCGAGGTGATGGGCTCGGAGGGCTACTTCATCAACGAGTTCGTCGCCGCGCACACGAACCGCCGGACGGACGGGTGGGGGGGGAGCTACGAGCACCGCATCCGGCTCCCCGTGGAGATCGTCTCGCGCGTGCGCGAGGCCGTGGGGAAGGACTTCATCCTCGTCTACCGTCTGTCGATGCTCGACCTCGTCCCGGCGGGCTCCACCTGGGACGAGGTGGTGACGCTCGCGAGGGCCGTCGAGCGGGCGGGCGCGACGATACTCAATACCGGCATCGGCTGGCACGAGGCGCGGATCCCGACGATCGCGACGAGCGTGCCGCGCGCCGCGTTCGCGTGGGTGACGGGGAAGCTCAAGGGGGAGGTCGGGATCCCGCTCTGCGCGACGAACCGCATCAACGCGCCGGACGTCGCCGAGCGGATCCTCGCGGACGGCCGGGCCGACCTCGTGTCGATGGCGCGGCCGCTGCTCGCCGACCCCGACCTCGTGAGGAAGGCGTCGGAGGGGCGCGCCGACGAGATCAACACCTGCATCGCCTGCAACCAGGCGTGCCTCGATCACGTCTTCGCCCGGAAGACCTGCTCCTGCCTCGTGAACCCGCGCGCCTGCCACGAGACGGAGCTGCGGCACGCGCCGGCGGCGCGGCGCAAGCGGATCGCCGTGGTCGGCGCCGGGCCGGCCGGCCTCTCCTGCGCGACGGCGCTCGCCGAGCGCGGGCACGCGGTGGAGCTGTACGAGGCCGGCCCCGACGTCGGCGGGCAGTTCCTCATGGCGCTCGCGGTCCCCGGCAAGGAGGAGTTCCGCGAGACGCTGCGCTACTTCCGGCGCCGGATCGAGGTCCTGGGCGTGCGCCTCCACCTCGGGCGGCGGGCGACGGCCGAGGAGCTCGCCGCCGGCGGCTTCGACGAGGTCGTCCTCGCGACGGGCGTCGTCCCGCGCGACCCGCGCATCCCGGGCCAGGACCACCCGAAGGTCCTCACCTACGTGGACGTGCTGCTCCGGCGCCGGCCCGTCGGGCGGCGGATCGCCATCGTCGGCGCGGGCGGGATCGGCTTCGACGTGGCGACCTTCCTCGTGCACGAGCCGGGCGCGCCCGGCGAGGCGCTCGCGGCGTGGATGCGCGAGTGGGGCGTCGCGGATCCGGCCGTCGCGCGCGGGGGCGTCGTCGCGCCGAGGCCGGCGCCGCCGGCGCGCGAGGTGTACCTCCTGCAGCGCAAGGCGCGGAAGCCCGGCGCGACGCTCGGCAAGACGACGGGCTGGATCCACCGCACCGCGCTGAAGCGCAAGGGCGTCCAGATGCTCGGCGGGGTGAACTACGAGGGGATCGACGACCGCGGGCTCGCGATCAGCTTCGGCGAGAAGCGGGCGCGCGCGCGCGTGCTCGCGGTGGACCACGTCGTCCTCTGCGCGGGGCAGGAGCCGCTCCGCGACGTGGAGGCGCCGCTCCGCGCGGCGGGGGTGCGGGTGCACCTCGTCGGCGGCGCCGACGTCGCGGCGGAGCTCGACGCGAAGCGGGCCATCGACCAGGGGAGCCGGCTCGCGGCGGCGCTCTGAGCCCTCCGGCCGCCGCGACGCGGCGGCCCGTCAGCGGCCCGCCCGGCCGCTGCCGGCCGGATCGTCGAGCCGGAACTCCTGGATCTTGCGGTAGAGGTTCCGCTCGCTGATGCCGAGGAGGGCCGCGGCGCGCGCGCGGTGCCCGCCGGCGTACGCGAGCACCCGGGCGAGGTAGCGGCGCTCCACCTCGACGAGCGGCAGCACCGGCTCGCCGTCGGGCGGAGGGCCGATCCCGGCCCGCGCCCGGACCTCGGGCGGGAGATCCGGGGCGTGGATCACGTCCCCCTCGGCGAGGACGGCGGCCCGCTCGACGGCGTGCCTCAGCTCCCGCACGTTCCCGGGCCACGCGTACGCTCGCAGCACGTCGATCGTCTCCGTCGCGAAGCTCTTCGCCGTCCCGTACCGGGCGTTGTGGCGCGCGAGGAAGTGGTCTGCGAGGAACGGCAGGTCCCCGAGCCGCCTCCGCAGCGGTCGCAGCTCGACGTGGATGGCGTTCAGGCGGAAGAAGAGGTCCTGGCGGAACTGGCCCTCCGGGATCATCCGCTCCAGGTCGCGGTTGGTCGCGGCGATGAGCCGGACGTTCACCTTGATCTCGCGCGTCCCGCCGACGCGGCGAAACCGGGAGGTCTCGAGGACGCGCAGCAGGCTCGCCTGGAGCGCCGGGCTGACGTCCCCGACCTCGTCGAGGAAGAGCGTTCCCCCGTCGGCGCTCTCGAAGAGCCCGTGCCGCATCGTGACCGCGCCGGTGAAGGCGCCGCGCTCGTGCCCGAACAGCTCGGACTGGAGCAGGTTGTCGTTGAGCGACGCGCAGTCCACCGCCACGAACGGGTGGTCGCGGCGGTCGCTCGCCCGGTGGAGCGCCGCCGCCACCATCTCCTTGCCGGTGCCGGTCTCCCCGCGGATCAGCACCGTGGAGTCCGTCGGCGCCACCTTGCCGATGAACCGCTTCAGCTCCTCGAAGTCCGGCCCGCTGCCGATGAGGTCGGAGGAGAGCGTCGTGGGGCGCAGGCCGTCCTTCAGCCGCGCGTTCTCCTCTCCGAGCCGGCGATGCTCGAGCGCCCGCCGGACGGCGAGCTCGACGGCGGCGAGCGCGCAGGGCTTCTGCAGGAACTCGTACGCGCCGAGCTTCATCGCCGCGATCGCGCCGTCGATCGTGCCGTGGGCCGTCAGGACGACCACCTCGAGGGCCGGGCGCTCCGCCCGCAGCCGCTTCAGCACCTCGAGCCCGGCCTGGTCGGGGAGCGAGAGGTCGAGCAGGACGACGTCCTGCTCCGACTCGAGCGCCACCCGGATCCCCTCCTCGCCCGTGGCCGCCGTCGCGACCGCGTGACCGAAGCGCCCGAGCTCGGCGGCGAGCAGGGAGCGGAGCGTGTCGTCGTCGTCGACGATGAGGAGGTTCACGCGAGGCCCCCGAGGGCGCGGTCCGCGAGGGGCGCGGCGGGGTCCGGCCCGACGGACGTCCCGGCGCGGCGGAGGCGGACCACGAACGTCGTCCCCAGCCCGGGCCGGCTGTCCACCTCGATGGTGCCCCCGGCGCGCGCCATCAGCGTCTGGCTGATGAACAGGCCGAGCCCGGTCCCGCTCCCGTCCTGCCGCGCGCGGCGGAACGGCTGGAACAGGCGCCGGGCGACGCCCTCGGGGATGCCGGGGCCGGTGTCGGAGAACGACGCGGCGACCCAGCCGTCGGCGCCGGTGACCTCGACGAGGAGCGTGCCTCCCCCCGGCATGGCCTTGAGGGCGTTGAGGACGAGGTTCAGGAAGACCTGCTCGACCACCATCGCCGGCGCCGTCGCGAGGGCGGGGACCGGGGCGCGCACCCGGCACTCCACGCGCTGCGCGCGCGCCTCCGCGTGGACGAGCGCGAGGACCTCGCGCGCCGCGTTCGCGACGTCGATGACCGCGTCGCCGCCGCCGGGGACCCGCGCGAACCCGAGGAGCCGCTCGGTCACCGCGTGGCACCGGAAGACCTGCTTGCGGACGATCTCGAGGTACTCGCGGATCTCCTGCGTCGAGGCGGAGGCGTCGGCGAGCCGGGCGAGCAGCCCGTCGACCGCGGTGATGATCGAGGCGAGGGGGTTGCGGACCTCGTGCGCCACGCTCGAGGCGAGGACGCCGATCGAGGCGAGCCGCTCGGACTGCTCCAGCCCGGCCTCCAGCTCCCGGCGGTCGGTGATGTCGCGCCAGACCTCGATCACCGCGATCGCCTTGCCGTCCGGCGCGCGCAGCGGCTGGGCGTAGAGCTCCTCGACCCGCTCCCCGCCGGCGACCGGGACGACCTCCTTCTCGAGCGCGCCGCTCGCGCGCACGCGCTCGGCGGGCAGCAGCGCCCCGTCCGCCACCTCCAGCCCCGCCGCCCGCACGAGCTCGCGGTAGGCGTCGCCCGGCCGCGGCGGCGCGCCCGGGATCCGGCCGGCGAGCGCGCGGTTCACGGCGAGGACGCGCCCGTCCAGATCGACGAGCACGATCCCGTCGGCGATCCCGTTCACCAGCTCGTCGAGCTGCCGGCGCTGCGAGGCCGCCGCGTGCATCGCGGACTCCAGGCGCTGCGCCATGTCGTCGAAGTCGCGGGCGAGGTCGCCGAGCTCGTCCGGGCTCGAGTCGCGCGCGCGCGCGCCGAGGTCGCCCCCGCCGAGGCTGCGCGTGGCCGCCCGCAGGCGCTCGAGGCGCAGGAGGACCGTGCCCTCGACGGCCAGCCCCATGATCCCGAGCAGCAGCACGAGGAGGATCGCGCCCCCCGCCATGAGCCGCTTCTCCGAGATGACCATGGTGCTCCGCAGCGGCGCGAGCGAGCGATCCACGATGAGCATCCCGTTCACCCGCGACGAGGCGCTGTGGCAGCGCTGGCACGCCTTGGCGTTGGGCAGCGGCGACAGCGTGCGGAGCACGTGCTTCCCGGCCGGGAAGACCGCGACGGTGCGGGGCTCTGCCCCCTCGCGCCAGGCGTCGAGCCGCTCCTGCTCGGGCGAGTCCTCGGGCAGGCGCACCAGCCGGCGCGACGGATCGCTCGAGACCTTCGCCGTGCCGTGCACGTCCACGATGCCGACCCAGGAGACGCCGGGCGCCTGCCCGACGACGTCCACGAGCCGGAAGAGCGCCCGGCGGTCCTCCGAGAGCATCTGCTCCTCGAGCACGCCGCGGATCTCGTTCCCGTCGGTGATGCTCGCCTGCTCCATCGCCCCGAGGATCGCGCTGTCGAAGTAGCGGATCGTCTGCCAGGAGTTGAGCGCGAAGACGACGGCGGTCGCGGTGACCAGGAGCAGCACGAGCTTGTAGCGCAGTCGCAGCCGGAGGCGGCGCGTCGAGCGCGGCGAGACCGACCGCACGGCCTGGATCACGGCGCGAATATGACCTCCGATCGATCGGTCTCCGCAAGCCCCGGGCCATGCGCGGGTCCCGCGGGCGGACGGGCGAGCGTTCGCCCGGGACCCCCGCGGCAGCGGCGCCGGACCGGCAACGTCGCGCCCGTCCTTCGGCCGCGGCCGCCCCGGCGCAGGCCCCGCCGCGACCTGACAGCCTGGCAGCGATCTGACATTCCGGCAGGCGCGCCCCGCGCGTCGGCCGCCGCGGGCGCCGTCCTCGCCCTCGCAACCGGTGGATTCGAGAGGGCCTCGGCCGGGCACGGGCGTTGGCGCCGGCGTTGCAACCTCGCCGGGGTGCGAACCACCGACGCGCAGCGCCCGCCGGCGGCCCGGCACGGGAGCGCCGGTTCCTTGACCCGTCGTCAACAGGAGCACCCTCGAATGCCCGCCTCCAGGACCTCCGCGCACCGCCTGCTCGTCGCCCTGATCGCGCTCGCCGTCGCGGCGCCCGCGAGCGCCATCCCCGCGTTCGCGCGCAAGTACGGGACGAGCTGCCTCACCTGCCACACCGTCTACCCGAAGCTCACGCCGTTCGGCGAGGCGTTCCGGAGGAACGGCTACCGGTTCCCCGGCGTCGACGGGGACTACGTGAAGCAGGAGACGGTCGCGCTCGGGCAGGAGGCGAACAAGAAGACGTTCCCGAAGACGGCCTGGCCGGCGACCCTTCCCATCTCCGCCCCGATCTCGATCGGCGCGAACGGCCAGTCGTTCTGGTACCCGGACAAGAACACGAGCGTCTCGCGCAACAACGCGGGCACGCACCTCAACCTCGACGACCTCGTGAAGGAGGGCCACCTCTGGACGGGCGCCTCGCTCGACGACTCCTTCACCCTCTGGGCGGAGGTCACGCTGGCGAGCGACGGCGTGAGCGTCGAGCACGCGCAGCTCCTCGTCGGCGACCTCCTCGGCCCGAAGCACGCGGTGAACCTCGTGGTGGGGCGCGGCTTCCCGACGGTGACGAGCTTCGGCGCGCACTCCTCGTACCTCGGCGACAGCCTCCTCACGGTCGCGCCGGTGACCTCGATCTACGGCCTCTCGGGCGATCCGTTCTCGCTCGTGGACAACTACGACGGCTTCGAGCTGAACGGCGTCCTGGCGGGGTCGTTCGACTGGTCTGCCGGGGTGACCGCCGGCAAGAACTCCTTCTCCGGCGGGACGCACTTCAACGCGGAGAACGCGTACGCGCACGCCGGCTACAAGCTCGGCGGGATGCGGCTCGACGGCGAGGGTTCCCAGGGCCCGAAGGACTCGATGAAGCCGTGGGCCGAGGACGCGGTGACCGTCGACCTCTTCGCGTTCCACTCCCGGGAGTACTTCGACGACCCCGGCGCGCCCGGCACGCCCACCGGCGACACCGCGCTCACGCTCGGCGGCGCCGTACGCGGCCAGTTCGGCTCGACCGAGCTCGACGTCGGTGTCTACACCCAGCGTCACGATCGCGCGACCGCCACCCTCGACAAGGTGACGGCCGACGTCGAGTACGCGGAGCTGTCGCAGGTGCTCTTCCCGTGGATGGTGCCGGCCGTGCGGGTCGAGCGGATCGGCCTGCGGCCCACGGGCGGGACGAACGTGAGCGACGTGCACGTGATGCCCGGGATCGCCTTCCTCGTCCGGCCCAACGTGAAGGCCGTCCTCGTCGCGAACCTGGAGTTCGCGAACGGGTTCCCGGTCGGCTCGTCCGGGCTCGCTTCCTGGGACGGCGGGAACGCCGACTGGGGGAACCTCGTCGCGACGCCGAAGGACCCGACGGCGGCGGCGAGCACCAAGCTGAAGGAGTTCGAGTCCGTGGCGCTGTTCCTCGCGTGGGCGATGTGAGCGCCCCCGCGCGGCACCTTCCAGGAGGACTGATCATGGATCGCAGAACGTCGTTCCGCCTCGCCGTCGCGGCGCTGGCCTGCGCCTCGGCGGCGCGCGCCGCCGCGGACGGCGGCACCATCGCCGGCAAGGTCGAGGCGACGCCCGCCAAG
>DASVZX010000237.1:0-3241 GCA_036391435.1 Anaeromyxobacter sp. | reverse complement strand
CGGCCGCCGACAGCGCGGGGACGCCGGCCGGCGCGGAGGCCCCGCAGGCCCCGCAGAGCGCCCCGCCCTGCCCCGGATCGAACCGCGCCCCCGCGCCCGGCTCCAGCGCTCCGCCGCAGCGGGCGCAGCCGTCGAGGCGCGGCATGAGCCCGACCGCGCGCAGCGCGCCGAGCTCGAACGCGCGGAGCGCCGCGGGCCGCGCCGGCCCGGCGTCCAGCACGCCCAGGTACGCCGCGAGCAGGTCGAACAGGTCGTCGTGCGGCTCGTGGTCCCGCACGAGCTCGCGCGCCAGCTCCGCCGCGTACGACGCGCACGCGATCCGCGCCAGGTCGCCCCGGATCCCGCCGAACGCCGCGATCGCGGAGACCGAGTCGAGCCCGAGGAGGTCGGACCCGGAGCGCTCCCGCACCTCCGCCGTGACGAGCGTGAACGGCTCGAGGGAACCGCCGAACCGCCGCCGCGACGCGCGCGCCCCCCGCGCGTACGCCGCCACCTTCCCGCGCTCGCGCGTGAGGAGCGTGACGACGCGATCCGCCTCCCCCGTGTCCACGAGCCGGAGCACGATCCCCGTGAGCTTGGCGCGGGCGGTCACGGCCCCACCTACCAGCGCACGAGGTAGCGCGCCGACTCCGGCCCGGCCTCCACGACCGTCACGACCGGGAACGCCGCGCTCGCGAGCTGCAGCGCCGCGACGAAGGCCTCCCCGAAGACGCGGAGGAGCCGCGCGTCGAACAGCCCGCGCGGGAACCTCAGGATCCCGCGCACCCCGTCGTCCGCCATGCCCTCGATCTCGAGGGTCGTCCCGCGGTGCCAGTTCGCCCAGCGTCCGCCCGCGAAGCGGACGAGCGCGGCCGGCGACATGACGGCCATGAGGATGCGGTAGGCGGGGCTCTCGAACAGCGCGCGGTTCCGCGCCCGCGTCCAGGCGTAGAGCTCGTCGTCCGTCATGCCCCGGGCGTCGGCGATCGCGAGCAGGAGGCCGTCGACGTGCGCCTCCGGGACCCACTCGCTCCCCATCGGCGGCTCGGCGGCCAGGCGCCGGAGCTGCGGCGGCAGCCGCGCGAGGAGCTCCGCGACGGGCTGTCCCTCGAGCGTGCTGCGCACGAGCGAGCCCTTCGCCTGGACCTCGGGGTACGCGTCGAGCCCCCCCGGGAGCCCGGCGACCCAGCGGTCGAGGCGCTCCAGGCCGGTGCCGCTCGCAGCGCCCACGCTCGCCTCCGCCCTCAGGACCGGAGCAGGGCCCAGAGCCCCGCGCCGGCGGCCGCGGCTCCCGCGGCGACGGCGACCGCGAGCGCGATCCGCAGCGGCGCGCGCGCCCGCGGCGCCGCGTCGGGCGCGCCCGCCGGCGCGGCCGTCTCCTGGAATCGCAGCACCACCTCGTCCGCGTCGAGCCCGGCGGCGGCGGCGTACGCCCGCAGGTACCCGACGACGTAGGCCCGCGGCGGCATGCGCGACTCCTCGCCGGACTCGAGCGCCTCGACGACGGCCGGCGCGAGCTTCGTCGCGCGGATCACGTCGTCGCGCCCGAGCCCGCGGAGCTCGCGCTCCCGCACGAGCCAGCGCCCGAACGCCTCCAGCCGATCCCCCGTCGCGTCCGTGTCGGCCATGGCTACTCGAGCAGCGCCAGGGAGCGCCGGCACTCCTCGCCGTCCGGCGTCCCGACCCCGAGGTCCCGGCAGCGCTCGAAGGACTCCTTCGCGCCCGCGACGTCCCCGGCGCGCATCCGGGCGAGCCCGAGCTGCAGGTGCGCGTCCGGGACGCGGTCGCACCACCGCGCGTAGGCGGAGAGCTCCTCGACCGCCTCCTTCGGCTTCCCCTCGTCGAGCAGGATCCGGCCGAGCTCGCGGCGGCCCTTGCAGAACGTGGGCGCCACGCGGGTGGTCGCGCGCAGCTCGGCGATGCCCTCGTCCTTGCGCCCCATCCGGTAGAGCACCATCGCCTTGTTGCACCGGGCGACGTACGGCTCCTTGTAGAGCATGTTCTCCAGCGCGGCGTCGAACTCGGAGATCGCCTCGGGGTAGCGGCCGGTCCGGGCGAGGAGCTGGCCGAGGTCGTTGTGCGCCTCCGAGAAGGTGGGCCGAAGCTCGATCGCCCTGCGGTAGTCCTTCTCCGCCTCCTCGGAGCGGCCGAAGCCGAGGTCGAGGACGAGCGCGCGGCCGCGCCACGCGTCGGGGAGGCGGTCGTCCTGCGCGAGCGCCGCGTCGAACTCGCGCAGCGCGTCCGGGTAGCGCCCCCCGCGCAGCGCCTCGGCGCCGAGGTCGTGGTGGATCTCCGCGGCGCGGCGGTCGCTGGCGGTGTGCGCGCAGGCGAGCGCGGCGGCGGACGCGGCGGCGAGGGCGAGGGCGGCTCTCATGGATTCCTAGAACGACGCGAGCAGGCGCGCGAGGCGCGCGGGATCCGGGCCCGCGGAGCGCGCGGCGACGGCGGACGTCGGGACCTCGCCGGGCGGGCGCGGCGGCGAGAAGAGCGGGATCCGCGTGATCGTCTGCTCCTGCACCTGCGGCGAGAGGTTCCGGAAGTTCACGTTGTCGAGCATGAACCCCATCGACTCGAGGAAGTTCAGGCCCTCCACCTCGACGTCCCGGTACTCGTCCACCGTGAGCTGCCGGCGATCGTGGACGTAGATCACGTTCTCGCCGGTCGTCGGCAGGTGCAGGCCGACGTAGATCGAGAACGTCCCGTTCGCGTTCCGGACGCCGGCGAGGTGGCCGAACACCTGCTGCGAGGTCTTGCCGGGGATCGAGACCTGCGGCTGGTTGATGCTCTCCACCACCGCGACGACCTGCTCGCGCGTGGCCGGGATCCACGTGAGGCTCGGCTCGGGCTTGAACGGCACGTCACGCTCCTCGCGCGGTGTCTCAGCGCGCCTCGACGACGAACTCCTCCGTCTTGTCGTCGATCTCGGCCGCGGTGCGCGCGGTCTCGACGAGGGGGACGTCGATCATGACGTGGCCCCCGCCGACGTTCCCCTCCCCGATGACGACCTTGAGCTGGACGTCGCTCCCGTAGGCGAGCCGCTCGCCGGCGATCTTCTTCGTCGCGGCGAGCGTGACCTTGTTCGGGCCGGGGCGGAGGTACTTCGTGATCTCCATCACGAGCTGCGGCTCGGTCGCCTTCACCTCGCGGATCCACTGAGCGTTGATGAAGATGGCGAGGTCGTACTGGGTGCCGGGGGGCGTGTGCTCCGTCGCGAGGAAGTAGCGGCGGGCGAGCTTGCCCGTCGCGGGCTTCGCCGGTCCCG
>DASVZX010000236.1:0-4146 GCA_036391435.1 Anaeromyxobacter sp. | reverse complement strand
CCCTACGCGCACCGCCAGTACGCCGTCGCGACGAGCGTCCGCCGCTCCTTCGGCTCCGCCCGCTTCTTCAGCTCCGCGATGGCCCGGTCCTTCTCCGCGTAGCGCTGCGCCTCGGTCGCGCGGAGGTCGTCGAGCTTGCGGCGGTACTCGCGCTCGGCGCGCTCGAGCAGGGCCCGGCGATCGCGGAGGGCGACCCCCTCGTCGTGGAGCGCGTCGCGGGCCTTCGACCAGGCGGCGCGCGCGTCCTCGACCGCCTTGCGCGGCGCGGCGAGGGCGTCCTCCACGGCGCGGTCCCACCGCTCGCGGGACTCGTCGAAGCTCGCCTGGCTCCGCTCCCGCACGTCGGCGAGGAGCCGATCGTGGAGCGCCTGGAGCGCCTCCTCCTGGGCCGTGCCGATGGACACGGTCGCGCCGCGCGGGCCGGCCTTCGCCTCCTCGGCGGGCAGCGCCGCGAACGCGTCCGCGTCCTCGGCGGAGAGCGGCCAGAACCGCTCGCCGTCGAACCAGAGCACGAGGTGGGCGACCTTCTCCTCCGAGGCGATGGCGTCGAAGCCGAACTTGTAGGCGAACCACCAGCCCTCGCGCCCCGCGAGCTTGCCGAGCGAGGCGGGCAGGAGCCGGGAGGCGATCTCGAGGAACGAGACGGCGTCCTGCGGGCGGGCGCGGACCTTCTCGGCGGCGGCGCGGACGAGCGTCCCGCGCCCCTTCTTGCCCCGGCCGCGCCCCTCCGGCTCGGGCTCCCGCTCCGCGGCGGCGTCCTCGCCGTCGAACACCGACGCGACGAGCGCGTCCTCCTCGGCCTCGCGCCGCGCGACGGCCTCCTTCGCCTGCTGCTCCGCCATCCGGAGCCGCGAGCGCACCTCGCCGTCGAACCGCTCGAAGAGGAGCGTCCGCGCCGCGGCGAGCCGGGCGGTGATCCGGCTATCCATGTCGGCGCGGAGCCGCGCGAACGCCTGGTCGATCTCCTCGGTCGAGCGGCAGGACTGGTAGATCTCGAGCACCCGCTTCTCGAAGTCCACCCCGCTGCCGAGCGCGCCGAGCACCTCGTCCGACGAGCCGAACACGCCGTCGAAGAGCGCGAGCTTCTGCGCGAGCAGGTCGTAGAGCCGCGCGTCCGCCGCGTTCGCCCGGTTGAGGAAGTTCAGGACGAGGACGTCCCGCTGCTGGCCGTAGCGGTGGCAGCGGCCGATGCGCTGCTCGACGCGCTGCGGGTTCCACGGCAGGTCGTAGTTCACGACGAGGTTGCAGAACTGGAGGTTCAGCCCCTCCGCGCCGGCCTCGGTCATGAGCAGGATCTGCGAGCGGTTGCGGAACTCGTCCACGAGCGCCTGGCGCCGGTCCGCGCCGGAGACGTCGCCGGAGAGGCAGGTGACCGCGTAGCCCTTGGAGGCGAGCAGCTTCGCGAGGTGATCCTGCGTCCGGCGGAACTCGGTGAAGACGACCGCCTTCTCCGGCCACGCGCAGGCCTTCGCCACGGTGAAGCAGCGGTCGAGGCCGCGCACGAGCGCGTCCGCCTTCGCGTTCGTCTTGATGGTCCGCGCGAGCTTCGCGCAGGCGCGCAGCTCGGCGAGCTCGGAGCGCATCGCGCGCACCGCCGCCGTCCCCTTCGGCCGCTCCGCCGGGCGGCCGTCGTCGAACAGCTCCTCCGCCTCCTCGGAGAACCCGTCCGCCTCGAGCGCGAGGTCCGCCTGGGCCGAGCACTCGGCGCCGGCGAGCTTCACGTCGAGGGAGTCCGCGAGCCGGTCGAGCGTCGCCGCGAGCGCGAAGGACGAGGACGCGAGGATCTTCCGGTAGACGAGGACGAACAGCGCCCGCCGCGCGTGCGGGATGGCGAACGCGTCGTCCCTCCGCAGGTACTCGGAGACGCGATCGTAGAGCGCCTGCTCCTCGGCCGTCGGCGCGAAGTCCTCGACGATCGACCGGCGCGCGGTGAACTTCACGTACTCCTTCACCTGGCGCCGGAGCGTCCGCACGACGACCGGGGCGAGGCGCGCCTTGAGGTCGGCCGCCTTGTCGTCGTCGAGCTCGCCCGTCGCGTACTGGAGGCGGAAGGCCTCCTCGTTTCCGAGGAGGGCGTCGTCGATGAACGCGGCGAGGCCGAGCAGCTCCATGAGGTCGTTCTGGAGCGGCGTCGCGGTGAGGAGCAGCTTCGGGCACTTCCGGAGCGCCCTGCGGAGCGCCTGGCCGGTGCGGTGATCGCGCCGGTAGGCGTTCCGGAGCCGGTGGGCCTCGTCGATGACGGCGACGTCCCACGGGACCCGCTCCACCTCGGCGGCGCGCATCGCGGCGAACGGGTGGGAGGCGATGACGATGCCGCCCGTGTCGAACGGGTTCGTCTTCAGCCCGTGCCGCTCGGCGGCGCGCGCGCTGTCGCCGTCCACGATCTCGGCGTCGAGCCCGAACTTGGACTGGAGCTCGTCGCGCCACTGCGCGCGGAGCGAGGCGGGGACGAGGACGAGGGCGCGGCCGCGGCCGTCGGCGGCGAGCTGGGCGAGCACGAGCCCGGCCTCGACCGTCTTCCCGAGCCCGACCTCGTCGGCGAGGATCGCCCCGCCGGTGGGGAGCTGCGCGAGCGCGAACGCCGCCGCCTCGATCTGGTGCGGGTTCAGGTCCACCGCGGAGTGGGCGAGCGCCGGGGCGAGCCGGGAGGCGCCGCCGCCGCCCCGCGCCGTGAGCGCCTCCGCCGCGATCCGCTGGTGGAACGGCGTCAGCCGCGGCCGCTCCGAGCGCACGCGCGACGCCACCTGCGACACCCCGCCCATCCCGCCTCCCGCCGACCCCGGGGCGCCACGCGCCCACACCGACCCGTCACCCGGCCGCGCGACGTCCCGGCCGGTGGTATCTCGCGATACCGTCACGACACTGTACCAGCATCTCGATCCGGCGTGCAGTCTCGGGGTACCTTTGACATCGGGCGCGGGACCGTGGGAGACGGCCCCGGGGCGCGGAGCGCCGGAGGAACGGGTGAAGTTCACCTGCGAGCGGTGCGGAAAGAAGTTCTCGAGCGTCGACGACCCGATGCCCGGGCGCGTCTACCGCATCAAGTGCCGGTGCGGGAACACGATCGAGATCGCCGCGCCGCGCGTCGTGCCCGACGCCGCGTCGCACAAGGGCGGGATGCCGCTCCGGGGCACCTCCCCCTCGCCGGTCGTCGCGAGCGTGCGGTCCGCGACGCCCGCCGGCGCCGGGCCGGTGCGCACCGAGAAGACGCCGCCCGGGACGCCCGCCTCGCGCCGGATCGTCCCGACCGGCTCCGGGTTCGAGGCCCCGTCCTTCCCCTCGCCGACGCCGCCGCGCGCCGCGCCCGCGTCCGCCGCGCATCCGCAGGCGACCCCCGACGCGGCGCTCCTCGGCGACGCGTGGAGCGCGGTCTCGCAGCCCGGCGCCGCTTCGCCGCGGAGGGCGGCCGCGACGGCGAGGGCGGCGACCGCCCCGTTCCCCGCGCCGCCCGCGGGCGCCGAGCCTCCCGGAGACGCCCCGAGCATCGCGAACCCGCCGCCGTGGCCCGACGCCCCGCCGACCGAGGGGCTGCCGCCGGAGCTCGACGTCTTCCGCGACGAGGGGACGTCGTTCCCGCCGGGGTCCGGGAGCGCGCCGTCGGCGATCCCGGACGATCCGTTCGCGGCCGCCGATCCGTTCGCGACCGGCGATCCGTTCGCGGCCGCCGCGGCCCAGGCGGCGAGGGCCGAGGAGCCCTTCGATCCGTTCGGGACGGGCGCGGGCAGCTCTCCCGCGGCCGCCGCCTCCTCCGCGCCCGTGCCGCGCGTGGTGGAGCCCTCGCGCTCGGTCACGCGCCCGGCGCTCCCGCGGTCGCCGGCACCGGTGCTCGCGCCCGCGTCCCGGCCGCCCTCCGAGGCGGCGCCAGGCGACGACGAGTCGGCGGTGGAGCTGTCGCAGTCCGAGCAGTACGAGCTGCCGAACATCAAGAGGCACGAGCCGCGCCGGCGCCGGGGCTCCGGCGCGCGGATCGTCGCGGCCGTCGTGGTGTCCTCGGCGCTCGGGCTCGCGGCGGCGACCGCGGCGTGGTGGTACCTGCAGCGGCGCGCGCCCGTCGAGGCGACGCCGATCGCGGTCGCGCGCCCGCCCGTTCCGCCGCGCGTGGTGGCTGCGGCGCCGCCGACGACCGCGACCCCGACCCCGACCGCG
>DASVZX010000235.1:0-5032 GCA_036391435.1 Anaeromyxobacter sp. | reverse complement strand
GGGCGAGCGCCCACGCCGCGGCGCGCGCCGCCCCGCCGGCGCCGTGGAGGAGGGCGCGGGCCCCGGGCCGGACCCCCGCCGCCTCGAGGAGCGCCGCGAGCGCGGGCGCGTCGGTGTTGAAGCCCTCCCACCCGCTCGCCGCGCGCCGGAGCACGTTCACCGCGCCCACCTCGCGCGCGGCCGGATCGAGCGTCGCGCACAGCGGCAGCGCCGCCTGCTTGTGCGGGACCGTCACGTTGAGCCCCGCGAACCCGAGCGCGAGCGCGCCGGTCACCGCCCCGGCCACCTGCGCCGGGGCGACGGGGAGCGCCACGTAGACCGCGTCGATCCCCGCCGTCGCGAACGCCGCGTTCTGCATCTCCGGCGAGCGGCTGTGCGCGACCGGGTGCCCGATCACGCCGAAGAGAGCGGTGTGGCCGGTGATCAAGGTGACCCCCGAGCGTCAGGCGAGCGCAGGGGCAGCCGGATGAGGCTGCCCCGGAGCGAGCGAGGGTCCGGGGGGCACGATCTCATCGTGCCCCCCGGCAAGAACGTTCGGTGCGAGCGGTGGTCACCCTCGGCCCCCGCACAGGCCGTCGAGGAGGTCGAAGAAGGACGGGAAGCTCGTCGCCACGCAGGCGACGTCGTCGAGCACGACCTCGTCTCCGCCGGCGAAGAGCTGCGCGATCGCCATCGACATCGCGATGCGGTGATCGAGCCGGGTCGCGACCGGGACGCCGCGCAGGCGCGTCGGCCCCTCGATGGCGCAGCCGTCGTCGAACAGCTCGATCCGGGCGCCGGCGCGGGCGAGCGTCTCGCCCATCGCGGCGAGCCGGTCGGACTCCTTCACCCGGAGCTCCCGCGCGTCGCGGATCACGGTGAGGCCGCGCGCCTGCGTGGCCATGACCATCACGACCGGCAGCTCGTCGATGAGCCGCGGGATGATCGGGCCGCGGATCTCGGTCGCGCGCAGCTCCCGGGCCCGCACGGTCACGTCGGCGCGGGGCTCGCCGGCGAGCTCGCGCTCGTTCGCGAGCGACACGTCGGCGCCCATGGCGCGCAGCACGTCGAGGACCCCCGTGCGCGTCGGGTTCGTGCCGAGCCCCCGGACCGTGACCTCCGACCCCGGCAGCGCCGCGGCGGCGCACAGGAAGA
This sequence comes from Anaeromyxobacter sp., assembly GCA_036391435.1. GTDB lineage: Bacteria > Myxococcota > Myxococcia > Myxococcales > Anaeromyxobacteraceae > Anaeromyxobacter. The sequence goes on along the minus strand of DASVZX010000235.1, from coordinate 3,898 downwards.
AGGCGCCGGAGGAGATGTCGCCCGGGACGTCCACGCGCCCGCCGCGCGGCCGCGCCGCCCGGATCGTGACCGTCGTCCCCTCGACGCCGACCGGCACGCCCATCCCCGCGAGCATCCGCTCGGTGTGATCGCGGGAGCGCTCGGGCTCGGTGACCGACGTCTCGCCCTCCGCGAAGAGGCCGGCGAGGAGGATCGCGCTCTTCACCTGCGCGCTCGCGACCTCGAGGACGTGCCGCGCGCCCTCGAGCCTGCCGCCGCGCACGACCACCGGCGGAAGGCGATCGCCCTCGCGCGCGGAGAGGTTCGCGCCCATCCGGCGGAGCGGGTCGATGACGCGGCGGACCGGGCGCCTGCGGAGCGAGGCGTCCCCGGTGAGCACCGAGAGGCCCGGGACGGCGGAGAGGACGCCGGTGAGGAGCCGCAGGCTCGTCCCGGAGTTGCCGCAGTCGATGACGTCCCCCGGCTCGCGCAGGCGCTCCGGCGGCGCGACGACGATCTCCCCGCCCTCGTCGCGCACGGTCGCGCCGAGCGCCTCGACGGCGCGCCGGGTCGAGCGGACGTCCTCCGCCTCGAGGAGGCCCGCGACGCGCGTGTCGCCCGAGGCGAGCGCGCCGAAGAGGAGCGAGCGGTGGGAGATCGACTTGTCGCCCGGCACCGACACCGCGCCCCGGAGCGGCCCCGTCCGCGTGCACGCGAGCGGCCCCCTCAAAACAGCTCCTCCCGGGCGGCGCGCGCCTCCTCGAGGGCCTCGCGCGCCGTCTCCGGCGACTCGGCGATGGCGGACAGGATGCGGGAGAGGTGGCGCTGCAGGCGCCGCGCCGCCTCGGGGACGTGGGCGTTCCGGCGCGCGACCTCGCCCTGGATGTCGAACGGGAACGCGGCGAGGCGGGTCATGTCCCTGAGCCCGGGCCCCGCGAGCGTGCGCGCGAGCGGGCCCGCCTCGCTCGCCGCCGAGGCGAGCGCCGAGGCGACGAGGTACGGCAGGTGCGAGACGATCGCCACGGCGTCGTCGTGCTCCGCGGCGCGGCAGCGGACGACGTTCGCGCCGAGCGCGGCGTGGAAGGCGGCGACGGCCTCGACCGCGGCGGGCTCCGCGTCGGTGCAGACGGCGACGGTGCCGCCCTTCCAGCGCTCCGCGGTCGCCGCGCCGTAGCCGCCGTGTCCCCCGAACATCGGGTGCGCGCCGACGAACCGGACCGCCGGGCGGACGGCGGCGCGCGCCGCCTCGACGACGCGCTCCTTCGCGCCCCCGACGTCGGTGAGCACCGCGCCGTCGGGGAGGGCGCGCGACACCGGCGCGAGGAGCGCCTCGATCGCGGCGACCGGCGTGCAGAGCACGGCGAGGGTGCAGGCCCGGAGCGCGTCGCCGGGCTCGGGCAGCGCGACGTCCACGACGCCGTCGGCGAGGGCGCGGTCGCGGATGTCCGCGCGCGGCTCGAGCGCGACGATCCGCACGGAGGGATCGAGCGCCCTCGCCGCGCGCGCGAGCGAGGCGCCCATGAGGCCGAGGCCGGCGACGCCGAGGGTCCGGGGGAGCATCAGGGCTTCACGTGGAGATCCGGGCGCAGCGCCTGCGCGCCGCGCAGGTAGACGTGGTTTCGCGGGCCCGGCGAGTCGACGTGGAGCAGCACGCGGACCACGCGCGGCATCGAGCCGGGGACCGGGATCTCGCGGGAGCAGATCATCGGCACCTCGTTCCAGCCGGCGACGCGCGCCGAGCGCGCGGGAAAGTCGGCGTCGAGATCGTGCGTCACGGTGAAGATCGCCCAGACGATGTCCTGCGGGCCGATCTCGTTCCGCGCCTCGATCTCCTTGCAGAGCTCGACGACGGCCGACTCCATGGCCGGGACGGTGTTGGCTGCGATCTGCGTCGCGCCGCGAATGCCGCGCATGGGACCGAGCAGTTTATGGAATGCGCGCAGCCGTGTCACGCGCGCCCGCACGCCGGCCCGGCGCCCTCGCCCCGGCTCAGGGCGCGCCGGCGGGCGTCCAGCGGGCGCCCGCCGCGCCGGGGGCGAGCCGCCAGAGGCGCTTGCAGCGGCGGCACTTCAGCTCGATCGCGCCGTCCACGACGCGCGCGAGGAGGCTGCCGCAGCCGCAGCGGACGTCCTCGCAGGGGGCCGCGCCCCCGGCCGGCGGAGGCGCCGTCATGTTGCGAACGATTCTCATCTTGGGCCCGCACGGTAGCCGGACGGCTGCGCGCGTGTCAATCCCGGCCCGCGCCGGCGCGGACGCGTCAGCCCCGCGCCGCGATCGCCTCCGCGAGCGCGACGGTGCGGCGCGCCTCCTCGACGTGGAGCGCCTCGACGAGCCGGCCGCCCACGACGACGACCCCGCTCCCCGCCCGCTCCGCCGCGGCGTGCGCCTCGATGACGGCGCGCGCCGCCGCGACCTCCCCCTCCGTCGGCGCGAACGCCCGGTTCGCGGCCTCGATCGTCCTCGGGTGGACGAGGGTCTTCCCGTCGAAGCCGAGGTCGCGCCCCTGGCGGCACGCGGCCTCGAACCCCGCGTCGTCCGCGAGGTCGAGGTGGACGCCGTCGAGCGCCGCGAGGCCGCTCGCGCGCGCCGCGAGGACGAGGAGCGAGAGGCTCGCGAGCACCTCCGCCCGCCCGGGCGTGTGCCGGGCCCGGAGGTCCTTCACGAGATCGCTCGTCCCGGCGACGAGGCAGGCCAGCCGCGGCGTCGCGGCCGCGATCTCCGCGGCGGCGAGGACGCCGCGCGGCGTCTCGATCATGCACCACAGGCGCATGGACTCCGGCGCGCCCGCCGCGTCGAGGGCGCGCGCGGCGGCGCGGACCTCCGCCGCGCGCTCCACCTTCGGGAGGAGCACCGCGTCGGCGCCGGAGCGCGCGGCGGCGGCGAGATCGTCGGCGCCCCAGGGCGTCGCGGGCCCGTTCACGCGCACCACCGTCTCGCGGAACCCGTACCCGCCCCGCGCGAGCGCGGCGACGACGAGCCCTCGCGCCTCCGCCTTGGCGGCGGGCGCGACCGCGTCCTCGAGGTCGAGGATGAGCCCGTCCGCGGGGAGCGTGCGGGCCTTCTCGAGCGCGCGCGCGTTCGAGCCGGGCGGTTAGAGGACGGAGCGGCGCGGGCGGGTTACGGGCTCGGGCATGGGGCGACCCCTTCGCCGGGAAGGTGCCAGAGCGCGCCCGGCCGCGGAAGGGCGGTGCGCCGGGGCGCTCGCCCGTCCGTTGCGGGTCTCGCCCGTCGGCGCGATGGTGGTTGCATGGTGCCGCGCCCCGTGCTCCTCGTGTCCGTCCTGCTCGCGCAGGCGAGCGGGCAGCCGCCGGGCGGAACGAGCGAGAGTCCGGCTGCGCGGGCGGCGACCGCGACCCCGACCTCGAACCCGACGGCGACGCCGACCGCGCCGGCGACCCCGACCTCGAACCCGACGGCGACGCCGACCGCGCCGGCGAACGCGACCGGTTCGCCGGCGTCCTCGCGCCGAAGCCGCGCGCGCGCGAACGCCGCCGAGGACGTGCCCGCGCCGCCCGCGCCGGGGACCTCCGGGCCGGCCGCGGAGGCAGCCGGGGCGGCGGCGAACCCGTCCGAGCAGGAGGGCGCGGCGCAGCGCGGCGGCGCCGAGCGCACGCTCGCGGAGCTCGGCGCGCTCCGGTCCCAGGTCGACGCGCTCCAGAAGGAGCTCGCCGCGGTCCGCGCGCAGGCGGAGGCGAACGGCGAGCGGGCGGCCGCGCTCGAGCAGCAGCTCCGCGCCTCGGAGGAAGCCCGGGCGCAGGAGGCGGCCGCGCGGCAGCGCGCGGAGCAGGAGCTCGCGAGCCGCCGGCAGCAGGTCGAGGCGGATCGGGCCGCCGCGCTCCAGGGCATGGGCGCGACCCAGGACGGCCTCGCCCAGGGCGCGGACCCGGCGGGCGCGGACGCGGCGCTCGCGGCGCAGGCC
>DASVZX010000234.1:0-1819 GCA_036391435.1 Anaeromyxobacter sp. | reverse complement strand
GCTCCGGCCGCCCGGCTGCCGCCGGGGAGCGAGGCGCGCTCGCCGCGCGCTGCGCCCCCGCCCCGGGCCGTGTTTACGCTTGGGGCGGGGATGGGGGACGGGAGATGGCGCGCGCTCGGCAGACGGCACGGCGAACGGTCGGCCGCAGGAACGGCTCGACCCACGGGGCGGGCCGCGGCGCGAGCGGCTCGGGGAAGCTCGCCTCGACCGCCCGGGCCGGCGGCCGGCGGGCGCCCGCGGAGCGGGCGAGGGGCGCGAGGGCCTCGCGGAGCGGCACCGACGCGGCCCAGGTGCTGAAGCGCCAGCACGACGAGGCGCTCGAGCTGTTCCGGATCCTCGCCGGCGCGAGCGGCGACGAGCGCCGCTCCACGTTCCTGAGGCTCGCGGACGTGCTCGCCGCGCACGCCACCATCGAGGAGCGCCTGCTCTACTCGGAGCTCACCCGCCACGACGAGACGGGCGACCTCGCGCGCGACGCGGTCGAGGAGCACCTCGCCATGAAGCGGCTCCTCGCAGACATGCTCGAGGAGCAACTCTCCGACGAGGTGTTCGACGCCAAGCGCCGCGTCCTCGAGGACGAGGTCAGGCGCCACGTCGAGGAGGAGGAGCGGAGGCTGCTGCCGCGCGCGGCGAAGCTCGTCGGGCGCGAGCGGATGGCGGAGCTCGGCGCGGAGCTCGAGCGGACGTTCGGCGAGCTCATGCAGCACGAGCCCCGCAGGAACCTTCCCCGCGAGGCGGAGGGCACGCCCGTCCTCCACTGAGGCGCGCCGGGCGCGGCGCCGACGCGTGCCCGTGGGCGATCGCGCCCGCGGGCGCCGGGGCGGGCGGGGGATCGCCGGGCCCGGACGGTGGCACGTTCGGGGTGGCGTCAGCGCGCCGCGGCCCCTCCGCCCCGCGCCCGCAGCGCCTCCGTCGCCTCGTTCACCGCGCGGCGGAAGCCCATCGGATCGGCGATCCGGGTGAACGGCTCCTTGGTCCCGCCGGTGCCCACGACGACGATCGTCCCGTACCCCAGGATCCGGCCGGGGATCGTCTGCTCGACGCCGATCGACTCGACCTTCTCGAGGTTCAGCTCGACGGTCTTCCGCGACACGAGCCCGACCTTGATGATCACCCGCCGGTTCGTGACGGCGAACTCCGACGTGGCGCGCGCGACGAGCGGCGCGATGAACAGCGTGAGGAGCGCCTTCAGCGACACGAAGACCGTCCAGTGCAGCCGGGTGCGGTGCCTCACCTGCTCGCCCGCCATCAGGTTGTCGTCGACGTATCCCATCGATCCTCCCGGCCGCGCGGATGGAGGACGATGGTAGCCGATGTGGGCCTCCCTCGCCGGGCCCGCGAACGGCGCTTCTCCCGCTCTCACCGAGAGCGTAGGATCCGCTCCATGGCCCGGCAACAGCCCATCGACCGCTTCGCGTCCCTCGAGAAGATCACGACGGTCTTCCACGTCGGGGTCCACACGCTGCGCGTCTCGAAGGTCAGCGAGGGCCGCTGGACCTTCGTCGTCGACGACGGCGAGGCCGGGTCGACGTTCCCGACGCAGGCCGCCGCGTGGGAGGCGGGCGTGCGCGCCGCCGACCACCTCGACGTGGCCGCGCGCCGCTGAGCGGCTGGCCACTCGATTCGAGGCCCGCGCCCGGTCCCGGAGCTTCTCCGCCGCGTTCTCGGGATCCGTCGAGGCAGTCGACCCGCAGCACGGCGCCGTCGGCGGTCCCGACGAGCGCACCGCCCGCCGCCCGGGACACCGCGCCGATCTCGCGCCGCCCGAGCCCGCCGACGCGCAGCACCCCGAGCCCGGCCGCGCCCGGCCGCGCGACCA